>NZ_CP046509.1:0-300000 GCF_009738185.1 Erwinia sorbitola | reverse complement strand
TTGGCGATTGCCGCATGACTCATTGCCAGGGCGATACAGCCCGCCAGGAACGCACTACCTTTACTCATTTTCATCCGAACTACCCCATCTGTTGTGGTTGCTATTTTATTATTTGCCGTGGAATCAGCGATAAACGCTTAACTAAGAACGAGTTAGAGTGATTACCGGCAGTTTTTATGAATAAGGCTTTAAATTTCAGGTTATTAAACAGGAATATTCTGCTGTAAATCAACTGACATATCCAGTAAATGGCAGGTACAACAGGACAATCCACTGACATGAACGATGGCGTTTTAGCCAGATTACCAGGGTTTTATGCTGGCCTGGAAACGGTGTAATAATGATTTACTCGGTTAACGACCGAATGTAGCGACAGATCGCCTCGTTTTTGTACAGAAAAACTAACACGTTATAGTATGGTCAACTTCGCTACAATATGCCTTTCTCACGTACGGGTTATTCCGATGAAACTGACTATCATCCGCCTGCAACACCTCTCGCAGCAGGATCGCAGTGATATAAAAAAAATCTGGCCTCAGGCTGATACCGGGACGCTGGAAGCCGATCTTGATGAACAGCACCGGCTCTATGCGGCGCGCTTCAACGAGCGATTGCTGGCGGCTGTCAGAGTAGAGATCAACGCTGATGAAGGACGCATGTCATTGCTGGAAGTGCGTGAAGTGACACGCAGGCGGGGTGTGGGGCTTTACCTGGTGGAGGAGGTGCTGGCACAAAATCCTGATACGCAGCGCTGGACGATTGCCCAGGACGGCACATCTTCTGCTGATGTGATAGCCGCCTTTATGCAGGCGGCCGGGTTTACTCATCAAGAGGGGGAGTGGTCGAAACATAATTAAACTACTGCCTGCCGCGCGCCAGCCAAACGTATGCCTGTTTTAGAGGTGGCGTGACCGCCTCTGTGATCTGCGGTTAAATCACACCGACCGTTTTTCCGGCGCAGGCAATCGCATCAATGCAGTAATCCAGCTCTTTATAGGTGAGGCTGGAACAAAGATTGATCCTGATTCTCGCCCGTGACTTCGCCACGGCAGGATAACCCACAGGATTGACATACACGCCCTTTTCAAACAGCAGACGAGTCATTTCAAATACTTTATCTTCGTCGCGACCTAATATTGGAATGATACTGCTTTCTGTATTTAAAAGATCGAAACCTAGATTTCGCAACTTATCAGAAAAATAATATGTTTTTTCTTCCAGAATTCTGGATATTTCAGGATTACTTTCCAGAATTTTTATTGCTTCTATAACAGAGGCTGATACCGCAGGCGGGATAGATGCAGAGAATATATAAGGATTGGCAGCAGCCCTGAGTATATTTGCTGTTTCGCTATTGGTTGCAATAAAACCACCAATACCAGGCAGACCTTTACTCATACTTCCAATTATAATATCTATCTTTTCAGTGACGCCCAGCTTCTCACATACGCCTTTGCCAAATGGGCCGACATGTCCGGTGCCATGAGCATCATCAACGATAATTTTTACACCGTAGCGCTCACAAAGTTCAACGATTCCAACTAATGGAGCAAAATTTCCATCCATGCTAAAAACACCATCAGTCACAAGGAACTTCCTTGTCACATGACGATAGTTTTTAAGTGTTGTTTCAATACTTTTTAATGAGCAGTGTCGATAAGGAATGACCTTTGCACCACTCAATTTTAATCCATCGACAATGGACTGATGATTGAGCATATCCGTCAGGACAATATCCCCCGCCTGACAGAGCGTTCCCAGCACCGCCAGGTTGGCAGCATAGCCAGAAGAGACGGTGATAGCTTCTTCCATTCCCAGAAAATCCGCGAGGCGTTTTTCAAGCTCAATATGTAAATCATTAGTACCATTCAGAAGCCTGACACCGCTTGACGTCGTTCCATATTTTTTTATGGCATCAATGGATGCATTGATAATTTCAGGGTGTCCATTAAGGCCAGAATAATTATAAGACCCCAGATGGAGAACCTGTTTTTTTTCAGCGGGTGATTCTGTACTATAACGACTGAGGCTAACTTCCGCAGAAGTAGTAGCAGGCGAATGAAACTCTCTTTCAATAAGATCCATTTTCCCATTACGAACAAATTCTTCAATTCTGGCGCTGACAGCGGTTAAGTAATCATTTTTATAGCTTACTTTCTCTTTTTTAAAACCCGCGTCTTCTTGAACAGTAATAATTTCATCAACCATCATATCTTCCTTAACTGCACAATAAACCTGTCAAATTAAAATGCAGGCATCGTTTCTCAGCCATCTATCCTTGAGGAGTAGTATTATCCTCGCCAGAAATAATGCACTATTAAAAAACATAATTATGAAGCATTAAGAATTTAGCACAATATTTCACCACAATGGTGAATTAATGCTTTAAAAGGATCTTTTCGTAAAAAACCTAACGGGAAATTAAGAATAAAATGAATTAAATTAAAAATAGCGGTAAGAAATGCAGAATAAATATAGGGAATATATTAGTGATAAAAACAAGGCAGAAACTAAAAGGCCTGGGTTCGGTAATGTACCGAACCCAGGCCAGGATAGTCGCCTGAGATAAACCGTCCAACTTATGGGGCAAGATTCACCCGGGAACGGTTTCTTGTGCAGGAGCCGCAGAAGTGCCAACTCCAACACCAGATGCTATCAGGCTTCAATCGCCAGACGCAGTTTCTTCATCGCGTTCTTCTCAAGCTGACGTACACGTTCAGCTGAAACGCCGTACTGGTTGGCCAGCTCCTGCAACGTGGTTTTGTTGTCATCGTCCAGCCAGCGAGCGCGGATAATATGCTGACTACGTTCATCCAGCCCCTGCATCGCATCACTCAGCTTATCCGCCGCGTGATCGTCCCAGTTATCTTCCTCAATGCCGTTAGCAAAGTCAGAAGATTTGTCTTGCAGGTAGAGCATCGGCGCCATTGAACGCCCTTCACCTTCGTCATCCGGCGTTGGGTCAAAGGTCATATCCTGCGCTGCCATGCGTGATTCCATTTCCAGCACGTCTTTACTGCTGACGCCCAGTTCACGCGCCACCATTTCAACCTCTTCCTGGTTAAACCAGCCTAAACGCTGCTTGGCTTTGCGCAGGTTAAAGAACAGCTTACGCTGCGCTTTAGTGGTGGCAACCTTCACGATACGCCAGTTACGCAGGACGTATTCGTGGATTTCGGCTTTGATCCAGTGCACAGCAAAGGAGACCAGGCGCACACCCACTTCCGGGTTAAAACGGCGCACAGCTTTCATCAGGCCGATGTTACCTTCCTGAATCAGGTCAGCCTGCGGCAGGCCGTAACCAGAGTAGTTACGAGCAACATGAACGACAAAGCGCAGGTGAGACAGGATCAGCGTTTTAGCTGCTTCCAGATCGCCCTGGTAATGCAGCTGTTCAGCCAACGCTTTTTCCTCTTCTGCCGTCAGCATAGGCCAGGCATTAGCTGCCCGGATATATGCATCCAGGTTGCCTAAAGGAGCAATAGCTAAAGTTTGCATTTCTTTGGTCATTCAAATCCTCTCTGTGTTAAGCGTGGTGACAGCGCCAATCCATGACGCGCTGACTACACTACGCGAATTGCCAGCAAAGATCGAAAGCAATCTGTGCGAAGCTATGAGATCAAAATCCACCTACTACGACACAAAATTTATCCGCGAGTTCCATCAAAATTGCGGATATTTTGCACACAGCAGCGCGCATGAGAAGAACAGAATCGCAGGGGGAAGTGACAGGTTGATGAACTTCCTCTGCGGTAAACTCTCACGCAGCAGAGGAAGATTATATCAAAAAAACGTGTAAAGGGGTTACTGCGGAGTAAATCGGCGTAAATGTTGTACCGTTGCCAGCCAGGCGGCAACCCAGCCGATCATCGCGGCAATTAGCAGCAGCAGCAGGCTTTCATCCCATGCCAACCCGTGCAGACCAAATGTGGTGCCAAACACGGCAGCAACCTGCGTCACAACCGACTCCAGACGCAGCACCAGGACTTCCGACAGCACCAGCGAAAGCAGCGCACCACAGAAGCCCAGCAGTGCCCCTCCGTAAAGGAAGGGACGCAGAATAAAGCCATCGGTGGCACCAATCAGCTTTTGTACATTGATGGTGTCGCGCCGGGCAAAGATGCTGAGGCGTACGCTGTTACCAATCACCAGGAACACCGCCACAATCATCAGAATGCCAATCATTGCCGCAACCTGCCCCACCAGCCCGGTCAGCGCCGCCAGGCGGGCAAACCAGCTGTCATCCATCTTCACTTCATCAATGCCCTGCACTTTCGACACGCGTTCACGCAGGTTGTCCATGGTCCCTGAATTCTGGAAATTGAGTTTCGGCGTGATTATCGCTACCGCTGGCAGCGGGTTCTGCTCCAGCATATCCATGGCACCGCCAAAGCCGGACCAGTTACGGAATTCACCCAGCGCCTCTTCACGCGACAGATAGTTAACTTTGTCGACGCCCTCTTCTTTTTTCAGCTGCGCGACTACATTTTCGGCTGCATCATCATCCAGCGTTTTGCTGAGATAAACCGTCAGCTGCGGCGCGGGATACCACTGATCCGCCGCCTGGCTGACGTTTTTCCACACCATATAGCAGACGCTTGGCAAGGTCAGAGAGATAGCGATCACCATCACCGTCAGCAGGGTTGCCAGCGGCTGACGCCACATATCAGAGAGCGAGCCATGCATGGCATAACGCCACTGCTCCTGCCATCCCCCTTTCAGCGCTTTGCTTTTCGATGGCATTTTCTGCTTCACCGCTTTGGCAGCAGCCGGACGGGGATTACGTTTATTGGCCACGATGACCTCCGTGCAGACGTCCCTGGTTTAGCGTCATCAGCCGATAGTTCCGGCTGCTAATCAGCCCCATATCATGGGTCGCCATCAGCACGGTGACGCCCACGCGGTTAAACTCTTCAAACAGGCGCAGAATATCTTCTGACAGCGCCTCATCGAGGTTCCCGGTTGGCTCATCCGCCAGCAGCACCGCAGGTTTATTCACTACCGCACGGGCAATTCCCACGCGCTGTTGTTCACCGCCGGACAGCTGTATCGGAAAACTTTTTGCTTTGTCGAGCAGGCCGACTTTATCCAGCGCAGCTGAAACGCGACGGCGAATATCCTCACCGCTGGCACCGCTGATAATCAGCGGGATCGCCACGTTGTCATACACCGAGCGATCCATCAGCAAATGGTGATCCTGGAAGATCATCCCGATCTGACGGCGCAGAAACGGGACTTCCCGGCTTTTCAGACGGCTGATGTCGTGACCGCCAAACCAGATGTGCCCGGCACTCGGGCGCTCAATGCCACAGATCAGCTTCAGCAAGGTACTTTTCCCCGCCCCGGAATGTCCGGTCAGAAACGCCATTTCGCCAGGACGCAGATGGAAATCTGCCCCCTGTAGCGCTTGCCGACCGCCGAGATAAGCCTTACTGACTTCTTCAAAGCGAATCATCCTAATTTAGTCCTCTCGGGCAAAAAGTGCCTCTATGAAATCGTCAGCCTTAAACGACCGTAAATCTTCAATACCTTCACCAACGCCGATATAGCGAATCGGAATGTTGAACTGATCCGCCACCGAGAAGATCACCCCACCTTTTGCCGTACCGTCCAGTTTGGTCAGGGTAATCCCGGTGAGGCCAACGGCCTCGTGGAACAGTTTAGTCTGGCTGATCGCATTCTGGCCGGTGCTGGCATCAATCGTCAGCATCACCTCATGCGGCGCCTGGTCGTCGAGTTTCTTCATTACGCGGGTGATTTTTTTCAGCTCTTCCATCAGATGCGATTTGTTCTGTAAACGCCCGGCCGTATCGGCGATCAGCACATCAACATGGCGCGCCTTTGCTGCCTGGATAGCGTCAAAAATCACCGAGGCGGAATCTGCGCCGGTATGCTGCGCCACCACCGGGATATTATTGCGCTCACCCCACACCTGTAACTGCTCAACAGCAGCGGCACGGAAGGTATCCCCTGCGGCCAGCATCACTGATTTGCCTTCTGCCTGGAACTGTCGTGCCAGCTTGCCGATGGTGGTGGTTTTACCCACGCCATTAACACCCACCATCAGAATAACAAACGGGGTTTTACCACTGACATCCAGCGGTGATTCAACCTTAGCAAGAATTTCCGCCATTTCGCTTTTCAGCAAACCGTACAGCGCTTCAGCATCACGTAACTGCTTACGGCTGGCGTGTGCCGTCAGGCTGGCGATAATGCGGCGCGTGGTATCCACGCCAACGTCGGCTATCAACAGCTGCTCTTCCAGCTCTTCAAACAGATCGTCGTCAATTTTTTTGCCCCGGAACAGGCCAATAAAGCCGGATCCAAGATTTTCACGGGTTTTGACCAGGCTGCGTTTCAGGCGAGCAAAGAACCCTTCTTTGCTGGGGCGCACCTGCTCAACTACCTGCTGTGGTTCTTCTTCAACCATTTCAGCGGCCAGTGCAGCGGCTTCCAGCTCTGCTTCAGCTTCAGCACGGGCGACAGCTTCGGCTTCAGCGCGGGCGGCAGCTTCGGCTTCAGCGCGGGCGGCAGCTTCGGCTTCAGCGCGGGCGGCAGCTTCGGCTTCGGCGCGGGCGGCAGCTTCGGCTTCGGCGCGGGCGGCAGCTTCGGATTCAGCGCGGGCAGCAGCTTCGGCTTCAGCGCGGGCAGCAGCTTCGGCTTCAGCGCGGGCAGCAGCTTCGGCTTCGGCACGGGCGGCAGCTTCGGCTTCGGCACGGGCGGCAGCTTCGGCTTCGGCACGGGCGACAGCTTCGGCTTCAGCGCGGGCAGCAGCTTCGGCTTCGGCACGGGCGGCAGCTTCGGCTTCGGCACGGGCGGCAGCTTCGGCTTCGGCGCGGGTGGCAGCTTCGGATTCAGCGCGGGCGGCAGCTTCGGCTTCAGCGCGGGCAGCAGCTTCGGCTTCGGCACGGGCGGCAGCTTCGGCTTCAGCGCGGGCGGCAGCTTCGGCTTCAGCACGGGCGGCAGCTTCGGCTTCGGCACGGGCGGCAGCCTCGGCTTCATGATTATTTTGCGGTGCAGGCTCAGTGACTGGTGTCGTTTCCGCAGGCGTATCAGCAGAGGGCTGCGGTGGTAACGTTTCTTTTATTTCTTCCTGTGGTGTCTGTTCTTCACGCCCCAGACCAAGCCAGGAAAAAAAGCCACGTTTTTTATTCTTTGCCATGGTGCAACCACACTCCTCGCGGGAAAACTGTTCCGTTTCCGGTACGAAAATTAATCTGTTAATTAATTTATTAGTCTAACACTTTCTACAGAGCGCATCACAGCACCCTTTTTACGTTTCCTCCACCCCGTTAGCCCGTTAAACTATGCAACAAATTATTAAGAGTTCAGCAAGATGAATAAGAAACCCCGCAGCGGCGCAGCCGGGCAAATACGTATTATTGGTGGGCAATGGCGCGGCCGTAAGCTGCCGGTTCCTGACAGCGCGGGCCTGCGCCCGACCACTGACCGGGTGCGCGAAACCCTGTTCAACTGGCTGGCGGCTGATATTCAGCAGGCAAAATGCCTCGACTGCTTTGCAGGCAGCGGCGCACTTGGTCTGGAGGCGCTGTCGCGCCATGCTGCCAGCGCCACACTGCTGGAGCTGGAACGCCCGGTTGCTCAACAGCTGGAAAAAAATCTTGCTACTCTGGGAGCAAAAGGCGGGCGCGTGGTGAACACCAATACCCTGCAATTTCTGGCGCAGAAAGGAGATGAGCATCAGCTGGTATTTATTGACCCACCATTTCGTAAGGGGCTGCTGGAACAAACCGCCAGCTTACTGGAGAGTAATGGCTGGCTGAGTGATGGCGCACTGGTGTATGTTGAAAGTGAAGTGGAGCACGGCATCCCCCCCGTTCCGGTAAACTGGCAGCTGCACCGTGAAAAAATCGCAGGCCAGGTGGCTTATCGCCTCTATATCCGTCACAGCACTGATAAGGAGATTTCCGATGCTGATTAATGCAGGCCGAGTGCTGATGCTGTTTGTCTGGGCATTTTTGCTACTAAATGTGATCCAGCCATTTCCAAAACCGCTGACTTACTTTGTAAACGTCGCCCTGTTTTTCATGGTAATCATGCATGGTTTACAGCTGGTGCTGATGCGCACCACCCAGCCAAAAGGCGCGGAAAAACTCAGCGGCCTGATGCAGGTCAAAATATTCTTTTTCGGTGTTTTTGAGCTTCTGGCCTGGCAAAAGAAGAACTTTCCTAAGCAGTAACGGGCTATTTCGCTTAACTTGCCCTGCCGTCTTATGCCGGAAAATCCCGCTTTCCGGCATCGCATCATGACGAAGCGGCCCCCTCGGGCACAAAGCTGATAAAGCGCGTTCCTTTTATCTTCAACTCGCCTTTGCTGCCCTTATCCATCTGATGATAGTCCCCGGCGTTCAGCTCCAGCTTAAAGTCACCCGCATTGTTTAACGGATGGAACCATGCTTCATAGCGCATATCTTCCACCGGAATATGTTCGCGCTGGCGTGAACGACGGTTCGGGGCGAGGTATTCCCGCTTTGATTTGACTTCGACGATCAGGGTACGTACCGGCGAGGCATCATTCACCGCCACCTCACGCCGCTGTTTAATAAACTGGCGGGTAGCAAGGATGGCAATCACAGCCAGTACGATAAAAAAGATCAGAGGGGGCTTCATATTTTCTTCATCCTCCCGGAGGTAACAAAGTGAGAGTGTGCATCGAGTGCGCAACAGGATACAACCGGAGACCTCTCATTGTCACATTGCCCCCCCTTATCCTAGACTGGGGATGAGGTTGCATCATTTTAATCTATACAGGGACAATCTATCTATGATCTGGTCTTTCCTTGCAGTTCTTTTCTCCGGCTGGCTGTATGTCGATGCATCCTATCGCGGTCCGCAGTGGCAACGCTGGGTGTTTAAACCGGTTACTATGCTTCTGCTGCTGGCCTGGGCATGGCAGGCTCCGGTGCTGAAAACCACAGACTACCTGATTCTGCTGGGTGTGCTGGCAACGCTGGTTGGCGATGCACTGACGCTGCTGCCCAATAAACGTATGCTGTACGCCATCGGTGCCTTTTTCCTGTCGCACCTGCTCTATACCCTCTATTTCGCCAGCGAGATGACGCTGAGTATATTCTGGCCTGTTCCTCTGATGCTGTTAATTATCGGAGCCGTCGTGATAGCTACGGTCTGGAACCGGCTGGAGGAGCTACGCTGGCCTGTCAGCACCTTTTTCGGTATGGCGTTGCTAATGGTGTGGCTGGCGACAGAGCGCTACTTTGTGCTGCCGACCGATGAAACACTGACCCTGATGGTCGGCGCTATGCTGCTGTTGCTGGGTAATATTGTCTGGCTGGTCAGCCATTATCGCCACCGTTTCCGCGCTGACAGTGCAATTATCGCTGCCTGTTATTTTGGTGGCCACTTTATGATCGTACGCGCTTTGTGGCTCTAATCGGCACTAACGCTTGACTCTGGAGTCCACTCCAGAGTGTAAGATAAGTATCGGCGGGCAGCTGTGTCCGCCAATACTCGTCAGGAGGCGTTATGCATCAACACTCTTCATGCAGCTGTGGTCACCACCACGCCAGTAAGCCACACGGATGTAGCATTCACCCACGTCCTGTCATTCAAAAAATCACTTCTATCAGCGCCGTCAGCGTTGAAGCGCCCTGCTGTGAAGAGAGTACCTGCTGTTCGGGGCCAGATCCCGATGATGAGGCCGACAGGGGCACAGGTGCAGTAAGCTTCAGCTGGCAGATCGCCGGAATGGATTGTCCGAGCTGCGCACGCAAGGTCGAAACCGCCGTCAAAAAACTCCCTGAAGTCAGCCAGGCGCGCGTGATATTTTCCAGCGAAAAACTGCTGGTCGATGCCAGTAGCGATATACGTAATGAGATAGAGCAGGCGGTAGTCCTTGCAGGTTTCCAGCTGCGTCGTAGTGACGCCCCCGCCCCCGCAAAAGCCGGGAAGAGTTTCTGGCAGGAGAATCTCAGCCTGATCGTACTGGCAGTGATGATGGCTGCAAGCTGGCTGCTGAACAGTATGAATCATCCGGCCGGCACCCTGGCATTTACTCTGACGACGCTGTTTGGCGTCTGGCCAATTGGCCGCAGTGCGCTGCGTCTGATGCGCAGCGGATCGCCGTTCAGCATTGAGACCCTGATGACCGTCGCCGCGCTTGGCGCGCTGTTTATTGGTGCCACTGCCGAAGCGGCAATGGTGCTGTTGCTGTTTATGCTGGGAGAGCGGCTGGAGTCATTTGCTGCCGGACGTGCGCGTAAAGGGGTGACGGCCCTGATGGCGCTAAAGCCGGACACCGCACTGCGCCTGCGATCGGGCCAGCGTGAGAGCGTGGCGGTCAACGATCTGCGCCCCGGTGATGTCATTGAGGTAGCCGCTGGTTCCCGTCTTCCCACCGATGCCAGGCTGCTCTCTGCATTCGCCAGTTTTGATGAGAGCGCCCTTACCGGAGAGTCGGTACCGGTTGAGCGCCAGAAAAATGAGACCATTGCCGCAGGCTGCCTGAGCGTCGATCGACTGGTACAGCTTGAAGTGGTGTCTGAACCCGGTAAAAGCGCCATCGACCGTATTCTTCACCTGATTGAAGAAGCCGAAGAGCGGCGCGCACCGATCGAACGCTTCCTCGACCGTTTCAGCCGAATCTATACGCCGGCAATCATCGCGCTGGCGCTGGCAGTCGTGCTGGTGCCACCGCTGCTGCTGGGGGCTGAATGGCAGCCGTGGATCTATAAAGGCTTAACGCTGCTGCTGATCGGTTGCCCTTGCGCGCTGGTCATCTCTACTCCGGCGGCGATCACGTCCGGTCTGGCCGCTGCGGCACGACACGGTGCCCTGATAAAAGGCGGTGCTGCGCTGGAAAGTCTGGGCAGCGTGCGCACAGTGGCCTTTGATAAAACCGGCACCCTGACCGAGGGCAAACCCCAGGTTACCGCTATCCTGCCGCTGGCCGGGATGGATGAAAACCAGCTACTGGCAAATGCTGCCGCGATTGAACAGGGTTCCTCCCATCCGCTGGCTTTGGCTATTGTTGCAGCGGCCACCACGCGCGAGCTACAGCTGCCCCCGACCGACTCACAGCGGGCGCTGGCGGGCAGCGGTGTGGAAGCAAAGGTTAGTGGACGCTTACTGACTATCAGTTCACCGTCAAAACTGCCAGGTGACCTGCTGGCTCCGGAACGTGAACGAGTGGAAAAACTGGAAAGTGCGGGCAATACCGTGGTGCTGATGCATGACGGCCAGCAGCTGATGGGGATCATAGCACTGCGCGATACGCTGCGAGCCGATGCCAGAGCGGCACTGGATGAACTGAAAGCACTGGGTATTCAGTCGGTTATGCTGACAGGCGATAATCCGCGTGCGGCCGCATCCATCGCCTCAGAGCTGAATATTGACTATCGCGCAGGCCTGCTGCCGGAAGATAAAGTGGCAGCCATTAGCGAGCTTAACCAGCAGCATCCAGTGGCGATGGTGGGTGACGGAATTAATGATGCCCCGGCCATGAAGGCGGCCACCATCGGTATTGCAATGGGCAGCGGGAGCGATGTTGCGCTGGAAACTGCCGATGCGGCGCTGACCCATAACCGCCTTAACGGGCTGGCGACGATGATTCGACTGTCGCGCGCCACCCACGCCAATATCCGCCAGAACGTGGCGCTGGCGCTGGGGCTGAAAGGGATCTTCCTGGTGACCACGCTATTGGGTATTACCGGGCTATGGCTGGCAGTGCTTGCAGATTCAGGCGCTACAGCGTTAGTAACTGCTAATGCACTGCGGCTGCTGCGGAAGAAATAATCCGGGCGAGGCATGCCTCGCCCCTACGGATATGGGCTGGTTGTGCAATTAAAACCGAAGCCAGCATTCCGGTTGCGTAGGGTCGGGCATGCCCGGCCCGCTGCTTACATCCCTTTCTTCAGCAAAAACTTAAACGGCATCACATCGGTGTTTTGTGCCACCAGCGTATGTTCCATAAAACGGCAAAAACCGGGGATATCACGCGTGGTGGCCGGGTCGTCGGCGATGATCAACAGGGTTTCACCCTCCTGCATATGGCGCACGGTCTTGCGCACCATCATAACCGGTTCCGGGCAACGCAGGCCGAGCGCATCAAGGGTCTGGTCGGGATTGGCGAAAAGGTCGCTCATAAGATTCTCAGTAATTGTAGGGCGGACGCCGTCTATTTTAGCGCCGGTGGTTGCACGTGCAAGGATTGCCTGCAACGATAACGTTTGCGCTAAAATTAACCATTGCATTAGCAGGTCAAAACGGTAATATGCGCCGAATTCGCCTGGGCGAAATAGACACAAATATTCATGGGTTCCCTCACCCCAATCTAAAAAGGCTTACAATCATGATCGCTTTTTCTACGCGTCAGCGCACCCATGCGCTGGTCTGGCTCTCCCTTTTCCATCTGCTGGTGATCACCTCCAGTAACTACCTGGTGCAGCTGCCGGTAGCATTTTTTGGCCTGCATACCACCTGGGGCGCGTTCAGCTTCCCGTTTATCTTCCTGGCAACTGACCTGACCGTGCGTATTTTTGGTGCCCCGCTGGCACGACGCATTATCCTGGCAGTTATGATCCCTGCGCTGTTTATCTCCTATGCTATCTCTGCGCTGTTCTATCAGGGCGAATGGCAGGGCTTCGCGGCGCTGGAACAGATGAATCTGTTTGTTGCCCGCATCGCCTGTGCCAGCTTTATGGCCTATGCGCTCGGCCAGATCCTCGATATCCACGTGTTCAACCGCCTGCGCCAGAAAGCAGCCTGGTGGATGGCTCCGGCAGCAGCGATGTTTCTCGGTAATATCAGCGATACGCTGGCCTTCTTCTTTATCGCCTTCTATAAAAGCCCGGATCCGTTTATGGCGAGCCACTGGGTTGAGATCGCTATGGTCGATTACAGCTTTAAGGTGCTCATCTGTATGGTGTTCTTCCTGCCTGCGTATGGCGTACTGCTGAATGCAGCGTTAAAGCGTTTAGCAGAGAAATCCAATAGCGCACGGGTTAACTTCGGTTAAGCTGCATTTAATCGCCCTGCCCGGTCATTCGAATTGCCGCAAGGCTGCAAGCCCTGAAGCATCGGTAACGATGTAGCCGGGGGTTGCAGCACCAGCCATCGCGGCTGCTGCTTAAAGTAAGACGGGTAAGAAGTTGCTTTTAGCCGCTGAATACGTTTGTATGAATGCCTTAAAACGCCACGCGAACAATGTGAAAAGGGACCCTGATGCGTAATTTACTGAAATATGCCGGAATCGCTGTACTGGTAGCCGGGCTGGCTGCCTGTGATGGCAAAAAAGATGAAAAAGCCGCCGCCGACGACAATGGCGTCAGCAGCAGCCAGTCCAGCCAGAATGTCACTCTGATGGATGGCAAACTGAGTTTCACCCTGCCGGCAGGTATGTCTGATAAGAGCGGTAAGCTCGGCACCCAGGCAAACAATATGCACGTCTATGCGGATGAGTCAGGCCAGAAAGCCATCATCGTGATTGATGGTGAAAGCACTAACGAAGGGCTGGACGTTCTGGCTAACCGCCTGGAAGCACAGCAGCGTAATCGCGATGCTCAACTTCAGGTGGTGACCAACAAAGCGATTACCGTCAAAGGCCAGCAGCTACAGCAGCTGGACACCGTGATCTCTGCCAATAATCAATCTTCCTGGTCTTCTGTGGTTCTGGGCAAAGTAGATGGCAAGCTAATGACCTTGCAGATCACGCTGCCAGCTGACAATCAGCAGCAGGCGCAGACCGAAGCAGAAAGCATTATCAATACCCTCCAGCTGAAGTAATCTGGCGGCATAAAAAAGCCCCCCGGGCGCTCTGGCGCGGGGGGCTTTTTTTATTGGCTGACCCGTCCTGAATAGCGTTGACACGTTTCCGACTTAAATCCGGAGAACGTGATAATGGCCGGGTTTAAACGCACGGATACGCTAGTGTAAGCCGGGGAGGATATCTGTGGAATGAGGCACGCACTGGTTATATTTTTTATAACTTTCCGGCGTGTCTCAGGCCACTAAATCATCTCAGTAATGACTCTTCCCGCCCTACATTTTTCCCTCTTATATAAATACCCGCTCCCGTCACTGATTATCAGCCACTGGTCGATCGCGGTCACAGAATCGGCCTTTCGACACGGCCACAGCGCTAACAGGCTGGTTATTAACAAGAAATGCTGGCAGGGTATATGCGATTTTCTCACTATTTGACTCAGCTGTAATCACCAGCTGACGCAGCAGGCGGAGCCTGCGCGTTAATTTCCAGGAAGGAAAAAAGATGTTTTCTGATAATTCAAATAATCCTGCCGCGTTCGCTGGCAGGTCTCCCGGCGGTCTGCAATTTACGCTTACCCCTGCGGGTCTGTCACCGGACGCCCTGGCGGTGATCCATTTTACCCTGAAAGAGCGTTTTTCCACCCCGTTTCAGCTCAACGTCAGCCTGGCGGGCGCGGAGCTGTTGAGCATTGAGCATACCGGCAGGCAGCCGCAGCCGCAGCCGCAGGCGCCGGAGCAGGCGTCCGGCGGGCAGGGCACGGTGCCCGGCCGGGAACCAGAACAGAGCCTGAAGTGGAGGAAATTAACGGGGGCGGGCCATGAGTGACGCTAAATATTTAGCCGCCCGGGAAACGGACGTCCTGCTGCACACCTCGCTCCTCGCTGATTTTGTGTCCGGCGTGGTGAAGGGGGCCATCTATGCCGCCGCCGGGGCGGTCGCCTGCGCCGCCATGGCCGTCACGTTTCCCGCCTCACTGCTGGTCGGGGCCGCCGTGGGCGTCGCCGTCGGCTTTGTGTTTGGTGAAGCGGTGGATGCCGTGGCCGACACGGTCGCCGGCTGGTTCCCGCCTTCGGAAGATGCCCGCATTGTATCCGGCTCCGCCACCGTCCGCATCAGGGCGCTCCCCGCCGCGCGCGCCGCAGGCAAAATTCAGCGTGACGCGCTGTTAAGCCAGGCCGCCCCGGACGCGGAAGCCCCCTCCGGGGGCCGGGCGGCCCGGATAGCCGAGGGCATTTTCCGCAGGGGATTAACCCTGCTACAGATGGCGGCGGACGCCGGCCCGCTTATCCCGCTGAACGCCGCCGCCGCGGCGGTGAAGGCCGTCAGCCGGGAGGGAATGCCGCCGGCCGGCGGCCGCGCCGGTGACGACAGCGCCGCGAAGCCCGGCTTTCTGGCCTCGGCCGGCAGCAGCATCCTGTCGCCGGTGGTGGCCGGCGCGCATCCGGCCTCCTCCCCGGCGAACCTGGACAGGATTATCTGCACCAAATGGCATTTTAACGACGGCGGCCCCTATCTTGCCGAGGGGGCAAAGCGGGTGCAGATCAACAGCCAGCCCGCCTGCCGTACGGACGACCGCAGCACCTGCGAGGCCAGGATTGCGCCGGTGCAGACGGGCGGCAAAGTCCGCATCGGCGGGGACAGCGTGGTGGTACGCGACATCCGCAGCGGTAAAAACCCGTTTGCCGCCGCGGCCGGTGAGATTGCCGGGGGCCTCGCCGTGGGCCTCGTCGCGGCGGGCCGCCAGGCCATCATGACCTGTATCAAAACCACCGCATGCAGCTTCGTGAAAGAGGCGCTCGTGACGGCGGTGACCGCCGTGGGCTTCGCGGCCGTCGGGGAGGCGGTGTCGCGCATGATGTCCTCAGAGCATCCCGTGGACTATGCCACCGGCAGCAAAATCCTGGCGGGCGATGCGGAGCTGGATTTTGTGCTGGAGGGGCCCGTCCCCCTGCTCTGGCAGCGGATGTATCACAGCGGGAACTCCCGCCGGGGTGCGCTGGGAAAAGGCTGGAGCCTGCCGTCCGACGTCTCGCTTGAGATCCGCGATGAAAACGGCGAGGAGGCCCTTTACTACCGGGATCGCTCCGGCCGCGAGCTCGGCCTGGGCGTGGTGCCGGAGGGCATGAGCGTCCGCTACGTTGACGAGGGCTTTACCCTGTGGCGCAGCGTGCACAATCAGTTCCTGCTGCAGACCGCCGCCGGTGAGTTCTGCCTGTTTGAAGACCACCCCCTCCGGCCCGGCCACTTCCGCCTGCGCTGCGAGCTGGATCGCCATGAGAACGGCCTGGAATACCTGTATGACGCGCAGGGCCGGCTGCGGCAGATAGCCGGAGACCGGCAGGAACTGCGGGTGAACCTCAGCTATGAGCCGGAGCGGGATCGTCTGATCCGGGTGACGCAGGTTATCCGGCGCGGGGAGGAGGAGGCGGAAAGGCTGCTGGTGCAGTATCACTACGGCGATGCCGGGGAGCTGATCCGGGTGAGTGACGCCGACCACGTGACCACCCGCCGCTACGCCTGGGATCCTGAGCACGGGCTGATGACCGGCCACGCCTATGCCACCGGGCTGGCGGCGCGCTATCGCTACACGCTGTTCCCTGAGCGGGGCGGCGAGCCTGCGCACTACCGGGTGACTGAGCATACGCTGCTGGACGGCGACAGCCTGCTGGAGTCGGTGCGGCTGGAGTATGACCTCGCCTTCAGCCAGGTGGAGGTCACGGTGGAGGGGAAAGGGAGCAGCTACCGCCGCTGGGGCCGAACGCCCTGATCACCGGCTATGTTGACGAGCTCGACAACGTCTGGACGTTCGAATGGAGCGAGGCGGACAGGTTAACCCGGGTGACCGACCCGGATAATAATGCGTGGACGCTGGAGTATGACCTCAGCGGCAATCTGACGCACACCACCGATCCGGAGGGGCAGAAAACCCATACCCGGTGGCATGAGGACTTTGCCTTTCCGCTGGTGCGGGTGATGCCTGACGGCGGCACCTGGCGTTACCGGTATAACGACCGGGGGGATCTGGTGGCGCAGACTGACCCCGGCGGCGGGGAAACGCTGTTCGTCCGGGACGACGCGGGCCACTGCATCTGCCGGCGCGACCCGGGAAACAACGAGACGCACTACCGCTACAGCGCCAGCGGCCGGCTGCTGAACCGGACCGACTGCACCGGCAGCGTGACGCGGTTTATATATGATGACTACGGGCAACTCAGCCTTATCCAGAACGCCCTGCACCAGACGGAGCGCCTGACGTTTTCCCCCGCGGGGCGGCTGCTGACGCAGCGGTTTGCCGGAGGGGGCGTGCGGGAGTACCGCTACGCGGCCTCCGGGCTGCCGGAGTGCATCAGCGGGGACGGGGAAACCCGGGTGCGCTACCGCTATAACGCGCGGGGGCAGGTGACGGAGCGGCGGGAGGACGGAAAGCGGGTGCGCTTTGAGTATGATAATTTTGGCCGCCTGAGCGCGCTGTACAATGAGAAGGGCGAGCCCTTCCGGTTTGCTTACAGCGCGCTGGACGGGCTGATGCGCGAGGTTCGTCCGGACGGCACGGTGCGGGAGCTGACCCGTAACCGGCTGGGGGCGGTGGTGAAAGAGAGGCTGCTGGGGACGCAGGGCGGCGAGCTGTGCACCACCCTGGTGCGCGACAGGGCCGGGCGTCTGGTGCGGCGGGAGGGGGCGGACTGCCGTACCGAATATGAGTACCGGCCGGGCTCGCTGCACATCCGGCATGCCGGGCAGGCCGCCTGCCGGGCGGCGCTGTCCGCGGGGCAGCCGCCTGAGTACCGGACGGTCTCCTTTGACTTTGACGCCGCGGGGCAGCTGGCCGGGGAGCGTAACCACGGGGGGCAGTACCGGTACGGGTATGACGCCGGCGGCAGCCTCGTCAGCACCGCCTACCCGGACGGGAGCCGGCTGCTGCACTGCCGCTACGGCAGCGGACACCTGCTCCAGAGCGAGTTCCTGCACGGGGGGGAGCGGCACACGCTGGCGGAATACGCGCGCGACCGGCTGCACCGTGAGACGGAGCGAACCCTGGGGGCGCTGACGGAGCGGACGGAGTACGATGCTGCGGGGCGCATCACGGCGAAAACTGCCGGCGGCAGGCGGCAGGCCGGCCCTTCGCCCGGTGCTGGCGCGGCGCTGGCAGTATGACCGCCGCCACCGGATGGTGAAGATGACGCTGACGACCGGACAGGAGGCGGGCGGATACGGGGTGAGGCAGGACACGCGCTGGGAGTATGACGGGGCTGACCGGGTGCTGGCCCGGTACGCGGAGGGGCGGGAGGAGGCGTTCCGCTGGGACGCGTCGGGTAACCTGCTGAACGGCGGGGCGGTGGCGTGGAACGACCAGGTGAGCCGGGCGGGTGATTACCGCCACGAGTGGGACGAGTTCGGGCGGCTGGCGCGGCGCATCAGCGTGAAGGACAGCGCGGTGCAGCACCTTCACTACGACGGCGACGGGCGCGTGACGTCGGTGACGTTCAGCGGGCATCCCCGCTACCGGGAGGTGTGCTATGACTACGACGGCCTGGGGAGGCGGACGGCCAAAACGGTGAAGCATGTGAGCCCGTACGAGCCGGATAAGCGGACGGATTTTTACTGGCAGGGGATGCGCCTGAGCGCAGAGCAGGGGACGCACGAGGCGCTGACCTTCCACTTTTATCACGGAGAGAGCCACACGCCGCTGGCGCGGTATGACAGCGGCGAGGGCGGGATGCGGTACGTACATGCGGAAGTGAACGGGATGCCGCAGGCGCTGAGTGACAGGGAGGGAAACACGGTGTGGCGTCCGCTGCATACGGGGCTGTTTGGGGTCATCAGAAGGGAGGAGAGCCGGCTGTCGCCGTATGCGGCGAGGCAGAACCTGCGTTTTGCGGGACAGTACTATGACGAAGAGACGGGGCTGCATTATAATCCGCTGAGGTACTACGATCCGGGGAGCGGGAGCTTCACGCAGCCGGATCCGATAGGATTAAGGGGCGGGATAAACCTGTATGCGTACGGGCCGAATCCGTTAACTTGGATCGATCCGCTTGGGTTATCACCGGTCAGTCCTAAAACGGTTTTATATTCCCAGAACGATATCAATCCAATATTTGATGATGGACGAAGTATTAATGACCTCAAGCACCGTTTAATAAATGATCCATCATATATCAACCAAGTTGAGCCTATTCGTAAAGTTAGAATGCTTGATTTACCTGCCAACGTTCAGGAACGATTATTATCTCAAGGTGCGCATAAACATTCGGTGTTTAGTTTAGATAATAGACGTCTTTATGCTGCTAAAGAGGCTGGGATATCTAAGATACCATCTAGGTGGGCAACTCCTGCTGAGTTGGCTGAAATTAAAATTGATCGAAGATTTACGACTCAAAATGGTGGTGAATCAATAGGGGTAAGAGGTTGCCATTGATATGAAAATGAAAGAAATAGAAACAAAATATGGTGTTATTTTTGGACGTAATGCTTTGATCTTATCCAATACGGATTTAAATTTTCACCCATTTAAGTTGGCTATTAAGGCATCATTGTCACTATCTGCTTGTAGACCGGCGATCATGAACTATCCTGATGTGGATATTCAGTTTTTATTTGATGAAATAGAAAGCTTATCTATATATAAAATTGATGATTATCCATACGAAAAATATACAGAATCAAGCTTTGATGAGGTTGAAGGTGTGTATAAAAATGGCAGAAAAAGAATTGTATTAAGTACTTATGATCATGTTTTTGATGTGGTTGGGAAGTATAAATTGAAATACGAGTAGCTATAATGGCTGGAAAAACCAACAGATCTTTCCAGCTATTTCCATGCGGTTGATAGGTTAAACCCTGATCCCCCCGAGCGCCGCTTTAGCGGCGTTCTTCATATCCCGGTTAGCCTGCTTAATCTGCCGCATTTGCTGGCGCAGGGCTTCCTGCTCACGTTTCAGATCTTCCACTTCTTCACTGTCCAGAACCAGCACAATACAGCCGTCAGATGTTTACTGCCGCTACGGCAGCGGACACCTGCTCCAGAGCGAGTTCCTGCACGGGGGTGAGCGGCACACGCTGGCGGAATACGCGCGCGACCGGCTGCACCGTGAGACGGAGCGAACCCTGGGGGCGCTGACGGAGCGGACGGAGTACGATGCTGCGGGGCGCATCACGGCGAAAACTGCCGGACGGCAGGCGGCAGGCCGGCCCTTCAGCCCGGTGCTGGCGCGGCGCTGGCAGTATGACCGCCGCCACCGGATGGTGAAGATGACGCTGACGACCGGACAGGAGGCGGGCGGATACGGGGTGAGGCAGGACACGCGCTGGGAGTATGACGGGGCTGACCGGGTGCTGGCCCGGTACGCGGAGGGGCGGGAGGAGGCGTTCCGCTGGGACGCGTCGGGTAACCTGCTGAACGGCGGAGCGGTGGCGTGGAACGACCAGGTGAGCCGGGCGGGTGATTACCGCCACGAGTGGGACGAGTTCGGGCGGCTGGCGCGGCGCATCAGCGTGAAGGACAGCGCGGTGCAGCACCTTCACTACGACGGCGACGGGCGCGTGACGTCGGTGACGTTCAGCGGGCATCCCCGCTACCGGGAGGTGTGCTATGACTACGACGGCCTGGGGAGGCGGACGGCCAAAACGGTGAAGCATGTGAGCCCGTACGAGCCGGATAAGCGGACGGATTTTTACTGGCAGGGGATGCGCCTGAGCGCAGAGCAGGGTACGCACGAGGCGCTGACCTTCCACTTTTATCACGGAGAGAGCCACACGCCGCTGGCGCGGTATGACAGCGGCGAGGGCGGGATGCGGTACGTACATGCGGAAGTGAACGGGATGCCGCAGGCGCTGAGTGACAGGGAGGGAAACACGGTGTGGCGTCCGCTGCATACGGGGCTGTTCGGGGTCATCAGAAGGGAGGAGAGCCGGCTGTCGCCGTACGCGGCGAAGCAGAACCTGCGTTTTGCGGGACAGTATTATGACGAAGAGACGGGGCTGCATTATAATACGCTGAGGTACTACGACCCGGGGAGCGGGAGCTTCACGCAGCCGGATCCGATAGGGCTGGCGGGGGGGATAAACCTGTATGCTTATGCGCCGAATCCGCTGGGGTGGATCGATCCGCTAGGACTTAGCAGCTTAAGTAGCATCCAACAGCAAATAGATGCGATCTTGCTAGAGCATCTCCCAGCGATACAGAAAATAGATCCAAACGCAACTGTCGGATACCGAGGTAGTGCCGCAAGCGGAATAAGTAAATCCCATGATCCGGCGCTTGCTAAACCTATTAATCTAAAAGACTTTGATGTGGACGGGTTCATCCACTCGGATTATTTAGCTAACAATCCTGTATTTGATAATAGAAGACGCGAGGCATTTATGATATCAGGAATGAGTGAAATAGAAGCTTCAATAGATAGGCGGTTGAGACAGGCTATTCCTGGGCTAAGAAATGAGCCTTTTGGTTTTAGGATATTCCCAACTCATGAGATAGATGCAATGGCAAGATCTGGAGATGTTCAACGTCGGTTGGGTAGCGGTGGATGTTAATTAAGGGTGCGAAATGAAAAAAAACAATAGACGTTTAAGTATTGTACTGCTCGAAGATATTCCTTTTGATAAATTAATTCCTAAACTAGAAAAGGCATTTAGTATAAAGTTACCTTATAAAGATGATAAAGGGCGTGATATAGCTAGAGCAACCATGGAGGGTTACTCATTGGAGGTTGTGGATAGAATTGATCGGTTAGGGGATTTTCTTTGTGATGATTTTCATATTCTCTACATTATCTTAAATTCAGAAGATGATTTCAATTCTTCTTTTGAAGACTCAATTAGTAAAAATTTAAAAGAAGGGAATATAAAGTGGAAATATGCAACATGGTCAAGGTTAAGTGAGTCTGAAGATTGGCGTAGAATATTTCCAAGTTAAAAATATGAAAAATATTATATAGTTCATTATGAAAAGTTTATTAGTTTCTAGGCCAGCATATTAACCTGCTGTATCTTAATCACCACCTGACCGGGCATCATGTTGAGCGCCAGCGGTTGCCTTGTCAGGCGGTGCTATCTTAAATACGGTGCGACAACACAAATCTTTTACATGGGTATGATAGTGTGACTGGTTCTGTGGTATGGAATCCAGGGCAGTAAGAAGAGGGGCATCGCCAACAAGCAGAGTAAGTCAATTGGAAATTTTCTCAGATAAAGCAGCAGCGCTGTTTGATCGTTTTAAAGTTAAAGGTTGTTAGCTATGATGGATAAAAATAAGATTGTTGACCAAATTTCATTTATTAATGATAAAAAACCGACGGAAAATATAATTTTCAATTTTCATACGTGGGTGGAAATAATAAAAGCCATCATGGTGAAATATGCTAATAAATCAGAAGATGAAGCAGAGTCTCTCATGTTTTCTTCGCCTTTAGTAAAAAATGCACTAGATGGTTATATGGCGATTGTTGTTCGGTGCCATGAGTTGGAATATCATTGGGCGATGGAGTTAGCCTATGGAGAGCAGTATTGGCAAAAAGGTATTAGCTCTCAGGAGCCAGATGATTATTTAATGTGGGACGAGAAGTATAGAAAAGACCACAATTTAGCTGAAGAAAGCTTTGTATTTAGTGATTGATAAAATGCACACTGGAAAGGTCACCCTTGAATCTTTCCAGTTTTTTACCCTGTTGCTACGTTAGTATATTACCTTGCTTAACCCGAATTATCACCTTGCAGGGTATCACGCAGATTATGGTTCTATTGAATTCTAATGTTCGCTTGGCCGAGCATCACGTTGGTCTTGAGATATTCTTGAATCTCAATAATCTATATTTATATTATCATCTGATTTAAAATATTTTTGTGCAGATAAAGACTATCACGGAAGGGCGGTAGCGTATGAACTACGATGCAACATCCTTGACCTATTACAACTCAAATAGGTAGTACGACCCAGAGGTAGGGCGGTTCACGCAGCCGGATCCGATAGGGCTGGCGAGGGGATAAACCTGTATGCGTACGGGCCGAATCCGCTGGGGTGAATCGATCCGCTCGGATTAGCAAATTACCAGTCAATCCATAAAAAGCACGGGCTAATCTGCTCAATAACAGATGGCTATAACTGCTATCAGAACGCATTGGCGAAAAGGGTAAACGGGATACTGAAGACGAAGTTTTTGCTATCCCGCCCGGCAGATCGGGAGCAGACAAGAGAGATGGCGAGGGAATCGATAGAAATTTACAACAGAGAGCGGCCTCATCCGTCGCTAAAATACAAAACGCCCGATGCAGTGCATCAGGCGTTTTAAAAGCATGAAAGTGTCAACCTATGCCAGGACTCGTCAGCTGTTACAGCCCGGCGTGTTCGCGAATGTACTTACGCGCTTTTACCGCATACTCAAACGGGTTCGCCAGGGCAGGATCCTGCTCCGCTTCCACCACCATCCAGCCTTTGTAGCCGAAATCGTCGAGGATTTTAAACACCGGATCAAAATCGATCACACCGTCGCCCGGTACAGTGAAGGTACCTTTTTTCACACCATCAAGGAATGACAGCTTCTGACTTTTGACCTGAGCAACCACCTCATCGCGCACATCTTTTAGATGCACATGATTAATACGCGGCAGGTATTTGGTCAGGATTGCCAGCATCGCCTCCTGTGAACCTTCCGAGTAGTAAGCATGGCCGGTATCAAACAGCAGGTACACATCATCGTTAGTCTCGGCCATAAAGCGATCCACCTCGGCAGTGGTCTGAATACCGGTACCCATATGGTGATGCAGACCCACGGTCATGCCCTTCTCAGCGGCCAGTTTCGCCAGCTCGTTGTAGCCTTCTACGGTCAGGCGCCACTGCTCATCGGTAAAATGTGGCTTCTCTTCCAGTACCGCTTTGGTGGTGCCCTGGATGCTCAGGCTCTGCTCTGAACAACCAATCACTTTTGCCCCCATCGCATGCAGGAAATCACGATGGTTAATGAATTCATCAATGGTTTTAGCTTTATCGCCGTTGGCGAAGAAGGTGCTGAACCACGCGTTGACGATCTGAATTCCGCGAATATCCAGCATCGGCTTTAACACCGCCGGGTCACGCGGATATTTGCTGCCAACTTCACTGCCGGTAAAGCCCGCCAGTGCCATTTCACTGACGATCTGCTGGAAAGTATTCTCTTTGCCCAGATCCGGCATGTCATCGTTGGTCCAGCCGATCGGTGCAATAGCCAGTTTAACGTTATCTTTGTTCATGGTGTTGCCTCAGGGGTTCACCGGGCGACCGCTGCCGCCCTGCTTTATTTTCTCAGCAGTTCTCGCTCGATCAGCTCGCGCGTTTCCACTGCCTGACGATTCATTTTTTCCGGGTAACCGAACAGCGAAGAGGCAATAATTGACTCGCCACCAACTTTGAACGTGCGGTTGGCAAAGTCCATATCGCGCAGCGTCTGGAACAGCGTCTGGAAATCTACTTCACCTTCGCCCACACCCACATGCTGGTGAATCGTGGCGTCAACGCCAGGCGGGTTCACAATATAGCGACAGTGTTTGGTGTGGTTCATGGTGTCAGCAATCAGCACGTGTGAAAGGTCAACACCGGAATACTCCAGCATGGTTTTCACATCGCCCTTCCCTTTGTCGTAGAAAAAGGTGTGCGGCACGCTGTAGAGGTATTTGACGTTCTCACTGCGGAACGATTTCACCATGTCGGCGGTTTCGTTGCTCTCTTCGCAGAAATCCCATGGATGAGACTGTATTTCGATGCGGATGCCCTCACGTTCGACGATAGGCAGCAGCTCTTCCATTGAGCGATAAAACATCTCTTCGCAGATTTCTGGCTCATTCGGATTACCGGAAAGCTCGGTATTAATCACCTGTACGCCGGTTTCCACCGCAATCTCAATCATCCGTTTCCAGTTTCTGACGGCGGCCTGACGGCGTGCCTCATCCGGACCGGACCAGCGATACACAACGATATAGGAGGAGATTTCCAGCCCGGTCTCACGCAGCGCGTTTTTGTATTCAGTGATAATTTCGCGGCTGGCTTTTGGATGCTTATAGAACGGGTTAATCTGCGGATGCGGGGACTGCTCAATATATTTGTAGCCCCAATCCGCCACCTGGTGAACCATTTTTGTGATGCCTAAATCCCGAATGACATCAACATCAAAGGCAATTTTCATCAGACTCTCCGTGAATAAATCAGTACGCTGTTTTACGGTGATCCCCCGTCGTGATGACGGGAGTTAAGCGCGTCTGGTTTCAATATTTCTACTGCTAAACCTCAGTCATTCCCGTTGCCGGACGCAGGCGCGTTCACCTTTTATCAGTCCGGCAGCGAAAAACAGGGCGGATTTAGTTGTAGAACGCTGGACGCGGCGGTAATTCCACCGGCTCAATCGCCCCGCTTTCCTGCGCTTTCAGGCAGGCATCAGCGGCAACGGATGCGGCATAGCCATCCCAGGCAGATGGCCCGGTCAGTTTGCCTGCGGTGACATCGTTGATAAATGCCTGCAATTCAACATCGTAAGCATCAATAAAACGGTCTTTCCAGTCGGTCAGGATAGCGGTAGAGAGCTTGGCCTCTTTACGCATCTGTACGGCGGATGGCTCAGGAAGTTTCGCAATACCTTCTTCACCCACCACTTCACATTGAATGTCGTAACCGTAAGCACAGTTAACGAAGATCTCCACATCGATGCGGATGCCCTTACGGGTTTCAAACAGCACGACCTGCGGATCACGCAGTTTTGCGTGAGTTTTCGAGGTAGAGCGCGGGAATACCACCTGTACCGATTTATAATCATCTTCGGTCAGCCAGCGCAGCACATCCAGCTCGTGAATCAGCGTGTTAGTGATGGCCATATCGGTGGTGTAGTTTTCCGGGACGGTTGGGTTACGGTGCGCGCAGTGCAGCATCAGCGGCTCGCCGATTTCACCTTTGGTAATTACCTCTTTCAGCGCGCGATAGCCGCTGTCATACGGGCGCATAAAACCAACCTGTACCAGACGTTTGCCAAACTTAATCTCGGCATCAACGATACGACGGCAGCCCGCCGCACTCAGCGCCAGCGGCTTTTCGCAGAATACCGGCTTGCCAGCTTCAATCGCCGCGAGGGTGAACTCTTCATGGGTTGGATCCCAGGAGGTCACCAGCACCGCATCAACGTTCGGTGATTTCACCACGTCATGGCCGTTGGCAAACACTTCAGCTTCAATACCGATACGGGTCAGCGCTGCTTTGGCACCGTCCACATTAATATCAGACACCGCAACGACCTGCGCACCCTGCAACACTTTGCTGCAACGGCGAATATGTTCCTGGCCGATAGCGCCGGTTCCGATTACACCTAATTTTAAAGTCATGATCTTTCCTTACGAGTAGGGGGTAAGAGCGGGTGCAATAAAGACGCCCGTTAAATCAACAACAAATTTCTATACCCAAAATAATTCTCGCCGCAGGAAGGCGGAATACCTGCGACTCCCCTGGCGCACAGATCACTATGTGACTGGGGTGAACAGGCGCAGACAAAGCACCTGCGGCGTGAAGAATTAAGGGTCTGATTAATATTTACGCGCCTGGTCGATATGTTCATTCAGCATCCGGGCCACAGCGTCTACGCGCTCTGATGTGGACACCTGGGCACCGCCTACGCGCCACCAGCTGAAATATTTGTGGATCATGGTTTTTGGCAGAACTTTAATATCAATCAGCGTTGATACCGTCTGTTTCTGCGCATCAATCAGCGCCGCCTGCAACTGCTCCAGGGTGGTGACGCGATAGGTTTTACAGCCGTAACCTGCCGCGATAGCCGCAAAGTCGACCGGTACAAAACCACCGTTCAGCTTGCCGCCTTCGGCATTACGGAAGCGGAACTCGGTGGTGAAGCTATCCATCCCGTGTTCCATTTGCAGGTTGTTAATGCAGCCGTTAGTCATATTATCCAGCAGGATCACGTTGATTTTCGCCCCCTCCTGGATTGAGGTAACCAGCTCGGAGTGCAGCATCATAAAGGAGCCATCCCCCACCATGGTGTAAACCTCACGGTGTGGTTCAGCCAGCTTAACGCCCAGTGAAGCGTTGACCTCGTAACCCATGCAGGAGTAGCCATACTCGACGTGATAGCTGTTGTAATCTTTGGTACGCCACATGCGTTGCAGGTCGCCCGGCAGGCTGCCCGCTGCCGCGACAATCACTGAATCCTTTGGGAGGTGCTCATTGAGCGTACCCAGCACGCCGCTCTGGGTCAGGAAAGAGTCAGTCAGGCGGTTAAACTCCGCCCACACAGCCTCGCGATCCATATGGTCATCAATTTCCGGTACATAATCAGTGCCGGTGTAAACGGATGAGTAAACACGCTGGGTTTCTTTCAGCAGTTTGCTCTGCGCCTGTGACACTTTTTCACCCCAGCCGCTGCTGAAGCCGGTGGCCGCCAGGCGAATAGTCAGTGCGTTCAGCGCTTCCTGCGCATCCGCCACAACCTGAACCGCATCCAGCTTGTAGGCATCAAAGTTGCTGACGTTGATATTGACGTAGTTGACATCCGGGTTCTGGAAAATCCACTTCGAGGCCGTAGTAAAGTCGGTGTAACGCGTACCGATACCAATTACCAAATCAGCTTCTTTCGCCAGCAGGTTGGCCGCCAGACAGCCCGTTTCACCCACGCCGCCAACGTTCAGCGGATGGTCAGAGACGATGGTGCCTTTGCCCGCCTGGGTTTCGGCAAACGGAATGCTGTAGCGCTCGGCAAAAGCCAGCAGCGCATCGCCAGCGCCGGAGTATTTCACTCCGCCGCCGCAGATAATCATTGGTTTTTTCTTACCGGCTATCAGCTTCAGTGCATCAGAGAGCTGGCCTTCGGTTGGCAGACGACGCTCCAGACGGTGTACGCGCTTCTGAAAGAAGTAGTCCGGGAAATCCCAGGCTTCACCCTGCACATCCTGCGGCAGCGAGAGAGTGACTGCGCCGGTGTCTGCCGGGTCGGTCAATACGCGCATGGCGTTGATACAGGCGGTCATCAGCTGTTCCGGACGACTGACGCGATCCCAGTATTTGCTGACGGCACGGAAAGCATCGTTGGTGCTGATGCTCAGATCGTGGCTCTGCTCAATTTGTTGCAGCACCGGATCAGGCTGTCGGGTGGCAAAGACATCCCCTGGCAGCAGCAGTAACGGTATACGGTTTGCCGATGCAGTTGCAGCAGCGGTAATCATATTCGCCGCACCCGGCCCCACGGACGAGGTACAGGCAATGATTTCGCGGCGCAGCTTCTGTTTGGCAAAACCGATGGCCGCATGTGCCATACCCTGTTCATTGCGCCCCTGGTAAACCACCAGATCGCCACTATCCTGCTCCAGCGCCTGGCCTAAGCCCAACACGTTACCGTGACCGAAGATAGCGAAAATGCCTTTAACAAATTTGGTTTCAACGCCGTCTACCGACAGATACTGGTTGTCCAGGAATCTGACCAGAGCCTGTGCGGTGGTTAATCTGATCGTGCCCATTTGCTCTTCCTTTCAGTGTCGGTGACCACTTCATAAGATCCACCGAGGTTCGCATTTGTGGTCGCCTTGAGGGTCAAAACGGCGACAGCTATAAGTGAAACGTGAGCCGATTATAAACAAATATTTTTTTCACTAAACACAATTACAGAAGAAACATTTCATTTTGCGAGTGAGATCAAATTCTGCACTGAAACGGGAGGAAATGGGGTGATTTACATCGGGTAAATGAAACGATAACAATACCTTTACTACTGAAAGGAAAAAATCGTTTCACATCAATATCTTCACTGAAGCGCCATAAGAAAGTTGAGAGGCTGCTCACATCTCTGTAATGCTGCGAAACACCGCACCTCCGCCGGGTAGCTAAATCCACGACGCAAGAGTTTTAACCACCTCACATTTTTGGGGCAATAATTTCATTTCATATTGAAATTGGAATTTTTATTCCTCATACTTTGCTACATGTTATACCCCAACTAATTCGAGTAGCAGCCAGCGTATATGCGCCTTGAAGAGTGAGGGGTATAGATCCGGAACCGATCGTGTTAATGCGCCACGATCCTCTGGAGACGCTCAACAGCATCGGCACTATCCGTACTCACTGGCGTTACATGACAACGGTCAGGAGGCAGGATATAAAAAACAGAGGAAACAACAGGTATGAGTACACAACAGAAGCGGCTCGATGTGATTTGTATCGGGCGTATCGCTGTCGACCTTTATGGCCAGCAAATTGGTGCGCGCCTTGAAGATGAAACCACCTTTGCGAAATATCTTGGTGGTTCCTCTGGCAACGTTGCCTACGGTACTGCGATTCAGGGGCTGAAATCTGCCATGCTGGCACGCGTTGGTGATGAACACATGGGCCGTTTCCTGCGTGAAGAGTTGCAGCGTGTTGGCTGTGATACCCAGAGCCTGATTACTGATAAAACCCGCCTGACCGGCCTGGTGATCCTCGGGATTAAAGATAAGGAAACCTTCCCGCTGGTGTTTTACCGCGATAACTGCGCAGATATGGGCCTGGTTCCGGACGATATTCAGGAAGAGTACATCGCGTCCTCCCGTGCGGTTGCTGTCACCGGTACCCACCTTTCACACGCAGATACCCGTGCAGCGGTGCTGAAAGCGTTAGATATCGCCCGTCGTCACGGCCTGCGCACAGCGCTGGATATCGATTATCGTCCGGTTCTGTGGGGGCTGACCTCGCTGGGCGATGGCGAAACCCGCTTTGTCGAGTCCGAGCGAGTAACGCAGCAGTTGCAGGAAGTACTGCACTATTTTGACCTGGTCGTCGGTACCGAAGAGGAGTTCCATATTGCCGGTGGCAGCACCGACAGTCTGACTGCGCTGAAAAACGTGCGTAAAGCGACAAAAGCTACGCTGGTGTGCAAACGAGGCCCGCTGGGCTGTGTGGTATTTGAAGGTGATATTCCCGACAGCTGGGAAGAGACCAAATTGCAAACCGGCGTACGGGTTGAAGTGCTGAACGTGCTGGGCGCAGGCGATGCCTTTATGTCCGGTCTGCTGCGCGGCTGGCTGAACGACGAAAGCTGGGAGCAGGCCTGCCGCTACGCTAACGCCTGCGGTGCGCTGGTGGTATCACGTCACGGTTGCGCCCCGGCCATGCCGACAAAAGAGGAGCTGGACGACTTCCTCAGCCGCGATAAAGAGGTGAAACGCCCTGACCTCGACAGCCGCCTTAACCACCTGCACCGCGTCACCACCCGTAAGCAGCAGTGGAATGAGCTGAACATTTTTGCCTTCGACCATCGCAAACAGCTGGCCGATATGGCGGCGGAAGCGGGCGTCGATGATTCACGTATCCCGGATTTGAAACTGCTGCTGCTTCAGGGTGCACAGGCCGCAGCAAAAGAGGCCGGCCTGGACAATGGTCGCTGCGGTATCCTGGCGGACACCACCTATGGTCAGCCAGCGCTGAACGCCATTACCGGCAAAGGCTGGTGGATTGGCCGCCCTATTGAGCTGCCAAGTTCGCGTCCGCTGCGTCTTGAGCACGGTAACATCGGCTCCCAGCTGGTGGACTGGCCTCAGGAGCACGTCGTTAAATGTCTGACTTTCTACCATCCGAAAGATAGCGCAGAGATGCGTAAAGAGCAGGATGAGCTGATTCTTGACGTATGGAAAGGCTGTAACAAATCTGGCCATGAGCTGCTGCTGGAAGTGATCCTGCCGGAAAGTAACCCGGATAAAGATGAAAAGTACTATCTGGAGATCCTCAGCCACTTTTACAGTTTAGGTATTCAGCCTGACTGGTGGAAGCTGCCGCCACTGTCACACAGCAGCTGGGAAGCAATCAGCGCGCTGATTGAGAAAAACGACCCACACTGCCGCGGCATTCTGCTGCTGGGCCTGGATGCGCCGGAAGCCGAACTGAAAGCCGGGTTCGCTGCCGCCGCTAAATCCCCTTGGGTGAAAGGGTTTGCTGTGGGTCGCACCATCTTCGGTCAGCCATCACGCCAGTGGTTGCAGGGTGAGCTGGATGATGCCTCGCTTGTGGAAAAAGTGAAAAACAACTATCTGACACTGATTGGTTACTGGCGCGACGCGCGTCCGGCGAAGTAACACCGGCACGATCCCCGGTAGCACGATCCATCAATAAGGGTAACCTGGCACAGGGTTACCCTTTTTTTATGAAATGAATTTATTATTTTGCCGAAAAGCACAAAAGGTTATGATTTTGTGAACTGATTCCCAACCCTGATGAAATAGAAGCCGCTGCTTTCTTCATCAAGTGAAATTTTTTGTTCATCTGGTAGAATAACGCGAAGAAGAACATTATTTTCCTTTCTTGCGAGCCGTTTAATGAATAATAATCCGACCCAGCTCTCTCTGTTGCAGGACGATATCCGCCGTCGCTACGACACTCTCAGTAAACGCCTGAAACAGGTGGCTCGCTACATTCTCGATAACAGCAACAGTATCGCCTTTGATACCGTCGCCTCTATCGCCCAGCAGGCGGATGTTCCGCCTTCCACGCTGATCCGTTTCTCGAATGCTTTCGGTTTTAGCGGCTTCAATGAAATGAAGCAGGTTTTCCGCCAGCATCTGATGGAAGAAACGGTTAACTATACCGAGCGTGCGCGTCTGTTCCGCCAGACCGCTACCGACGAGTCCGCCAGCGCCCCGGAAAGCCCGGCTGAAATCCTCAATGTGTTTACTATGGTCAACTCGCAGGCGCTGCAACAGCTGGCGATGCAGGTCAACCCAGAGCAGCTGGAAAAAGCGGTGAAACTGCTGGATGAAGCTGACAACATCTATGTTATCGGCTTACGTCGTTCATTCAGCGTTGCGTCTTACCTGACCTATGCCCTGCGCCATCTGGAGCGTCGGGCGTTTCTGATTGATGGTCTGGGTGGGATGTTTGCCGAGCAGCTGAGTATGGTCAACCCAAAAGACGTGGTGATTGCCATCAGCTATTCGCCTTATGCACGTGAAGCGGTGGAGCTGGTGGAGCTTGGCGCGAAACGCGGTGCGCATCAGATTGCAATTACCGACAGCCAGGTCAGTCCGCTGGCCGCCTTCAGCGATGTCTGTTTTGTGGTGCGTGAAGCACAGGTTGATGGCTTCCGTTCTCAGGTTGCCTCGCTGTGTCTGGCACAGACGCTGGCCGTGTCGCTGGCGCTTACCAACGTTGATCCGAATAAATCCCGCCCATAAGAAAACGGGCTGCCTGTGAGGGTAGCCCGTTTCGTCGTCCGTTTTAGCATCAGCGTGGGTTACCGTAATCCGCAAACACAGTATGAATTCTCGCAGGGGTCAGGCATGCCTGACCCGAAAACGATCGCCCATACATTATCCTTTACGCGGATACTCATCGCTGTTCACCCAGGCATGATCTTTCTCCCAGGTAAATTTCCACAGACGCACCGGCCCGGCCATCACATTCAAATAGTAGTTGTCATAACCGGCAACGGTCGACATCGGATGATAGCCGCGCGGAACGGTGACCACATCCTGATTATACGGAGCCATACAAACATCCAGCGAGCGATCGTCGGTATAAACACGCTGCATTGCAAAACCACGATCCGGATTGAAACGATGATAATACGTCTCTTCCAGATAGGTTTCGTCCGGTGAATCTTCCTGATCGTGCTTATGGCTGGGATAGGAACTGGTATTACCTTCGTCGGTATACACTTCTACCACCAGCAGGCTGTCGGCAGGTTTATCATCGGGCAGAATATTGTGAACCAGGCGTTTGTTATTACCTTTACCACGCTGTTCGACGCCGACATCTTCAGGAGCGATTAACCGTGCAGGCAGCTTGCCCTCAGTGGCAGGTGCACTGCATACCGCCAGCTCCAGATCAGACTCCGCCACCACTTCCACCTGCTCGTTATGCGGTACATAAACAGAATAAGGCGGTGTGCGTTCAAACGGGGACATGCGCTTGCCGATATGCGGAAATTCGGCCTGACGGGTTTTTACTGAAGCCAGCCCGGCGACCAGCACAAGGCACAGCTCTTTGCTGCCGCTTTCCAGCCTCAGCGTCTGACCCTTTTTCAGCTGGTAAGCATCAAAGCCGACGTAGCGCCAGCCAGCGCTTTCCGGGGTGATGTGCTGGATACGGCCCTGCGCATCCGGCTGTTTTACTTTGGATAGCAATGACATACAGCCTCCTGTCTGTAAGGGCGAGGTTCCCCCCGCCCGTATTCAATTATCCCAGCGTAGGCATGCTGAACTCAGACACAGTTTTCTGACCGCTCGGCCAGCGTACGGTGGCGGTTTTCATGCGGGTGTAGAAGCGCACACCGTCCGGCCCGTGCACATTCAGCGCACCAAATACGGAACGTTTCCAGCCACCAAAGCTGTGGAAGGCCATCGGAACCGGAACCGGGACATTAACGCCAACCATGCCCGCCTGAACTTCGCGCACGAAGTCGCGGCCAGTGTGACCATTGCTGGTGAAGATGGCGCTGCCGTTACCGAACTCGTGGCTGTTAACCAGATCCAGTGCCGTTTTGTAATCAGGTGCGCGCACGATGCTCAACACCGGCCCGAAGATCTCTTCACGCCAGATCACCATATCAGTGGTGACGTTATCGAACAGCGTCCCGCCCACATAATAGCCATCAGGATGACCTTCTACCTGGATGCCCCGTCCATCAACCACCAGCTTCGCGCCCTCAGCTTCGCCTTTATCGATGTAGCCCAGCACTTTTTTCTGGTGCGCGGCTGAAACCACCGGCCCCATCTCGTTTTCGTCTTTGCCTTTGTGGATACCAGGGCCAACACGCAGCGCTTTCACCAGCGGAGTCAGCGCGGCAATCAGTTTATCTGCGGTATCGTCGCCCACGGCCACTACAACCGGCAGTGCCATGCAGCGCTCCCCGGCAGAGCCGAAAGCGCCGCCCATGATGGCGTTAACTGTCGCTTCCAGGTCAGCATCTGGCATCACGATAGCGTGGTTTTTCGCCGCGCCAAATGCCTGCACACGCTTACCGTGGGCGCTGGCGGTGGTATAGATATGCTCTGCCACACCTGAAGAGCCCACGAAGCTCACAGCCTGAACACGCGGATCCTTGTACAGCTGCTCGGCATTTTCGTTCGAGCTGTGAATAACGTTGAACACACCATCCGGCAGGCCCGCTTCAGTCAGCAGTTCAGCCATACGCACGGCGGCTGAAGGGTCAAGAGCCGGTGGCTTGAGTACGAAAGTATTACCGCAGGCCAGCGCAATCGGGAACATCCACAGCGGCACCATCGCCGGGAAGTTGAACGGGGTAATCCCGGCCACCACGCCCAGCGGCTGCATCAGTGAATAGCTGTCAACGCCGGTGGCCACATCGGCAGAGTTTTCACCTTTAATCAGATGCGGGATGCCGCAGGCAAACTCCACCACTTCCAGACCACGGGTCAGTTCACCCAGCGCATCGGACCAGACTTTACCGTGCTCACTGACGATCAGTCCGGCCAGCTCATCACGGTGCTCTTCCATCAGGGATTTAAAGTTAAACAGAATACGTGCACGGCGCAGCGGCGAAGTACGAGACCAGCTATCGAATGCTTCATGCGCAACGGCAATCGCATTTGCCACTTCATCACTGGTGCTCTGCGTCAGTTCGCGCACCGGTTTGCCGGTTGCCGGATCGTAAATTGGAATGGTTTCGTTGCTGGCGCTCAGAGATGTTTTACCGCCAATAAAGTTTCCTACGATAGTCATGTGCTGGCCTCTGTATTAGTAATGAATTCCCTGGCAGGCAGTCTGACGTCATACCGCTGCCTAACCGGGCAAAACCTTGATTCGTGTTGAGACAGTATAATATTGGAATAAATTTTTCAAATATTACACTTTAGAAAATTCGTTTTTAGCGGGCTGGATCGCATTTTTCTATGGTGATGTTGTGGTGACTTTCACGCGGGAATGATGTGCGCTAAAAAAAGCGCGCAGCTCAGGTGGAGTGCGGAGCAGCCGTTTCACTACGCCTGCCAGAAAACACCCTGTTTTGCCCTGCATAAACCTAAGGATTACCTGGGATAAATTTGAGCCTTAACGCACACAGAGTGAAATTTTGCGAGACGGATCTAAAAATTTAAATTTCATTATTAACTAAATATGAAATAAATGTTCTCTTATGGCCTGTGTACGACTTTCGACCAGCCTGGCAATCAATAAAAATGGCTGGCGGTACACCTTTAATGAACTTTTTACCTTCCTACCCTACTCAACAGGAGCCACACGATGGCTATCGATCCAACCCGTTTCTGTATTAACCGTAAAATTGCACCCGCTCTCAGCATTGAGGCATTTTTCCAGCTGGTGCAAAAGCTGGGTCTGCATAAAGTTGAACTGCGTAACGATATGAAAGGCGGCAGCGTCACCGATAACCTGAGCCATCAGCAGGTTCATGCGCTGGCAGAGCAGTATGGTCTGGAAATTGTCACTATTAACGCGCTGTATCCGTTTAATCAGATCAGTGACGACCTGCTGGCCCGTGCCGAAAGCCTGCTGAAAGATGCTCAGGGGATTGGGGCGAAAGCGCTGGTCATGTGCCCGCTGAACGACGGCACCAGGATATCTGCCGAAGAGACGCAGCAAGCGCTGACTACGCTGGCACCGTTATTTGCCCGCTATGGCGTGGAAGGGCTGGTAGAGCCGCTGGGTTTCCCGGTGAGTTCTCTGCGTTCAGCCGCGCAGGCACAGCAGCTTATCAGGCAGGCCGGGGTGCCGTTTAAGATCGTGCTGGATACCTTCCATCATCATCTGTATGAAGGAGCAGAGCAGGATTTTGCCAGCGGTATTGATGTCAATCAGATTGGCCTGGTGCATCTCTCCGGCGTGGTCGACAGCCGCCCGGTCAGTGAACTGACTGACGAAGAGCGTCTGATGCTCAGTCACGACGATCTGCTGAAAAGCGTCTGGCAGGTGCAGCGTCTGGAAAAGCTGGGCTACACCGGGATTTACGCCTTTGAGCCGTTTGCCTCGGAGATGGATAACTGGAGTGCGGCAGATATCGAGCGCGAGATCCGTCAAAGTATTGAGCTGTTGCAGGCGTAATCCCCAGGGGCGAGGTGTGCCTCGCCCTGATAATTCCTCGCTGAAAAACCCTGTTCCGCTCTCCTGTCCCTCTAAATACGATCATTCCGAAAGTGAATAGAGAGTCGTTGATTGCCACTACACTTGCTGCGCATATCATCAAAACGGAGACGCAATGAAGCCATTGCAGCAGGAGAAGATCGGGCAAAATATTTTGCTGAAACTGGCAACGCTGGTAGTGATTCTGGGTGGGATCAAACTGTCAGCTGAGATCGTGGTGCCGTTCCTGATGGCGCTGTTTTTCGCTATCGTGCTCAACCCGCTGGTAAGCTGGCTGATGCGGCGAAAAATGCGACGCGGCCTCGCCATCAGTCTGGTGGTGGTAGTGGTACTGATTGGGCTGGCGCTGCTGATTGCCATGATTGCCGGATCGTTACAGGAGTTTAGCGAGGTTTATCCCCAGCTTCAGGCGCAAACGCAGCAAAAGCTGGCCGTGGTACAGCATTTTGCCGCTCGTTTTCATATTATGATCTCCCCTGAGTCGCTGGCGCAGCGGCTGGATCCCAACGCCGTGATGGATGTTGCCACCACCATGCTGGGGCAGTTTTCCGGGGCAATGGCGCAAATTATTCTGGTAATGATGACGGTGATTTTCATGCTGTTTGAGGTTCATCATCTGCCATATAAGCTGCGCTACGCGCTGGTAAATCCGCAGATCCGTATTGCCGGGATGCATAAAGCGCTCAAAGGCGTAACCCACTATCTGGCGCTGAAAACCCTGATTAGCCTGGCGACCGGGGTGCTGGTCTGGCTGGCGCTGCTGGCGCTGGGGGTTAAATTCGCCCTGCTGTGGGGTGTGGTGGCCTTTGTGCTGAACTTTGTACCCAATATCGGGCCGGTAATTGCCGGTATTCCGCCTGTATTGCAGGCGCTGCTGCTGAACACTCCGCTGGAGGCAGGGCTGGTTGCGGGGCTGTTTATCACCATTCATATGCTGCTGGGCAATCTGCTGGAACCAAGAGTGATGGGGCGCGGGCTGGGCCTGTCGAGCCTGGTGGTATTTCTTTCGCTGATATTCTGGGGCTGGCTGCTCGGCCCGGTGGGTATGCTGCTATCCGTACCGCTGACCAGCGTTTGTAAAATTCTGATGGAGACCACTCCCGGCGGCGGCAAGCTGGCGATCCTGCTGGGTAACGGACGGAAATCAGCCTGAGGTCAGGCTGGTATCAGTTACCCGGATGCCGCAGGATCTCTCACTGCCTCGTCCGGGTTAACCCCCCTCACTCCACAAACAGCCTGTCGTACACATGCTGCAAATGGCGATCCATGCAGACCCGCGCCTGAACGGCATCGCGGGCAATAATGGCACGGGCAATATCCTCGTGATCCTGGTTCATCTCACGCGGAAAATCGTTCTCAGCGTAGTGGCTCTCAAGCCGCACAAAGCGCGAGCTCTTACGCTTATTCCACAGATATTCCATCATATCGCGCAGCACCTCATTGCCGGTCATCTCGGCAATCAGCAGGTGGAAGCGCTTATCTTCCCGCAGGAATTTCTCGTCATTGATATGTAACTGGGTGAGATCCTGGGTGATCTCCTGCAACTCAGCGCGCTGATCGTCGCTGCCGTTGCGCGCTGCCAGTTCAGCCGTCATCGCTTCATAGACCTGACGCGCTTTGATCAGCGCTTTGAGGCTGAACTCCTCTTCTGAAGGAGCATCGTCGCTTTCTGGCAGCGGATTCATTACGTAAACGCCGTTGCCGGTGCGGATCTCGACCCAGCCGGTAATTTCCAGCGCAATCAGCGCTTCGCGAATTGACGAACGGCTGACGCCCAGCTGTTTCGCTAACTCTCTTTCCGGCGGCAGGATCGCCCCGGCAGGGAACTGCCCCTTTTTAATGCAGCCAATCAGCAGGTTAGAAATCTGCCGGTACAGGCGCTCTACTTTCAGTGTCGGTAATTCCATAACCGTTCCAGGCGCAAGAGGTGATGAAGAGAGCTTATCACAGGGCCTGCACTGCGTGTAAATGAACCCGGGATCATCGTGCTGCGATCGCGATCACGGAATCCGACTCCCCTTCGCGTTTATCCTGTGGCCCAGCGGCCTGACCACTGGGCCAGACAACCTACCCCTGTGACTACCTGATAAAAAACGGCCGTTGAGCCGTACGAGGAACACCGATGACGGTTTCAACCTTTGAATCACCAGTGCAAAAATCCAGCCGCCTGCGGCGCATTCAGACTGTTTCGCTGACGCTGCTGTTCCTCGCGGGGATCATTAACTTTCTTGACCGTGGATCGCTGTCGATCGCTAATGCGGCGATCCGTAACGATCTCGGCCTGTCTGCCACTGAATTTGGCGTACTGCTCTCGGCATTTTCTCTCTCTTATGGCATCTCCCAGTTACCCAGCGGCCTGCTGCTGGATCGCTTCGGGCCGCGCATCGTCCTCGGCGGCGGCCTGCTGTTCTGGTCAGTGATGCAGGGAATGGCCGGTGCCGTAAACAGCTTCAGCCACTTTATTATGTTACGTATTGGCCTTGGGATCGGCGAAGCGCCGTTTATGCCGAGCGGCGTCAAAGTCGTTAATGACTGGTTTAACGCCCGGGAACGCGGTTTGCCAATGGGGATTTTTAACTCCTCAACCACCTTCGGTCAGGCGTTTGCACCGCCGATTCTAGTGGCGCTGATGCTGGCATTTGGCTGGCGCATGATGTTTGTAATTATCGGGGTAGCCGGGGTAGCCATTGCCCTCTGCTGGTATGCCTGGTATCGCAACCGCGACCGCTTCGCCCTCACGCCCGAAGAGCAGGAGTACCTTAATCAGGGCTCTGTGCCGTCGCAAAAAACCCGCGTATCGCTGAAAGAGTGGGGAGCACTGTTTAAGAAGCGCACCGTATGGGGAATGATCCTCGGTTTCAGCGGCGTAAACTACACCGGCTGGCTCTATCTCTCCTGGCTGCCAGGCTATTTACAGGCCGAACGCGGTCTGAGCCTGACCAATACCGGCTGGGTCGCCGCCATCCCGTTTCTGTTTGGTTCGATAGGTATGCTGGTCAACGGTACTGTCGCCGACCGTCTGGCGCGCCGTGGTTATGGGCTGGCAAAAACCCGTAAGGCGCTGATTTGCCTGGGTCTGGTCTGCTCCGCCGCCTGTACACTGCTGGTGGTGCAGTCCACGTCTACCGCAATGGCGGTGGGCTTTATCAGCATGGCGCTGTTCTTTGTGCACTTTGCCGGAACCTCCGCATGGGGACTGGTACAGGTGATGGCTCCGTCACGCATGGTGGCATCGGTCAGCAGCATTCAAAACTTCGGCAGCTTTATCTGTGCCTCATTTGCTCCGATTGTTACCGGCTGGGTGGTCGATACCACCGGCTCGTTCAATATGGCGCTGGTGATCTGCTCCTGCGTCACTTTTGCTGGCGCGCTGGCCTATTTCTTTATCGTTAAAGACCCGATCGCAGATTAATTAACTCACTATGATGGGGCGCTATCGGCGCAGTCGATTTTGCCCCGAAGGAGAAAGTATGGAACATACATGGCGCTGGTATGGCCCCAAAGACCCGGTCTCATTAGACGATGCCCGCCAGGCGGGCGCTACAGGGATCGTCACTGCCCTGCACCACATCCCCAACGGCGATATCTGGCCGGTTGAAGAGATTAAAGCCCGTCAGGCCTTACTGGCCGAGAAAGGCCTGGTGTGGTCAGTGGTAGAAAGTGTCCCCATCCACGAATCGATTAAAACCCAGCGCGGTGACTACCAGCGCTATATTGCCAATTACCAACAGTCGCTGCGCAATCTGGGTATCTGCGGTATTGATACGGTCTGCTACAACTTTATGCCGGTGCTGGACTGGACGCGCACCGACCTCGGCTGGACGCTTCCTGACGGGGCAAAAGCGCTACGCTTCGACCATATTGCTTTTGCCGCCTTTGAGCTGCATATCCTGCAACGCCCCGGCGCAGAGCAGGACTATAACGCGCAGGAACAGCAAGAAGCGGCTGCCTTTTTTGCCGCCATGAGCCAGCAGGAGATCGACACCCTGACGCGCAATATCATTGCCGGACTGCCGGGCGCGGAAGAGGGCTATACGCTGGAGCAGTTCCAGGCGCAGCTTTCCCAGTATGACGGCATTGATAAAGCCCGTTTACGTGAAAATATGGCCGAATTTCTACGCGCCATCGTACCCGTAGCAGAGGAAGCGGGGATCGTGCTGGCGGTACATCCGGACGATCCACCGCGCCCGATCCTCGGCCTGCCGCGCATCGTCTCTACCCTTGAAGATATGCAGTGGCTGAAAGAGACCGTCGACAGTCTGCATAACGGTTTCACCTTCTGTACCGGCTCCTACGGCGTCCGCGCAGATAACGACCTGGTGAAAATGGCGGAGACGTTTGCCGACCGTATTCACTTCGCGCATCTGCGCTCGACCAAACGTGAAGAGAACCCGAACAGCTTCCATGAAGCCGCTCATCTGGCAGGAGATGTGGATATGGTAGGGGTGATTAAAGTGATTCTTGCCGAGGAGCAGCGCCGTCGTCGCGCGGGCAATCAGCGTGCTATTCCGCTGCGCCCGGATCACGGCCACCAGATGCTGGATGACCTGCATAAAAAAACCAATCCAGGGTACTCCGCGATTGGCCGTCTGAAGGGGCTGGCAGAAATTCGCGGCGTCGAGCTGGCGCTGAAACAGATCTACTTCAGCTCTGACTCTTAATAATAGGAACCGCAGAAGAGCAAGTCTGCGGCTTAAGCTTTGACAGGTTAGTCGACAATAAAAAGTTGCGCGCCGTTTTCCGTCCAGGAGCGGTGCGCTTCAGCATTGTCCGCCACCTGATAACTCATACCCGCCGTCAGGGTAAACCGGCGGCCATCATCCAGCTCAGTATGCAACTCACCGGACAGGCACAGCAGAATATGGCCCTTGCTGCACCAGTGATCGGCCAGATATCCGGGGGTATACTCCACCATTCTCACCCGCACCTCACCAAACTGCTGCGTGCGCCACCAGGCGCTCCCCTTCTCTCCTGCGTGCTCCGTGGCTTCCAGCACCGACCAGTCGGTGGTACCAAAAGGAATATCGCTCATCTTCATCGTCAGGCTTCCTTTAACAGTAAAAAAATAAATTACGTCAGCCGGATAGCCACGGCAAGTTCTGATGCGGCCCATCTCTTTGCGGGACACTGTGAAGTTAAACGCTGTACAAAAAGAGGTGAGGGTCGATTCAGTAATTTTTGCATAATATCAACGCTTGCGGGCAGCCTTACGCCGATAATAGAGCGCTTAAAACGTCATTAAGAGGCTTTTCATTCTATTATTGTCATAGTGTGACGATAATTAACCTATAACACAGGATCCAGGCCGTTTATTCGCGCGACAGCGGCCCAATCGCGCAGCTCACAGGGGAACAGCTTGCAAGCATTCGTAAAGCCTAAGCATGATTATTTCTGGCTCACCGTCGCCGGTATATTGCCGCTGTTACTCTGCCTTGTTTTTACCTTTCTCGAAGCGCGTAACTCGCTTATTCATCAGCAGAAAACTACGGCATCTACACTGATAGATCAGGCTGAACATGTCAGTCAGCTTGCCTGGGAGATGACCAGCCGTCTGCGCCAGTTCAATAATCGTCAGTGTGCAGATATCCGTTCTCAGCTACAGCGCTACGGTACGCTTTACCCCTATTTCCGTTCGGTGGGGCTGACCCACGGTGACGAGATCTATTGCTCATCGGCCTTTGGCTCGACGCGCGCCACGCTAGATACCATGCTGCGTGGCCGTCTTCCCGGGCATCATCTGCCTTCATGGATGCTCTCACTGCCCGGCACTTTTGGCGTGAAGGATCGTCCTGCGGTGGTGTATTCCCAGGCCACGCCTGATGGCTTTAGCAGCTATGCCGTGGTGGAAGGGCAATATCTGATCGACTTTATGACGGCTATCGGTCTTAAGCATGGCTATCACATCACCATGCAGTTTGGCGGTGGTTATCGCATCGCCAGCGGGAAACCACTCAGTAGCTATGAGGAGCTTCTCGGAACCTCGACTTATACCACCAGCTCCGATCGCTATGCGATTACCGTCAGCCTGACCACCCCACGCAGCGAAGCGCTGCACAGCTGGCTTCAGGTGCTGTTCACTTTCCTGCCGATGGCGATCATTCTGTCGCTGCTGTTTATGATGGTCACCAACAGCTGGCTAAAACGTAAAAGCTCCTTCCGCGATGATATTCGTCGCGGCATCGATCGTGATGAATTTACGGTAAATTATCAGCCGGTGTATAACCAGGTCACGGGCTGCTTATCGGGAGCCGAGTCGCTGCTGCGCTGGCAGCGACCCAACGGCAGCTGGGTACGCCCGGATATCTTTATCGCCGCCGCAGAAGACGAAGGGATGATTATTCCCCTCACCCGGCATCTGCTGCAGCTGGTGGCAAAAGATTGCGTCAACTGGCAGGTGCCGCCCGGATTTAATCTCGGGATTAACGTGGCGGCGGAACATTTGCAGGATAAGGATTTTGTTGCTGATATTCGCCAGTTTGCCCTGGATGTGGCGCATTTAAACGCCACTATCACTCTCGAACTGACGGAACGCAGCCTGATCAGAGACGGCGCAGAAGTCGGGCGTAAATTAACAACCTTGCGTAATGAAGGAATGAAGGTTGCCATTGATGATTTCGGCACCGGCCACTGTTCGCTGACCTATCTGCAAACTTTCCCGCTCGATTATCTGAAAATTGATAAAGGCTTTGTGAATGCTATTGAGAGCGTCGACGGCGAGACGCCAGTACTGGATGCCATTATTATGCTGGCCGATAAACTGGCGCTAAAAGTCGTCGCTGAAGGCGTAGAGAACGCCGTGCAAATGGAATATCTCAAGAGGCACAGCGTAATGTATATCCAGGGTTACTATTATGCCAAACCGATGGACAACACGGCCCTGATGCAATGGATTGCGCAGCAGAACGCTGCGGCAGAACCGAGCCTGTAAGTGGCAGCCGCACACCTGACGACTGTCAGCGAATAAGCAGGTGATAAATGCGAGTAGATAACAGAGCATCATGGCAATAATATTTTAAATATTCTTCAATACTATCCAGCTTAGTGAACCCGTAATTTTGGAAATTATTGTTTTTGTTTTACTCACCTTTTCCCCAAAAAGCGGCGATGAATATTACTGACTGAGATCAACCGTTCAGAGTTCGCTCCACAATTTTTTCTCAGTTTATTTGCATCAAGCCAATGATAAGGTTAACTTATTGGCCTGCATTAAACTGCCTCCTCTGATTTTATTCGCCAGCCCATTGCAAATTATTAGTAGGAAACACCGTACAAATGCAGGTTTTTTTCCGGCAAACAGGAAGTTTCCTGCTGAAATGGTGCCAGGTGGCAAAGAGAGGATATACTGTATAGTTGGCAGAATGTGCTGCCGTGCAACATTGGCACCGTTCAATGTTTGACGATGGCGCATTTCGCAGCTGGTTTTCTCCCGTGAGCGGTCAGTCAAAACCACGGGTCTGACCATAGCGGCGAGATTTTTATCTTGGAAAAACAGATAATTACAGGGTGCTCTATATGAAGTTACGTAGGAAGCGTGTCAAGCCGATTGGGTTAAAAGACGTTACAATTATTGACGATACCAGATTGCGTAAAGCAATTACGGCGGCCTCATTAGGCAATGCCATGGAGTGGTTCGACTTCGGTGTATATGGCTTTGTCGCTTACGCACTGGGTCAGGTTTTCTTCCCGGGCGCAGATCCCGGCACACAAATGATTGCCGCACTGGCAACCTTCTCCGTTCCTTTCTTAATCCGTCCACTAGGTGGCCTGTTCTTCGGCGCACTGGGTGACAAATACGGTCGTCAGAAAATCCTGTCGATGACCATCATCATTATGTCGATCAGTACCTTCTGTATCGGCTTAATTCCCTCCTATGCCACGATTGGTATCTGGGCACCGATTCTGCTGCTGCTGTGTAAAATGGCTCAGGGCTTCTCGGTAGGCGGTGAGTATACCGGCGCATCAATTTTTGTTGCTGAATACTCTCCTGACCGTAAGCGCGGCTTTATGGGCAGCTGGCTGGACTTCGGTTCCATTGCTGGTTTCGTGCTCGGTGCCGGGCTGGTGGTGCTGATTTCCGCCATTATTGGTGAAGCAAACTTCCTCGACTGGGGCTGGCGTATTCCGTTCTTCGTGGCGTTGCCGCTGGGAGTTATCGGGCTGTACCTGCGTCATGCTCTGGAAGAGACACCGGCGTTCCAGCAGCACGTGGAAAAACTGGAACAGGGCGATCGTGAAGGTCTGGCTGAAGGGCCGAAAGTCTCCTTCAAAGAGATTGCCACCAAGCACTGGAAGAGCCTGCTCTCCTGTATTGGTCTGGTGATTGCGACCAACGTGACCTACTACATGCTGCTCACCTATATGCCGAGCTACCTGTCGCATAACCTGCACTACTCAGAAGACCATGGTGTGATGATTATCATCGCTATCATGCTGGGTATGCTGTTTGTGCAACCGGTAATGGGCCTGATGAGCGATAAGTTTGGTCGTCGTCCGTTCGTGATTATCGGCAGCATCGCGCTGCTGCTGCTGGCAATACCGTGCTTTATGCTGATTAACAGCGGCGTAATGGGGCTGATTTTTGCCGGCTTGCTGGTGCTGGCGGTGATCCTCAACAGCTTCACCGGCGTAATGGCATCCACCCTGCCCGCCATGTTCCCGACTCACATCCGCTACAGTGCGCTGGCCAGTGCCTTTAACATCTCTGTGCTGGTTGCCGGTGTGACGCCAACCGCAGTGGCCTGGCTGGTAGAAACCACTAACAATCTGTATATGCCTGCTTACTACCTGATGGTGGTGGCTGTGATTGGCCTGGTGACGGGTATTATGATGAAAGAAACTGCCAATATGCCGCTGCGTGGCGCAACCCCTGCCGCTTCAGATATTGCCGAAGCGAAAGAGATTTTGCAGGAGCATCACGACAATATTGAACAGAAAATCGATGATATCAGCGAGCAGATTACTGAGCTGGAAGCGAAACGCTCCCGCCTGATCGATCAGCATCCGCGTATTAACGAATAGTTCTGATGAGCTAAACGTGTTGGTGATAAAAGGGCTGACCGGTAAACCGGCCAGCCCTTTTTTTATCGTAAAAGAAATGACTTAAAACTCGTACTTCATCCCGATATTACCGCCGTAGCCCTCTATACCCTGGCCAAAACCGTGCTGATAGTTAACATCGGCGTACAGGCTGATCTCCTTGTTAACCTTGCCGCGAACCCCCGCTCCGATTTGCCACCAGCCGGAGTGGACATGAGGTGTTAAATTCTCATCGTTCATTGTGATACCGGGAAGATTGCCCATTCGCTGTACCACATCTGCCTGTAACCAGGGCTGAATATCCTTGTGGTCATAAAACATTCGCACCCCGCCACGCGCCTGCCCCAGGAAGTCATGACTGCGATTGACTTTAACACCATGAGAACGGATTTCACCGCTGTGCAGATACTGCCCCATCAGCTGCAACTGCGGCTCCAGTTTAACCAGCCCGCTGACGGTAAAAGGCATCCCCATTTCAGCAGACAGCAAGGAGCTGTAGCTACTTTGCCGGGAATCATGGGCACTTTTGAAACGGTTACGATACCAGGTCATCTGGCCCACAGTATCCAGATACATGCCATCGTCTGCCTCAGCGGTAAAATATCCGCCCACGCTGTAAGCAGTAGTTTTGATTTTGCCGGTATTAACTGACAGGCCAGAACGCTCGCTACGCGCATAATCGCGCGCATTAGTGTGGATATCCCCGATGGTCACCATCACCCCTGAACGCCCCTCAAAATCAGGAGCCAGGTTTCCGCGCCACAGATCGCTGCCCAGCTGCATAAACACCGTATTGCCGTCATAGCCAAAGCGGCCAGCGCCGTAGAGATCGTGACGCCCATAGATACGGCCCCAAACGGCCTTATCCCCCTGCCTGGCCCCAAGGCGCTGGTGATAGGTTCCGGCAGCCGTATAAGCATAGGCTGCGTTAAGATAAGGCCCCATCAGATAGCCTGCCGTTTCGGGACGATAGGCGCGGGTGGGAATGGGTGTATTCGGAATAGTACTGGTGGTCGGCTTATAGCTGGACTGCAAATACCAGTCGTGACTGTTCACCGGGTTGAGGAAGTACTCATAGTTACCGGCCAGAACCGGTTTTGACTGAGTGAAGGTGACGCCTCCGGTTTCACCGGCCACGTTAATCACCGGGATCCCCATCTGCGTCTGCGCGCCCTTGCCATCCTTATTGGTAATATTTACGGTAAATTTCCCGGTGGCATTCCCCTTCACATTCAGCCTGTCGCCCGGCGAACTGTCATCATCCAGCTGCACGTTCATACCAATCACACCGCTGCCGCTCAGATCGTTATTGACGGTTAAAGTATGGAACTCTTTGCCATCGAACTGAGCGTGACCATCCAGCTGCAAGCTGTTGAGATCGGAGTCACCGGTGACATTCCAGACGCTGGCCTGATCCAGCATCATGCTGCTGACATTCTTCGTGTAGCCGGTCAGCGTCGAACCATTTTTCAGGTTCAGATCCACCTGATTATTCAATGAGTCGGATAGCACGTTCCCATTCAGGGTAGCGTTATCCGCCATCACATTAACCTGACTGTTGCGTACATCTGCACCCTGACTGTCTTTCGCAGTCATGGCATTCAGTACATCGCCATTGCCTCCGGTGACCACTGTCCCGTTAGTCAGATTAAGGTTCAGTCCGCTCCCCACCGTCTGCACGGCACTGAAACCGCCACTGGCTAGCTGCGTATTATCCAGTGATACCTCGCTGGTGGCGCTACTGTCGACATACAATCCGGGGCCATCCATCGTGGCAATGCTGCTGTTAGTCATACCCAGCGTGCCGTTTCTCAGTATGACGCCGATGGACTGTTTACCTTTGGTCGTCAGAGTGGTGCCATCGGCGGTGATTTTGCCGCCACCGGATGCCACTATCCCGGTGCCGCTGCTCCCGGTAGTGGTGATAGATGAGTTGCTTAACGTCATATTGGCCTTAGCACCGCTGGATTGCACACCAGTAGTATTCTTACCAACGGTGAGCACATTGATATTTTTTGCATCCAGCTGGGTTTGGGAAACAATACCGCGCCCGCCCTCTCCGGATATCGTGGCCTGAATATGGTCAAGTGATGCCTTGCCTGCCGTCGCCGATACCGCAATACCATTGTCACCCGAAATGCTGAACACCGTATCTTTCACCTGCAACGCGGAATCCTCTGTCGTCAGCCAGATTCCATGTGCATAACGTCCTGACGTTTCGATATGCCCGCCGTTTACCTGCGCCGTACCGCCGTATTCCAGACTCAGGCCATGGGCAAAATCACCGCTGGTGTTGAGATTCACATTATTGAGGACGCTTTGCCCGCGCGAGGAAATTGCCGTAGCGTTTTCCCCCTGGGTAGAGATGCTGCTGTCACTCAGGATCAACGCATCACCCGGCTGGCTGCTTTTCTCAACCAGAATACCCTGCCCTTTATTACTGGCATTAATAATCAACCCTGACGCATTCAGGGTGGCGTCATTAACATGGATACCAAAACTTGAGCTTCTGCCATTAAGAATGATTTGCGTGTCTTTTAGTATCGCCTGAGCGCGATTGGACAGCTCTATCACATTCAACATTAGCGGTTTATTTGCCGTTAATACTAACCCGCTCCCGTTAAGCGTTCCGCCACTAATATCGATCCCTTCATTTAACGTTTGCCCAAGGGTAATATTGGTGTTTTTAAGGTCAACGGTGGAATTTCCAGTAGCAGAGATACCGAACGAGTTGTCGCCGCTAACATGAATATTCCCGCCATTCATCTTAAGCGTACCCTGATCAACCTCTGCCCCATGGGCATAATCCCCCTGAGTTGAAATAGAAGCTTTATTGATATTGGCTTCTGCTCCATCACTGACCTGAAGACCGTGCGAGACGTCTCCCGTAGTAATAAAGTTCAGACCCGGGTCGGTGGTCAATACGCTGTTCTTTCCGCTGGCGGATAATGTAGGTTGTTTCTCACCTGTGGTGGTATTTCCCTGAGATACCTGAAGTTGCGTTCCATCATTCACTTCCCATGTTGATGATGCAAGCGCGCTGAGGGGAAAAAGCACCAGGGTTATAAGATTAAAGGAAAATCTTTTTCTAAAAACTCGCATAACAAAATCCCTTTATTACAGACTCCATTAATAAAAAATACAACACACCCCGTATATTGAAGCATTCACAGCTTAATATCACACCGGTTGATCTAACGCATAAGGCGACAACAATAAAGCATTTTTAATTATTACAAAATAATTAAAAACATATACCATTAAGACATATTAATATGATTTAAGGCTTGTAAAATTAAAACACCATTATGATCATCAGCGTTAATCTCACAAAAAACACATCATTAGGATTACACTGAGGAATTAATTAAATATACTTAATTACCATTCGTGAAAAAAAAGCATTTTTTGCCGATATAAAATGACTCTGTCCCTGATATTAACCTGAGAAAAATAACAATATAAGTGGAATGTGGCATCAAAAGGGCATGTTCTGGCAGGCTCCTGCTTCTTTCCCGGCTTTTTTTGCACAAAAAAACCTCATTCACTCCGGCTGATGCGCAGTTTGTGCGGCGAAAAAACAACTTTAACACCCCGGGGCGCTACACTCTCCCCTGACCGTAAACTGAATCTGAGGTATTGAAGTGAAAATTAAAAGCTATGCTGCAATGAAAGCAGGACAGGCCCTGGAGCTGTATGAGTTCGACGCTGGCGCGCTGAGTGCAGAGGAAGTGGAAGTCGAAGTTGAATACTGTGGCGTCTGCCATTCCGATTTGTCGATGATCGACAATGAATGGGGGATCTCTCAGTACCCGACCATTGCCGGCCATGAAGTGATCGGGCGCGTTTCCGCACTCGGCGAAGCGGCAAAAAATAAAGGGCTGTCAATAGGCCAGCGCGTGGGCATTGGCTGGACGGCAAAAAGCTGCCAGCACTGCGACGCCTGTATTAACGGTGAGCAGGTGAACTGCGAACAGGGCACCACGCCAACCATTCTGAATCACGGCGGCTTTGCCGAGAAGCTGCGTGCAGACTGGCAGTGGGTTATCCCGCTCCCGGAAAGCCTGGATGCCACCAGCGCCGGCCCGCTGCTGTGTGGCGGTATCACCGTGTTTAAGCCTCTGCTGATGAGCAATATTACCGCCACCAGCCGCGTGGGCGTGATCGGGATTGGTGGTCTTGGCCATATCGCCATCAAAATCCTGCGGGCGATGGGTGCAGAAGTGGTGGCATTCAGCTCTACGCCGGGTAAAAAACAGTCGATCCTTGATATGGGTGCCGATGAAGTGGTCAACAGCCGTGACCCGGAAGCGCTGAAGGCCCAGGCCGGACGCTTCGATCTGATCCTCAGCACCGTAGCCGTCGATCTTGACTGGAAGCCGTACTTTGATGCACTGGCACCGAAGGGAAAATTCCACACCGTTGGTGCCGTGATGAAGCCTTTCCAGGTAGGTGCTTTTGATTTGATCATGGGTGATAAAGCGATTACTGGTTCCTCTACCGGCTCGCCTGGTCAGCTGCGTTCCCTGCTGAAGCTGGCGTCACGTCGCGATATTGCGCCACACGTTGAGTTTTTCCCGATGTCGAAAATCAACGAAGCGCTGGATCACGTTCGCGCCGGAAAAGCCAATTTCCGCGTGGTACTGAAAGCAGATTTCTGATGCTGTAATCCTGCCCTGTCCGGCTCCCTCTTTATCCCCGGGGCCGGGCAGGTTCGCTGCGCCATGATCCCCCCATGATTCCCCAAACCCGCATTAGTTCCCCGCATGCTTAATAAATATTTACATCCAATACCTAAATAATTATAGTTCTCATTTGCTTTCCCATTACTTCCTATTACAAGCAATATTGCCAATTTGCAGTGCCAGTGGACCTCACCGCGACATCATGGATTAGTCAGCGTGCCAATACCGCCTAAGGACAAACGGTAGATCTCTTTGTGCCCGGTGCAGGCCGTTACATAACATCAGCTACTTATTCCAGGAATGATCGTGCCAATTTCTCGTTCAGCAGCCCATAATAAAACTCACTCAGCGTCATTATCTGCTACACCTATTTTCACTCCGTCAATCGCCGCGCTGCTGGTCATCTCCGCGCTGCACCCTGCATTTGCCGCCGATAGCACCAGCGATACGCTGACCGTTGAAGCCAGTGCAGATAGTGCCGCAGTACAGCAGGCGGCCACCGACTACAGCGTGCCGGTGACCACTGCGGGTACCAAAATGCCGCTGACGGTGCGTGATATTCCGCAGTCAGTGTCAATCGTCAGCAAACAGCGCATGCAGGATCAGGGGCTACAAAGCGTTGGCGATGTGCTGAACAATACCACTGGCGTCTCTGCCTCAAATATCGACTCCGATCGCTCGAACTACTATTCACGCGGTTTCCTGATTAATAACTATCTGTTTGATGGTGTACCGACCGTGGTGACCGATGTCTGGGATCTCGGTGACGCGCGTTCAGATACGGCTATCTATGACCGTGTCGAAGTGATTCGCGGTGCGAACAGCCTGGCGCTCGGATCCGGTAATCCGTCAGCCTCTGTCAATATGGTGCGCAAGCACGCCGACAGTAAAGTCGTGACCGGCAGCCTGTCGGCGGAAACCGGCAGCTGGGATAAGCAGCGCTACGTGGGCGACATCACCGTACCGTTGAATGAGTCAGGTAGCGTACGCGGCCGCGCCATCGGCGGTTACCAGGAAAATGACAGCTGGCTGGATCGCTATCATGCCCGTAAGAAATTCCTCACCACCGTGCTGGATGCCGATCTGAGCGATTCCACCACGCTGTCGCTGGGGTGGGATTATCAGGAGAGCAGCACTGAAGACCCAAGCTGGGGCGGTATTCCAACCTTCTACAGCAACGGCGAGCGCACCCATTTTGATCGCAGCTTTAACTCCGGCGCAGACTGGGCGTACAGCGATAAAGAATCCAATAAGTTTTTCGCCACCCTGACGCATAAATTTGACAGCGGCTGGCAGGCACAGGCCACCGGCAGCCATACCCGCACCAATTTTGACACTCGTCTGATGTATGCCAGCGGTTACCCGGATAAAGCCACCGGCACGGGAAGCCTGCTTTACAGCGGCTGGAACAAAGGTCGCCGCACCACCGACAGCGTAGATCTCTATGCTAACGGCCCGTTTGAACTGCTGGGCCGCAGTCATGAACTGATGATTGGCGGTAGCTACAGCAAGCAGGACAACACCTTCTTTAACAGCTTCACCAATCTGGATAGCTCGCAGGTGGGTGATTTCCGTAACTGGAACGGCACCACAGGGGCCACCGACTGGTCACCTTTTACGCCTTATCTGGATGACGCTATTCGCCAGAAGTCGGTCTATACGGCGGCCCGCTTCTCCCTCGCCGATCCACTGTCACTGCTGGTGGGTGCCCGCTACACCGACTGGAGCGCTAACGGCACGTCCGGTAATAACGATGCCGATAAGATTGCGCCTTATGCCGGTCTGACCTACGACCTGAACGATACCTACTCGCTGTATGCCAGCTACACCAGCATCTTCCAGCCGCAAACCTCACGTAACAGCAGCGCGCAGTACCTCGATCCGGTAACGGGCAAAAGCTACGAAACGGGCATCAAAGGCGACTGGAATAACAGCCGTCTGACCGCCACGCTTTCACTGTTCCGTACCGAGCAGAACGGGCTGGGTGTTAACAGCTATGTCTATATTCCTGGCACCACTGAATATGCCTATGACGAAGTGGATGCGGTCAGCCGCGGCGTAGAGTTTGAAGTGAACGGTGCATTAACCGATAACTGGCAGATGACGTTCGGTGCATCGCGCTATATAGCTGAACAGCGTAACGGTACTGCCGTTATGCCGGAAATACCGCGCACTACCGCCAAACTGTTTACCAGCTATCGTCTGCCAATGTTGCAGGATCTCACCGTAGGCGGTGGCGTGAACTGGCAGAATAAAACCTGGGCGAATGTTGCGGACGGCCCGGCAGGCAGCGACTATATCGATCAGTCCCCTGTCACGCTGGTGAATCTGTTCAGCCGTTATCAGGTTACTAAGCAGGTTTCCGTCCAGGCTAATATCAATAACCTGTTCGACCGCGAGTATTACGATTATATGGGTACCTACGTGGTTTATGGCGCGCCTCGCAACTTCTCAGTATCGGCTAACTACTCGTTTTAATTAGATAATTTTCCAACCTGTTAATGCCAGCAGCGTTCGTCTGCTGGCATTATTCTCAGGCACTAATAAAATTACCAACGCGTTACTTTTTTTCCGATACACTGCACCATCGATCGGCACAATGTCGCGCATTCATGCACTATTACTCTCCTGATGACAGACAATTAAAACAGCGCTCAATGCGCTTTATTCGTCGCATGTTCGCCATGCGGCAACTGGGTACTTTTTTGTGTTTTTTCCCCATCCTGTCGGTGCTGACAGAGTTAAATCGCGGGCTGTGGCTGGCCATTCTGCTCAGTATCAATGCCTTTATCTGGCCGATAATCGCCTGGATGCTGGCACAATCTTCCAACGATCCAACCAATACCGAGCGGCGCAATCTCACCATCGACGCCGCTTTTGGCGGGGTCTGGGTGGCGGTGATGGCCATCAGCCCGCTGCCGTCACTGATTATCATGGCGGTACTGGCCTCTGACCGCTATGCCGCCGGGGGCTGGCCGCAGTTAAAATCAGCCATCGCCGCTTTTCTGCTGGCTTTTATTCCTGCGTGGAGCGTCATCGGTATGCCGCTACAGCTCACCTTCAGCACCCGTACGGTGTGGCTGACGCTGCCGCTGGCGACCTGCTATATGCTGGTGTTAAGCGCCGTCTCCTATCAGCTAACCCTCAGCCTGCGCCGCAAAAATCGCGAGCTGGAGCGTATCTCCCTGATGGATCCCAGCCTGAAAATCCCTAATCGCCGCCTGTTCGATCGCAGGCTGGAAAGTGAGTACCTGCGCACCCAGCGGGGTGACAGCCACGCCTGGCTGTTGCTGCTGGATGTGGATAACTTTAAGCAGGTCAATGACCGTTTCGGCCATGAAGCCGGGGATTATCTGCTGGCGGAGATCTCCATGCTGCTGCGCACGGAAGTAGGCATCCGGGATATCCCCGCTCGCTTTGGGGGGGATGAACTGGGGGTGATTGTGCGCGATGCTGACAGCAACACTATTGTGATGCTCGCCGCCGCGTTAAAAGAGAAAATCTCGCAGATTCAGCTACCTGCCTCACCAGACTTCCGCTGTTCGGTGAGCATCGGTATTGCTCCGGCAGCCACCGCCGAATCCATTCACCAGTGGCTGCGCCATGCCGACCAGGCGCTTTACAGCGTTAAACGCACCGGCCGCGACGGTATCCAGCTCTGGGAGACTGAGCCTCAGAATCTCTCAAACCGATAGGGCTGCGGGTCGATAATCGGCTGAGAGCCTGACACCAGGTCGGCAGCCAGCTGCCCGGCGGCGGGCGACGTGCCAAATCCATGTCCTGAAAATCCTGTCGCCAGCGTCAGGCCCGGTATTTTCGCCACCGGCCCAATCACCGGATTGGAGTCCGGTGTCACGTCGATGGCCCCGGCCCAGGCGTCAGCAATAACCGCGTTTTTAAAAGCAGGCCAGGCAGCGATCAGATTAGTCATCGCCTCCTGGTTCAGCGCCGGGTTAACCTCGGGATCGAGAGTGCGTACCCGCTCAAACGGTGAGCGGCTGTGTGCTTTCCAGCGGCGAGCCAGCGCCAGATCTTTAAAGAAATATTTGCCTGACGAAATACGCAGGAAGCTGCGCTGACTGCGTAACTGTTGCAGATAGCGCCAACCAATCAGCAGATGATCCAGCGTCAGCGAGGCATCCAGCGCACCGCGCTGGGTAATAATAAAGCCACCATCGTGATGCTTACGGAAGGAGAAATCCGGTGCGCCCACGGCGATCTCCGTTGGCCCGTCCATCGGCGTGGTGCGCAGAACCGAGCAGATTAACGGCAATGTCGGTAGCGATATGCCATGGTTGCCGAGAAAACGCCGTGACCACAGCCCTCCGGCCAGCAGCACCTGTTCACAGCGGATCTCCCCTTTTTCCGTCACAACGCCGCTGACTTTGCCCCCCGCCAGCGACAGGCTGCGTACCGCGCAGTTTTCAACGATGGTTACACCTCTGGCAATGGCTGCTGTAGCAATCGCACTGGATGCCAGCGTCGGCTCGGCGCGACCATCAGAAGCAGTATAAATACCTCCCGCCCAGGTTTCCCTGCCGCCCGGCACCCGCGCCGCAATCTGCTGCGCACTCAGCAGCTGCGAATCCAGGCCAAGATGCTCTACGGATTTCAGCCAGTTTTCATACATCGCCATCTGTGCCAGAGTACGGCCAACAAACATGATCCCGGCCTGACGATAGCCAACATCCTGCCCGGTACGCTCCGCCATGGCGGCCCACAGGCGGTCAGAGGCGAGTGCCAGCGGAATATCGTCCGCCATACGGCTGGTTTTACGCACCCAGCCGAGGTTACGTGAGGACTGCTCACCCGCCAGGCGGCCTTTTTCCAGCAGCACCACGGGGATATTACGTTCTGCCAGCGTCAGCGCGGCCGTTAATCCAACAATACCGCCGCCAATCACTACCACGGTGGTGGCAGCGGGCAGCGTGGTATTAGTGTGAACCGGAGCAATCACAGGGGCCATAGATACCTTCTTTAGCGGGCGTTACAGCGCCACGGTGAGTTCGACGATTTCTGCGGCAGATGCGCCACGATAGGCGGTCACTTCCAGCTCCACTTTATAAACAGTGGAGCCGAGCGGCGGACAGGTCACCGTAGAAGCAGGATTGATTCCGCGAAACTTTTCGCCAATGATGGCCATCACCGTCGGCACATCCTGCGGATCCTGTATAAACACCCGCGACATCACCACATCGGCCAGCGTCGCCTGCACTGCGGCCAGCGCCTGCTCAATATTGGCGAACACCTGATGGGTCTGAGCGCTGATATCCTCCGGAATGTCTTTCGTCTGCGGATGACGCCCGGCGGTATTCGAGACATAAATCCAGTTATCTACCGCCACAATGCGCGAGTAGCTGGCTTTCTCTTCGAAAATCGATCCGGTTTTCACTTTAGTAATAACGGTCATATCTCTCTCCTTTTATTGATCTCTCAATCACTGGCATTGGCACAAGGCGGCAAAAATAACGAGGATTAAGAGAGAACGGGGGTTTCCCACAGATTCAGTTTCACGCCGATACCGCGTGCCAGCGCATTGCGGTAAACCACCGTGCCCCACGCCACATCCTCCACCGGCATCCCACCCACCGACATAATGATGATCTCATCGTCACTCTGACGGCCGGGCGCATCCCCGGCGATGATTTGGCCGATATCTTCCAGCTGCGCGTGAGTCAGTTTTCCTTCGGCGACCATATCCATAAAGCGCACGCCAATCACCGGAATGGTGTGATGTGCGGGCTTTGGCACCTCTTCGTACCAGGCGTGATACAGGCCGGTGTTGTCGAGCACTTTGCGTACGTCCGGCTGCTCCATACCCTCATCGATATTGCATAGCGCGGGCATCGCCAGGAATGCACCGGCCTTGACCCATTCGCGTTTGACCAGCGGATAGGTCGACGGATCGCCCACCTCGCCGGAGCTGCAATAAGTGACGATATCGGAACCCCTTACCACCGCTTCGAGGCTGTCGACCACTTCAATGGTGGCGATCTGCGGGAAGGTGACGGTCACCCAGGAGATAAAAGTATCCAGGCTGTGCTGTCCGCGCCCTTTGATTTTGATGGTGTCGATCTGCGGACAGACGGCAATAAACGCCGCGACGGCGGTTTTACCCATTACGCCCGGCCCCAGCAGGCCAATCACTTTAGAATCTTTACGCGCCAGATGGCGGGCGCCTACGCCAGGAACGGCACCGGTACGGTAAGCAGAGAGCAGGTTGGCCGACATATGCGCCAGCGGCGCTCCGGTATCGGCATCATTCAGCGTAAACATCAGAATTGAACGCGGCAGTCCTTTCTGGCGGTTGGCAATATTTGAGCCGTACCACTTCACCCCGGCCGTACAGAAACTGCCGCCCAGGTAGGCAGGCATCGCCATTAAACGACGATCGGCGGTTGGTTTAGGCATCGCCGGGAACGGCGAGTTTTCCGGGAAGGTGACCATCGCACCGTGTGAATCATTATTCGATCCCGCCATGCGGTAGTCGCCCTGATACAGCAGGCCAAACATCTCCTCCATCGTATCCACACAGGCGGGCATATCCGTTACCCCGGCACGAATCATGTCCTGTTCCGAAAGATAGATAAAATCAATTTTAGTTGCGTCAGACATGCCGGTTACCCCATTTAGATAAGTGAGTGACGTTGCAATCAACGTTGCGCTTCAGGTTGAAAATAGCGGGGGGCCTGGCGGGCTGTATTGAACTTTTGCGACATGATGCTGAATGGGACAACGGGATATGGCACCCGAATTGCAACGAGGGTTGGTCATCCCCGTTGCAGGAGCCGCCCATGTCAAATTTCACCGTTTTCCGTCCGCCGGTCGATATTCAGCCGCAGCAGCCCTGGTTTGTTCTCAGTGCCGCAACTCACTACTCACTGATGGCCAGCAGCCACCCGGCGATTTCTCATTTTTACAGTTTTGAAGTGTCGGAGTCGGCGAACCTGACGCTGGCAGTGCCGGACGGCTGCGTTGATATTGTTTTTGACTGCGATGCCGCACAGCCGGTGGCCAGAGTGTGCGGCACCACCCTGGAAGCGCGCAGCGCAGCACTCAACCGTAACCACCGTTATTTTGGTGTGCGCTTTGCGCCGGGAGTTATTCCGGACTTTCTTGATGTGATGGCAGAGGAGCTGACGGATCGCGAGTTTAACTTTTTCGATGTGGTGCCGGATGCACGTCAGGCCTGCGAACAGATTCTGCATACGCCGCTGTTTTCACAGCAGATAGCGCTGTTTAATCGCCACTTTATTCCACGTCTGATGCGCAAGACGTCGGCGGTGACCGCGACGATTATCCACACCATCCTGCAACAGAAAGGCAATATTCGCGTAGAGCAGCTGGAGACGTTAACCGGCTATACCTGCCGCACGATTCAGCGCCAGTTTCGCCAGGACACCGGGATGTCACCCAAGGCTTTCGGCCGTATTATGCGCTGCCAGGCGGCGCTGCACAGCCTGCATCAGCAGGGACAGATCTCATTTTCCGATATGGCGCTCGACCTCGGCTTCAGCGACCAGTCGCATTTTCTGCGCGAGTTTAAAAAGCTGATCAGCACCACCCCGCTCGACTATCAGCGCCGTACCCTGCTCGCCGCGTGGAACGACCGCATTCGTTATCATTGATAAGCAAAAGTTAGCGCATGGTTAGCGCCAGGTAGCACTAAAACAGTGCATCTGTTGCACCTTCGTACTGTCCGATTTTTACTATCCGTACCCGCCGCTGCTGATAAATGATGCCAGTCAGTACCTGGACTCGGAAGACCCTCTTCCAGAGCACAATTTCACTGTCAACTAAGGCGCTGGCGATGAGCAACTCTACCGGTTTAAGAAAAAATACCCTGGGCTTATTTTCTCTGGTCTTCTTTGTGGTGGCTGCTGCATCGCCTCTCACCGGCGTGGTCGGCGGGTTGCCGGTGGCGATGTTCACCGGTAACGGCGGCGGTATTCCCGTTATCTATATTATGGCCTGTGCCATTCTGATGCTGTTCTCGGTGGGCTATATCGCCATGAGCCGCCACGTCAGCGATGCAGGCGCATTCTATACCTACATCTCAAAAGGACTGGGCGAAAACTGGGGAGCCTCCGCCTCAGTGCTGGCCTTAATTGCCTATTTCTCCGTCCAGACGGCAGTGGTGGCGATGCTCGGCTTCTTCAGCCAGCTGTTTATTGAACAGCATCTCGGCGTGCATATCCCCTGGTGGGCATTGAGTATGCTGTGTGTGGTGCTCGCCTGGGTGCTCGGCATCCGACGCGTGGAGGTCGGCGGAAAGCTGCTGGGGGTGCTGATGCTGGCAGAAGTCGCTATTGTGCTGCTGACCGATGTGATGCTGCTAGTCAAAAAATCCGGCGATCTGAATATCAGTTCGTTTGAGCCATCGGTATTTATGCAGGGGAACCTCGGCATCGCCTTTATGTTCTCCATCGCTTCATTTATCGGCTTTGAATCGACTGCTATTTACGCGGAAGAGTGCCGCGATCCGCATAAAACCGTACCGCGCGCCACCGTCTGTGCTTTGCTGATTATCACCGCCTTCTTCTGCTTTACCAGCTGGTCGCTGGTGCAGGCATACGACATCGATAAGCTGGTAGAAATTGCGCGTAAAGACCCCGGCAACTTTGTCTTTGATATCACCCGCCAGTACGTCGGTCAGTGGGCGGTGGATACGATGTCGGTGCTGCTGATCACCAGCCTGTTTGCGGCCGCGATGGCGTTTCATAACAATATTTCACGCTATATTTTCAGCATCAGCCGTGACGGCCTGATCTGGAAAGAGCTGTGTGCCACACATCCGACCAACGGTACACCACATAAAGCCAGCCATGTTCACAGCGTACTGCTCCTGATGCTGCTGGTCGGTATGGGCAGCATCGATCTCGACCCGATGGCACAGATCTTCGCCTTTGGTTCAGCCATCGCCACCCTGTCGATTCTGGTGTTACAAGTTGGAGTTTCGGCGGCGGTGATCATGTTTTTCCGCCGGAAAGATAATCACCATAACAGCGCATGGCAGGTGTTCTGGGCACCGCTGCTCGCGCTGTCGGCAATGTCAGTCACCATCATTCTGGTGATCAATAACCTGCAACTTCTTAGCGGCAGCGACTCAAAGCTGGTGCAGCTGATCCCGTGGTTTATCGCCGTCTGTTCTGCGGCGGGCTATGCGATGTCGGTGAAGCGCGGAGCGCGGGCGGCGGCGTAAAGCCCGGTGGTGGATGGGCACATCACTCAGGATGTGCCTGCTGAACCAAACAATCAGTCACTGATTAATGGCAGACTTGCCAGCATTCTTTTCATATTAATGGCATCCCAGGGGAGATGTTCCGCAATGCCCAGCCCGACGATTGTGGAGACGTTATTCACCTGGTTGATCAGGCTAATCACGTCGTCAATTTCCAGCGTTCCTTTTCCGATACCATCAAAGGTCTTTTCATCGCTATCCGGATTCGCGAACAGTACCGACCTGAATTTTCTGAAGTTCAGCACATCCAGGTCGAAATGTACCGCCAGATGAGTGATTTTTTCATTTTCAATCCAGTCAAGAACCGGGCGACTGCCCGCTTTAATCTCATCCGGCGAACAGGTATTAATCGCGTGCTGCTGAATAAAATCGGTCTCATAAGCCGTCGGATCGTTCAGACCGGCAATCATCACTTTACCGCCTGATATTGGTCGCGTCACGGCAGCGGTTAACTCAGCATCGCCATGGCCCATTAATGCGCCCAGCACATGCGCATGAGAGTGGCTGAACTCAGCGGGCGTCATCACATCAGGGTGCGCATCGATCCAGAGAATACCCAGGCCCTGTTGATATTTTCCCGCCAGATAAGCGAACGGGGCGAGGTCGACCAGACAGTCTCCGCCTAACACCGCGATTTTATCCGGGCTGTGCAGCTGAATTGCACTCTGCGCACGCTTAAGCTGGGCGATAACCTGCCGTCGCCCGACGATGCCACCTTCATCGCTCAGAGGATTATTCTCAGGGGGCGTGACAGGAATAGAGATCACGGGACAGTTGGCCGCAGGCGCAAGCCAGGCAAGCAGTTGCGCGCCAAAGTGATAGGCCGGGTTATTTCCGCCCTGCCACTGCGGCATCACCAGCCGGATTGTTTTCAGCTTACTCATTTAGACCCTTCCTCCGTCAACATGGTCATCATCTCATCCAAAATGAATGAACGTTCATTCACAACCTACCCTGGTTGCTGCTGCCTGTCTATAGCGCCAGCTGACAGAAGGCATCCCCGCCATCGCCTGTACAACATCAGGGCCTTCAGATACCGTAGTGAATGAACGTTCATATGATGAGAATACGATGAGTACAGACAAAAGCAGCACCTGGCATCGGCTGATTAACGCTGCCGCAAAATGCTTTTCTGAAAAAGGCTTTAACGGTGCCAGTATTGGTGATATTGCCCGCCAGGCGGAAGTGAGTCAGGGCGCGATGTACACCTGGTTTAAAGGCAAATCAGCCCTTATCTCTGCAATTGTTGAAGAAGAGAAAAATACCGCCCTGCTGAACTACAGCCAGCCGTATAGCGGCTCGCCTTTTGAACGTATCTGTCAGCTGGTGAAATCCTGCATCAATGACGTCGGTTATCCGGCTGATCACCGCTTATGGGTAGAAATCATTGCCGAAGCGGCGCGCAATGATGAGGTGAAAGCCACTTTTATGGCTACCGATCTGCTGATGCGTAATGGCATTAAAACCATCATTCAGGATGGAATAGAGAAAGGCGAGTTTGACCGCCAGCTGGAGGCAGAAAGCGCGACCATTGCAATCTATGCCCTGATTGACGGGCTGATCTCACGCAAAGCGATCAACCCCGAATTTGATCTGGAGACACAGCTGCCGACGCTGGACGGCATACTGAAGTTCATTCTTAAAGCGACCTGAGCGGCACAGCCATAAAAGGGTTTTAAGCCCTTCAGGCGCTATTTCAGCGCGCTAAATAAGGAACACTAAGCTGGAGGAATGTCCTGTCAATGCGAAAGGAACAAACGATTAAATTTTCAACACTCCCTGACAGGACAGGCGCAGCGCGAGTTCACCGTATTTCTGACCGCCATTGACAAAATTTATACTGGATGTCGATGCAGATCTTTAATCAATTTCCCCCTTCTCTTTTTCGTAGTTAGTGCCACAATATAATTCATAAACATAATGCACGATTAAATAGCGTGCTATATATAAAACAGCATGACCTTTTATGATTCACCACGCTGGCAACACCGGGGAAACCTGTCAGCAACCAGATTGATAGCATGATGTCGCGCGTCAGGCGATTGCTGCATCCGTTTAACACTCGCCACTCAGGTGGCCCCTGTCCGGATTAGAAGGAAACGCCCATGGCAAACCAAACATCTCAACGCCCGGTGTCTGTCACGACAAACGTGCGTGAACTTCGCCTGGCCGCCGGCCTCTCGCAGGAGAATGCCGCCGAACGGTTTAACCTCAGTCTGCGCGTCTGGCAGACAAAAGAGGCGGCAACCAAACCAGGCCAGCTAAGTCAGATTGAATATGAATTTCTGCTGCTCCTGGCTGGCCGCCACCCGCACTTTGCCCTGACGCCACAGTAAGCAAGATGAGTCTGATTACAGCGCCTGCGCGCAAGCCCAGGCGGAACTCCACGCCCACTGAAAGTTATAACCGCCCAGCCAGCCGGTAACATCCACCACTTCGCCGATAAAATAGAGTCCCGGCACAGCCCGTGCTTCCATGGTTTTCGACGAAAGCTGAGTGGTATCAACGCCGCCCAGCGTCACTTCGGCAGTGCGGTAGCCCTCGGTGCCGTTGGGCTGGACGCGCCACTGATGCAGGGCGCTGGCAAGATCGGCCTGCTGGCGGCTGTTAAGCTGCTTCAGCGTGCATTCGGGCACCATCCCCAGCAGTTGCAGGCACTCGACCAGGCGTTTCGGCAGCAGTTTTGCCAGCGTGTTTTTCAGGCTCTGATTCGGATGGCTGTGGCGCTCCTGGTTAATAAAAGCATCAACATCCTGGCCTGGCGAGAGGTTCACGGTTACAAATTCACCCGGCTGCCAGTAGCTGGAAAGTTGCAGCACCGCAGGGCCTGAAAGCCCACGATGCGTAAACAGCAGCGCCTCTTTAAATACCGTGCCATCTTCCGCGGTCAGCACCGACGGTACCGATACGCCAGAGAGGGTTTGCAGCTGCTCCAGCAGTGGTTTATGCAGCGTAAACGGCACCAGCCCGGCGCGGGTCGGGAAGACCTTCAGGCCAAACTGTTCGGCAATTTTATAGCCAAACGGTGAGGCACCCAGCCCCGGCATCGACAGCCCGCCGCTGGCAATCACCAGCTTTTCTGCCTGCACTTCTGCGCCGTTCAGTTGCAAGGTATAGCCGCTATCATCACGGCTTACCGCCACCACTTCACTGCGCAGGCGCAGCGTCACCTGCCCCTCTTCGCACTCTTTCAGCAGCAGCTCAACGACCTGCTGGGCAGAATCATCGCAAAACAGCTGGCCCAGGGTTTTCTCATGCCAGGCAATGCCGTGACGATTGATCAGGTCAATAAAATCCCACTGGGTATAGCGCGCCAGCGCAGATTTACAAAAATGTGGATTATGCGACAGGTAGGCGGCAGGCTCGGTGTAGAGATTAGTGAAGTTGCAGCGTCCGCCGCCCGACATCAGAATTTTACGCCCGGCTTTTTTGCCGTTATCAATCAGCAGAACGCGCCGCCCCTTCTGCCCTGCCTGGGCCGCACAAAACAGGCCAGCCGCGCCCGCGCCAACTACAATAACGTCATACTTTTCCACTTCACACTCCGCGCGCCGACCTGCAAAAACGCTGATTGTAGTGAGTTGACGCCAGGGATACCAGCTTCAGACCAAATTGCAGGTCGAAACATTTTGTAACCGTTTGATTTACTGATGCTTTCACCATCAACTGTCATAACTTTGACACGTTCATGTCAAAAAAAGTCTATATTTCCCTTTGCCCGGGTGCGGTTTGTCGCTGATAATGCGCCGCGTTCATGTCCTCCAAAATGAAATGGCGTAACGCTTATGCTACATCTGTTTGCTGGTCTTGATTATCATACCGGCCTGTTACTGGTTCTTGCTCTGTTGTTTGTCTTGATCTACGAAGCAATCAATGGCTTCCACGATACGGCAAACGCGGTAGCTACCGTGATCTATACCCGTGCAATGCGCTCGCAGTTAGCGGTTGTCATGGCAGGGGTGTTTAACTTCTTTGGTGTACTGCTGGGCGGCTTAAGCGTGGCTTACGCTATCGTCCATCTGCTACCCACCGATCTGTTGTTGAATGTGGGATCGGCTCACGGGCTTGCCATGGTCTTTTCCATGCTGCTTGCCGCTATTATCTGGAACCTCGGCACCTGGTACTTTGGGTTACCGGCCTCCAGTTCTCATACCCTGATTGGTGCCATCATTGGTATCGGCCTGACCAACGCGTTGCTGACTGGCACCTCGGTGGTGGATGCGCTGAATATTCCAAAAATGATCGGTATCTTTATGTCGCTGATTATTTCACCGATTGTCGGCTTAGTCATTGCTGGCGGGCTGGTGTTTATTCTGCGCCGTTACTGGAGTGGGAATAAAAAACGTCAGCGTATTCATATGACGCCAGCTGAACGTGAAAAGATCGACGGCAAGAAAAAGCCACCGTTCTGGACGCGTATCGCGCTGATTGTCTCAGCGATTGGTGTCAGTTATTCGCACGGTGCGAACGACGGCCAGAAAGGTATCGGCCTGATTATGCTGGTACTGATCGGCGTGGCACCGGCAGGCTTTGTGGTCAATATGAACTCCAGCGGTTATGACATTGCTCGCACTCGCGATGCGGTCGACCACCTGGAAAAATATTACCAGCAGCATGCCCTCTCGCTGACGCATATCATTGAGATGACACCGCCTGCGCTGCCAACGCCGGAAGAGGTCGCTTCACAGCCCCATGAGTTCCACTGCGATGCTGCACGCGCTCTGCCTGCCATCCAGACGGTACAAGGGCTGTTAAACAACCTGTCCAGCTACGATGCGTTAAGCGTGGAGCAGCGCAGCCATCTGCGTCGTCTCCTGATGTGTATCTCAGACACCGCAGAGAAAGCCGCCAAGCTGCCGGAAACGCAGCCTGACGACAAACGCTTCCTCAACAAGCTGAAGGGTGACCTGCTCAGTACCGTTGAGTATGCCCCGGTGTGGATCATCGTCGCGGTGGCGTTAGCGCTGTCGCTGGGAACGATGGTTGGCTGGCGTCGTGTTGCCACCACCATCGGTGAGAAAATCGGTAAGAAAGGTATGACTTACGCCCAGGGGATGTCTGCACAGATGACGGCAGCAGTCTCAATTGGCGTGGCAAGTTATACCGGGATGCCGGTCTCTACCACCCATGTTCTCTCCTCCTCCGTTGCCGGTACTATGCTGGTTGACGGTGGCGGCGTGCAGGGGCGCACCATTAAGAACATCCTGCTGGCCTGGGTCTTCACCCTGCCGGTCTCGATTGTTCTTTCCGGTGTGCTGTACTGGCTGGCGCTGAAGATGATTTGATTGATAGCGACAATAAAAAAGCGGACTCCGGTCCGCTTTTTTTTGGCTGAATGCCACGTTATTGCCAGATTGCCAGCCCGACCAGGCTGATTAATACCAGTCCGCAAAGAGAACTTGTTAAGATAAATTGCCCGCGAACCCGCTGGCAACGGCGGATAAACTCGTCATCGTGATGATCCAGATAGCGCTCCGCCCAGATATAACCAATCAGCCGTACCTGCTTGCTCGGCTGCCCGTGAGACGTAAAAAATCCTGCGCCATCTACATACTGATACAGCAGCGGATCGCAGCCACGAAGCACCACCAACAGAGCTCGTAGCGAAGAGAAATAGCGCGCCATATTCACCACACAAACGACACAAAGAGCCCAGAAAAGCGCAATAGTGCTGATCATGATCCCCTCCCGGCCACTCACCACGGAATGCATAATGCGGGCAAAGCCGGATATGCCCCTCGATGGTTTCGCCAACCTTTATTTTGAGATTATTGCTGCATGCCGACTGACGCCACAAAACGTTTTTGCTGCCGTCAATTATCAGTGTAGGAGATATGTTTAAATTATTTCCAGCGATGTTTACAGCATCATATCCAAAGGGACGAAAATTCATGTTGATCGCCCTCTCAAACGCTGCCCCATGCCACAACATCTGCAAACTTTTTTCGCTATACTTCCTCTTAGCACTTACGCGAAAAGGAGTATTCAAATGGCCTATAAACACATTCTGATTGCCGTCGATCTCTCGCCGGAAAGTAAACTGCTGGTTGATAAAGCAGTTTCCATGGCGCGCCCCTACGACGCCAAAGTCTCCCTGATCCACGTTGATGTTAACTATTCAGATCTCTACACCGGTCTGATTGATGTCAACCTCGGGGATATGCAAAAACGTATTTCTGAAGAGACGCACACCGCGCTGACGGATCTCTCCAACAGCGCAGGCTATCCAATTTCGGAAACATTAAGCGGCAGCGGTGACCTCGGCCAGGTGCTGGTCGATGCCATCAAGCAGTATCAGGTAGATTTGGTGGTTTGCGGGCACCACCAGGATTTCTGGAGCAAGCTGATGTCTTCTGCACGCCAGCTAATCAACACCGTTCATATTGACATGCTGATTGTGCCGCTGCGTGACGAAGACGAAGATTAATGCTGCTAACTGAGCACGTTAATATCTGAGAATGCCTGAATATTACTGGCGTTAATGTGCCCGACTTTGCACCATTTCCGACAGGTGAAGACGGGTCGGTGCGCGCAATCAACCTTTACGCGCAGCGATCCAGTCCTGGACTTCAACGACAAATGCGTCCGGCGCTTTGCGATACATCTTTCGCGTAAGATCGAGAATAGTATGCTGGGCTAATGCCTCTTCCATACGCTGCTGCGCCATATCCATCACCGTGCGTACGCCACAAATACCTTCACAGGCCCACCCGGGCGGTTGCTGGTCAAACAGAGCAAGGCGCTGGCGAATTTCACGGCATTCAAAAATACTCTTATCGCCATCAATCGCATTGACCACATCCAGTACCGTTATATCTTCGGCAGGCTGCGCTAACTGAAAGCCGCCCCCCTTGCCTTCACTGCTTCGCACCAGCCCCGCTTTTGACAGTCGGGTAAAGATTTTAGCCAGATAATCGTAAGGGACATTTTGCAGGTCGGCAATTTCCCGGACGCTCATATCACGGGCATCACCTCTGCTATCCACCATATACATCAGGCTATGGATGCCGTACTCAACGCCAGAACTATAAAATGCCATATGCTTATCTCAGCTAAAATAAATCTGAGTTATTGTAGCTTTTTCACTATATGCATGCCAGAGCAACAGCAATACCGGATAACAGAGTAAAATATACTTTCTAATTAAATCATACAGATATAACAGGATCGCTTTTTTAACCCCCCGTTAAGCACAAAGCTCATTGCACTTTGTAACTACGATCAATACAATCCGAGTTGTTAACCACAATGGAATGAGTGATATTAAAATGCGTAAACAAATAGTGATCGTGGGAGCAGGTTTTTCTGGGATGTGGGCAGCACTCAGCGCCGCGCGGCTGGCCGATAAAAATCAACACCAGGCCGTTGATATCACATTGATTGCTCCGCAGCCCGAACTGCGCATTCGTCCACGTTTTTATGAAAAAGCCGTACGGACGCTGACTGCGCCTCTGCAACCCCTGTTTGATGCCACGGGAATTCGCTTCCTGCGCGGGACGGTTAAGAAAATTACCGCTTCGTTACAAGAAGTTAGCTGGCAAGATGACAAGGGCGAAGCCCACCGCCTGCGCTACGACCGGTTGATTATGGCCAGCGGCAGCCACGTTAACCGTTCGATGGTCTCGGGTGCGGAAAAGTATGCGTTCGACCTGGATCAGCTGGAAAGCGCAGAAGTGCTGGAACAACATCTGACAAGCCTGGCTCAACAGCCGGAGAGCGAAGCACGTAATACCGTGGTGGTCTGCGGCGGCGGCTTCACTGGAATTGAGATGGCCACCGAGCTACCAGCACGCCTGCGCGAAATCTTCGGCGAGAATGCTCAGACTAAAATCATCGTAGTTGAACGCGGCCCGCAGCCGGGATCGCGTTTCAGCGAAGCGTTGCGCGATGTGATTACCCAGGCGTCCGCTGAACTGGGCGTAGAGTGGCGGGTTAATGCAGAAGTCGAGAGCGTGGATGCCAGTGGCGTGACACTAAAAGATGGACAGATCATTACTGCACAGACCGTAATCTGGACCGTCGGCGTACAGGCGAATGATCTCACGCAGCAAATTGATGCCCCACGGGATCGCCAGGGACGTTTACAGGTCAATGAACAATTACAGGTGGTGGGCTTTGACGATATTTATGCCACCGGCGACGTTGCCCGTGCAGCCACTGACGGCAGGGGAAATTATGCGCTTATGACCTGCCAGCACGCGATTTTATTGGGTAAATTTGCCGGTAACAATGCGGCCGCCAGCCTGCTGAACGTGGAGCCACTGCCGTATCGTCAGGAAAACTATGTCACCTGTCTGGATCTCGGCGCATGGGGCGCTGTCTATACGGAAGGCTGGGATCAACAGGTAAAAGCAACCCGTGCGGAAGCGAAGAAGATCAAACAGTCAATCACCCGTGAGCTTATCTATCCGCCGAAGGCTGATAAAACCGCCGCCTTTGAGATTGCCGATCCGCTGGCACCGTTCGTCTAAAGAAACTTCCCTGCCTGGTGCTCAAGGCAGGGAAAAACGTCGCTTAACGATAAACCCGGCATACCGCTGTTATCCGGCAGGCGAGTAGATATCAAAGCGGTGGCTTTTAGTGGTCACCGCGTTTGGCGTGGCCACATTGGCAATGGGCGGCGCATAGTCCGGCCGCTTCACCACTACACGTTTCTTTGCCAGCTGGCGCGCAGGCTGAAGCAGCCCGTCGGCATCCTCATCAGGCCCCACCAGCGACTGGAACACCCGCATCTCTTTCTTGACCAGCGCGCTTTTCTGCTTATGCGGATACATGGGATCGAGATACACCACGTCAGGGGGCGGAGTGATATCCGTCAGCGCATTGAGACTCGAAGCATGCAGCAGCGTCAGACGTTCACGCAGCCACGGGCCAATCCCGGCATCCGCATAGCCACGGCGCAGGCCGTCGTCGAGCAGGGCGGCCACCACCGGATTGCGCTCCAGCATCCGCACCCGGCAGCCAATCGAGGCCAGCACAAACGCATCACGCCCCAGCCCTGCGGTGGCATCCACCACATCCGGCAGATAACCGCTTTTGATACCCACGGCTTTCGCTACCGCCTCACCCCGGCCACCGCCAAATTTACGCCGGTGCAGCATCGCTCCGGAGACAAAATCAACAAAAATGCCCCCCAGCTTTGGCTCATCACGCTTACGCAGCTCCAGATGTTGTGGAGTGAGCACCAGCGCCATCGGCGCGTTATCGTCGTGTACCAGCTGCCAGCGTTCAGCTAAAACAGATAAGGCGCCATCGCTGGCGCCCGTTTCATCTAATAAACAGATGTTCACCGCTGACTTATCCTTTGATGCCGTAATGTTCCAGCATCGCATCCAGCTGCGGCTCACGGCCACGGAAGCGACGGAACAGCTCCATCGGCTCCTCAGAACCCCCGCGCGTCAGGATATTATCAAGGAAGGATTGACCGGTTTCACGGTTGAAAATCCCTTCCTGTTTGAAACGCGAGTAGGCGTCAGCCGCCAGCACATCCGCCCAAAGATAGCTGTAATAACCTGCGGCATAACCACCGGCAAAGATATGGCTGAAGGCATGAGGGAAACGGCCCCAGGATGGGCCTGGCACCACGGCCACCTGCGCTTTGATCTCTTGCAGAATCTCCAGGATGCGTGCGCCTTTGGCCGGATCAAATTCGGCGTGCAGACGGAAATCAAACAGGCCGAACTCCAGCTGACGCAGGATAAACAGCGCCGCCTGATAGTTTTTCGCCGCCAGCATTTTTTCCAGCAGATCCTGCGGCAGCGGCTCGCCGGTTTCAAAATGACCGGAGATAAATGCCAGCGCTTCCGGCTCCCAGCACCAGTTTTCCATAAACTGGCTTGGCAGCTCGACGGCATCCCACGGCACACCGCTGATACCAGACACGCCCGGGGTTTCAATACGCGTCAGCATATGATGCAGGCCGTGACCAAACTCATGGAACAGGGTGGTCACTTCATTGTGGGTAAACAGGGCAGGCTTGCCGCTCACCGGGCGATTGAAGTTACAGGTCAGATAGGCAACCGGCTTTTGCAATGTGCCATCGGCTTTACGCATCTGGCCCACGCAGTCATCCATCCAGGCCCCACCGCGTTTGTGCTCGCGCGCATACAGGTCAAGATAGAAGCTGCCGCGCAGCTCACCGCTTTCGTCGAACAGGTCGAAGAAGCGCACATCAGGATGATAAACATCGACATCGTGACGTTCGCTGGCGGTGATGCCGTAAATACGCTTCACTACTTCGAACAGGCCATCCAGCGCACGCTGTGCCGGGAAATACGGGCGCAGCTGCTCATCGCTGATGGTGTAGAGATGCTGTTTCTGTTTTTCGCCGTAATAGGTGAGATCCCAGGGTTGCAGATCGTCCACGCCGTGCTCTTTCTGCGCAAAAGCACGCAGCTGTGCCACTTCCTGCTCTGCCTGCGGACGAGCGCGGGTGGCCAGGCCATTCAGGAAATCGATAACCTGCGCCGGGTTTTCAGCCATTTTGGTGGCCAGTGACTTCTCAGCATAAGAGGCAAAGCCCAGCAGTTGAGCCAGCTCATGACGCAGGGCCAGCTCTTCAGCCATCACTTCGCTGTTGTCCCATTTTCCGGCATTTGGCCCCTGGTCAGAGGCGCGGGTGGAGTAAGCACGATAAATCTCTTCGCGCAGCGCCTGATTATCACAATAGGTCATGACCGGCAGGTAGCTGGGAATATCCAGCGTCAGCAGCCAGCCTTCCTGACCTTTCGCTTCCGCCTGTGCTTTAGCGGCGGCCAGCGCGCTTTCCGGCATTCCGGATAGCTCTTTCTCATCGGTAATCAGCTTGCTCCAGCCCATAGTGGCATCAAGCACGTTGTTGCTGTAGGTCGAACCCAGCTCTGACAGGCGCGCGGCAATCTCACCATAGCGCTGCTGCTTCTCTTTCGACAGGCCAATACCGGAGAGTTCGAAATCACGCAGCGCGTTATCGACTGCTTTCTTCTGTGCAATATCCAGAGCCGCATAGTTGCTGCCCTCTTTCAGGTCACGATAGGCCTGATACAAGCCCTCATGCTGGCCCACCCAGGTGCTGTATTCTGACAGCAGCGGCAGCGTCTGCTCGTAGGCCTGGCGCAGTTCCGGGCTGTTCTGTACCGAGTTCAGATGGCTTACCGGCGAAAACAGGCGGCTTAAACGGTCATCCACTTCGGCCAGCGGCTGTACCAGATTATCCCAGCTGTACGGTGCCCCCTGGGCTACCGCGCGCTCTACCGCCGCACGGCAATCATCCAGCGCCTGAGTCACGGCAGGAACCACATGTTCGGGCTTAATGGCGGAGAAAGGGGGAAGCGTAAAAGAGGAGAGTAACGGATTGGTCATAGCGCAGTCCTTTAATCGTTGTATGGGGCGCGTTGTCACGCACGATCTTTTTAACATGAGGGTAAGTGTAGTGAAAATCAATGGGCCAGCCTATCAGCAACGGCTTTCTCCCGGCGCAGCACACTATTTTCTCCGCACTTTACGCATTGCCACTCCCATGTGGTCGTTGCATACTCCTCACCGCTTTCATACATCGTATTACTCCGTTACAAACAGGGAGTTTATTTATGTGGTATACGCTGGCGGCCTCATTACTCTTTCTGCCTTTTTATCTGCGAAGTTCGCTGATATTGCTGGCTGTCGCTCTGGGCCTGGCGATATTTAATCAGACGCTGCTGCCGCCGGGCATGATTGCACTGAGTATCATTGGGATTGTCGCTCTCTGCTGCGGGATGCAAAAAAAAACCCACGCATTTTCTCTGCCGGGTGAAATTATTCTGGTATTTAGCGCTGTAGCGCTGATGCTGCATATGATTCCGGGGTTTAATAATCTCATCATTGTTTCCGGCGAACAGGCCGGGCCAGAGAGCGCCCCCTTTACCTTTTACTACAACATCGATAAAGCACTGATCCCCTTTCTGTTACTTGCCTGCCTTCCCACGCTGCTAAAACGTCAGGCAAAGCCTCCGGCTAATTCGTTATGGTGGCTGATTCTGCTGATGTCGATGCCGCTGCTATTACTGCTCGCCACCCTCGCTGGCGGCATAAAAGTGGAGCCGCACCTGCCAGACTGGCTGGGATCATTTATGCTGGCAAACCTGTTTTTTGTTTGTCTGGCAGAAGAAGCGCTGTTTCGCGGCTATATTCAGCAGCGTTTAAGCCTGCTGTTGGGGGATAAACAGGCACTGCTGATTGCTTCACTGCTGTTTGGCCTGGTTCATTTTTCTGGCGGAGTACTGCTGGTGCTGTTCGCCACGCTGGCCGGGCTGATCTATGGGCTGGCCTGGCTATGGAGCGGGCGTTTGTGGGTAGCGGCGCTGGTACATTTTGCCTTTAATATGCTGCACCTGCTGCTGTTTACCTATCCGTTCTGGCAGCATATCCCGACCTGAACGCGCTTTTTTAACCCATTTTCGCTATAATGACCGCAACCTGTGCCGCCCGATGGCGGCATGCTCGCATTTACCATCCGGATTATCCCAATACATGCTCAGTTATCGCCACAGCTTCCATGCCGGCAACCATGCCGACGTTCTCAAACATACCGTGCAGAGCCTGATTATCAGCGCGTTAAATGAGAAGGAAAAACCTTATCTCTATCTTGATACCCATGCGGGTGCCGGGCGTTACCTGTTAAGCGGTGAGCATGCGGAGCGTACCGGAGAATACCTTGAAGGGATTGCACGTATCTGGCAGCAGGATGACCTGCCGGAAGAGCTGGCACCCTACATTAGCGTGGTGAAGAACTACAATCCGGGCGGGAAACTGCGTTACTACCCGGGTTCACCGCTGATTGCCCGCCATCTGCTGCGCGAAGATGATCAGCTACAGCTGACCGAGCTGCACTCCAGCGACTTCCCGATGCTGCGTAATGAGTTTCAAAAAGATACTCGTGCACGCCTGGCCCGTGCCGACGGCTATCAGCAGCTGAAGTCCAAGCTGCCGCCGCCGTCACGCCGTGGTCTGATCCTGATTGATCCACCGTACGAAATGAAAAGCGACTACCAGGCAGTGGTTCAGGGAATTCAGGAAGGTTACAAACGCTTCGGCACCGGGATCTTCGCCCTGTGGTATCCGGTTGTGCTGCGTCAGCAGATTAAGCGTATGTTTAACGAGCTACAGGCCACCGGCATCCGCCGTATCCTGCAAATTGAGCTGGGCGTACGCCCGGACAGCGACCGTTTTGGTATGACCGCCTCCGGTATGATTGTGATTAATCCGCCGTGGAAACTGGAGCAGCAGATGAAAAATGTGCTGCCGTGGCTGGAAAAAGTACTGGTGCCATCGGGTACCGGCTACCACAAAGTCAGCTGGATAGTGCCGGAATAACGCTGTCACCTGAGGGTCGGGCATGCCCGACCCTGCCCCCCCCTCGCCCGGCTTTACAGGTTAAATACCGCGAAATCGTGAGCCATCTCGGTGTGCGGAAATATCGCCTGGCACTCCTTGAGCAGCCGCTCACAGTCAGCCCGCAGATAGCGCGAGCTGAGATGCGTTATAATCAGCCGCTTCGCCCCGCTCTCCTGCGCCACTTTCGCCGCCTGTGCCGTGGTTGAATGGCCGCGACTATTCGCTTTCTCTTCCATCGCCACTTCCAGCGTCGCTTCGTGCACCATTACATCCACCCCTGCCGCCAGTTCCGTTGCCCGTTCCGTCGGCGCAGTATCGCCAAAGATCGCAAGGCTGCGGCCTGGGATCTTATCGCCCACGTAATCCCAGCCGTTAATCACCCGGCCATCGTCCAGCGTCACGCTACGCCCATGCTTCAGGTCGTAAAAATAGGGCCCGGCAGGGACGTTGTCTGCCGCCAGTTTTTCGGCATTCAGCGCACCGGGTTTGTCATGTTCGTCAATGCGGTATCCGTAGCACTCCACCGGGTGGGTCAGCGGATAGGCTGTAACGCGGAACTGTTCATCGTTACACACTTCACCAGCGGTAATTTCCACAATCTCCAGTGGGAAGGTCAGCCATGAACCGCTGAGGCTGATTGCAGTTTCTACAAAAGTTTTAATACCCGCTGGCCCGTATAGCGTCAGCGGATCGCCGGAGCCATTCATTGATCGGCTGGTTAACAGCCCCGGCAGGCCGAAGATATGATCGCCATGCAGATGGGTAATAAAGATCTTCTCGATCTTACCCGGCTTGATCGGAGTGCGCAGGATCTGGTGCTGAGTACCTTCACCACAGTCAAACAACCAGGTGGCATTGCGGACACCCTGCAAATCCAGCACGATGCTGGTGACGTTACGTTCACGGCTGGGCGTTCCGGCGCCGGTGCCTAAAAACTGCAATTGCATAATCCACAGACTCCCTCAGTTATTATTCTGCTGACTTAGCCAACTTCACTGTTTCCAAGTCTAACGCAAAACGAGCCGGTTCCCCGTGCTGTTAATCACTCCCCTCCTATGAATTTCTGTTGCGCTACACATGCGAAAAAATCCATTTATGACCACGACGTTTACAAAAGCACCTGCCGATGCTTATTATTCATTCTGTGGAAATATATGGATAAGGAGATTCTATTATGGCCAGACTACAATATCCCTGCGTTTTATTTCAATCTCAACGGCGAATGGATGACTACAACTCCCGCGATATGCAATATGGTGATTTAACCGCACAACAGCTGAAAACACATTTTGACCTGGACATTTATGATATTTCAAAACTTAAATTTAAACAGTTTCACTTTTCCCGCATCTGGTTTTTATTACAACGGTATAATAAATTTGGTTTTAAACCCTTTATAACTAATATGGAAGTAACAGTTGAAGCAAATGGAGCTCGTAATGAAAATGAAATATAAAATAATGATTTTCGTGCTTATTTTTACAGGCAGTGCGCTAATATTTCACTTCTACTTGCTATCGCTACGCCCGGTTGAGATTATTGCGGTTCATCACAGAAGCAGTAATTACGTCTCTGTGCTGGTAAGAAGCTTTCCGTATACCGACAGGGGGAAAATAAACTGGTGGCGAAAAAATGAAAAAATGCTTAGGGAGAAATATAGCATTCCCTCCCCCGGAAAAGATGGATCATTTAGCGTAACATTCTGGTTATTCGGTGATGGCTATAAAGAGCTGGATAAATATGACAGACTCTGTTTTGAGGATATGAAAACCGAGAAAAACTGCATTGAGAAAGACGTTGTTTTCTCTGTTGATAATAGTAAAAATATGGGAATGATGTTCCGGGCATATGATGGCACCTATCGTTTGCAAAAAAACGGCAAGATTGTGAAATATGTCGATAACTATAAGGTCAGGGGTGTTTATCCTCCAGATTAAGCAGCACCGAACTCATTCGCTTTGTGCCTGCTAAATAAGGTAAACCTTAAACAGAACAGGCACAGTATGCGCTCTTTGCCTCCCCCCTATCACAACCATAGACGCAAACTTTGCGGGTTTTACCCTTGAAGCGTTACACTCTATGCCAACTGATTTTACTCACTGACTTAACCGAAAAATTTTATAATCCACAGACTCCCTCAGTTATTATTCCGCTGACTTAGCCAACTTCACTGTTTCCAGGTCTAACACAAAACGAGCCGGATCCCCGTGCTGTTAATCACTCCCCTCCTATGAATTTCTGTTGCGCTACACATGCGAAAAAATCCATTTATGACCACGACGTTTACAAAAGCACCTGCCGATGCTTATTATTCATCCTGTGGAAATATATGGATAAGGAGATTCTATTATGGCCAGACTACAATATCCCTGCGTTTTATTTCAATCTCAACGGCGAATGGATGACTACAACTCCCGCGATATGCAATATGGTGATTTAACCGCACAACAGCTGAAAACACATTTTGGTCTACGATATATCTCTGACCAGGTGGATCCTTATACTCTGACAAAAACTTCCGCACTCAATCGTCCACAGTCTATGTTCAGTGGTTCACGGGTTACCAGTACGAAAATTACCGTGCAAGAGTGTGCCCAAATTCTCTTCGATGAATTCCGCGATCTATCCCGCGTATTCTCTATTTATGGCCCTTACCGCCACGAGATCGGAAAGATGATCAACCATATGCAGCACGGTAACGGTACGGCATATAGCAGCGCACAGCTGAACATGGCGTTGAAAGAGCATGTTCTTCGTGACACAACGGAAAACAGCACACTATTGGGCATAAAAAAAGTCCTGGGTGATAAAATAGATTGGGGTAAAAGCATCTATCCCGCACACGAAAAAGATGAATTTAGAAAAGAAATATCGTTCGGAAAACTTCCTAAATTTGATAGATTCCAGGATAAATTAAACGGCATGAGCATCACCGTGCACGATACCTGGGCGACACATATTACCCTTAAATCCTTACAAGTTGAGGGCGACCGTTACCGTGCTTTTGTTCATTACAAGGTACAGGATCACTTTGGCCTGGACATTCATGATATTTCAAAATTTAAATTTAAACAGTTTCACTTTTTCCGCATCTGGTTTTTATTACAACGGTATAATAAATTTGGTTTTAAACCCTTTATAACCAATATGGAAGCAACAGTTGAAGTAAATGGAGATCGTAATGAAACTGAAATATAAGATAACGATTTTCGTGCTTATTTTTACAGGCAGTGCGCTAATACTTTATTTCTACTTGCTATCGCTACGCCCGGTTGAGATTGTTGCTGTTCACAGAGATGATAATTACAGCTCTGTGCTGGTAAGGAGCTTCCCTTTTACCGACAGGGGGAAAATAAACTGGTGGCGAAAAAATGAAAAAATGCTCAGGGAAAAATATAGCGTTCCCTCTCCCGGGAAAGATGGATCATTTAGCGTGACATTCTGGCTATTCGGCGATGGCTATAAAGAGCTGGATAAGTATGACAGGCTCTGCTTTATGGAGATGAAAACCAGAAAAAATTGTATTGAGAAGGACGCGACTTTCTCTGTCAGTAGCAGCAAAAATATGGGAATGATGTTCCGGGCATATGATGGCACCTATCGTTTGCAAAAAAACGGCAAGATTGTGAAATATGTCGATGACTATAAGGTCAGGGGTGTTTATCCTCCAGATTAAGCAGCACCGAACTCATTCGCTTTGTGCCTGCTAACTAAGGTAAACCTTAAACAGAGCAGGCACAGTATGCGCTCTTTGCCTCCCCCCCTATCACAACCATAGACGCAAACTTTGCGGGTTTTACCCTTGAAGCGTTACACTCTATGCCAACTGATTTTACTCACTGACTTAACCGGAAGATTCGATGACCAGACATTATGACTACCTTGCCATCGGCGGCGGCAGCGGCGGTATCGCCTCCATTAACCGTGCGGCCATGTATGGCCAGAAATGTGCGCTGATCGAAGCGAAAGACCTCGGCGGCACCTGCGTTAACGTTGGCTGCGTACCGAAGAAAGTGATGTGGCATGCGGCGCAGATTGCCGAAGCCATCCATAACTATGGCCCCGACTATGGTTTTGATACCACTGTAAACCAGTTTAACTGGGACGTGCTGCTGAAAAACCGTAGTGCCTATATCGATCGCATCCACACCTCGTACGACAACGTGCTGGGAAAAAATAACGTCGACGTGATCAAAGGCTACGCCCGTTTCATTGACGCGCACACTGTTGAAGTTAATGGCGAAAAAATTACTGCCGACCATATTCTGATCGCTACCGGCGGCCGCCCAACCCAGCCAACCATTCCGGGTGCGGAATACGGTATTAACTCCGACGGCTTCTTTGAATTGCAGGCGTTGCCGAAACGCACCGCGGTTGTTGGCGCAGGCTATATCGCGGTAGAGATCGCGGGCGTACTCAATGCGCTGGGTTCTGAAACCCATCTTTTCGTGCGTAAACATGCGCCGCTGCGCAGCTTTGATCCGCTGATTGTCGACACGCTGGTTGAAGTGATGAATACCGAAGGGCCAACGCTGCACACCGAATCCATCCCGAAAGCTGTGGTCAAAAATGCTGACGGCAGCCTGACGCTACAGCTGGAAAATGGTAAAGAGCAGACCGTTGACTGCCTGGTGTGGGCAATTGGTCGTGAGCCAATGACCGATAACCTGAATCTGGAGGTTACCGGCGTTGCGCTGAACGAGAAAGGCTATATCAAGGTTGATAAGTTCCAGAATACTAACGTTAAAGGCATCTATGCCGTGGGCGACAATACCGGCGCAGTTGAGTTGACGCCAGTAGCGGTGGCCGCAGGCCGTCGTCTGTCCGAACGCCTGTTTAACAATAAGCCAGACGAGCATCTGGACTACAGCAACGTGCCAACCGTAGTGTTCAGCCATCCGCCAATCGGCACCGTGGGCCTGAGCGAGCCGGAAGCGCGTGAGAAGTTTGGTGATGACCAGGTGAAAGTGTACAAATCGGCCTTTACTGCCATGTACACCGCCGTCACTCAGCACCGTCAGCCGTGCCGTATGAAGCTGGTATGCGTCGGTGCCGATGAGAAAATCGTCGGTATTCACGGTATCGGTTACGGTATGGATGAGATGTTGCAGGGCTTCGCTGTGGCGCTGAAAATGGGTGCTACCAAGAAAGACTTCGACAACACCGTTGCTATCCATCCGACCGGTTCGGAAGAGTTTGTTACTATGCGCTAACCCCCACGGGACAAGCGAGATAAAAAAACCATGGTGTCATCACCATGGTTTTTTTTCGTCTGAAGCGCAACGGAATCGAAAACCGGTTAGCTACGGCTGGCACAGCCGCACTGGGCCATTTCTCCATGAACCTCACGGCTGAGATGCGAATGGCGGATCTTCAGTTCGCCTTTGCGCCATGCGCCCTCTTCATCGGCACGGTTATCGAGCAGACGATTCAACGCTTCGGCAATCTGTAAATCACAGCGCTGTGCCCAGGTGGTCAGGTTCCACATTGATGAGCTGGCTTCGCCCACGTCATCAAAACCCACCACGCCGATATGTGCACCCTCACCAAAATCACGGATCGCCTGCATGGCTCCAAACGCCAGCACATCGTTTTCACAGAACAACGCATCAATACGTTCGGAGGCCCAGGTATTTTTCAGATAGGTCATCATCGTCTGATAGGCCATTTCACGATCGTAATGACCGGCAAACAGCACTTTATCCAGCGTCTTATTGGCTGCGTCGAGGCTGGCAACATAGCCTTCCATACGCATCAGGTGTGTTGAAGAGGTGTCCTGACCTTTCATATAGCCAAAGCGATGATAGCCCTGAGAGAGCAGCAAGCGCCCAAGCTCTTGACCTGCGGCATAGCCATCCACGCTTACCACTTCCACATCGGCGCTATCGGTACTGCGGCACACATGAATGCTGGGGATCTGATGCAGCTCCTCCATGGCGACAATCAGTTCGTCACTAAAAATGGTGGCGAGGAACAGCAGCGCATCCACCTGTAGCTGCCCGGCCATTTGCAGCACCGACTGGTAGTTAGCATCGGAGTCGACATTAAGCAGCAGCGCCATATAGCCACGCTCGTTCAGCTGCCGCGTGACCTCATTGAGCATTTTCAGCGTATGCGGATTGGTAAACTCATCGGTCACCACGCCAATAATATTGGTTTTACGCTGTTTCAGGCTGCGCGCCAGCAGGTTTGGCCGGAAGCCAAGTTTTTTTGCCGCAGCCAGCACTTCTTCGCGCGCCAGCGGTGAAATCGATGCATCCGGTTTAAACGCACGCAGCACTGTCCATTTCGATACGCCGGCCAGCAGCGCAACATCGCTCGCCGTTGCTTTCTGCGTCTGTTTCTCTGTCACTCGGTTTTTCATGATTATTTAAGCAGTTGCGCTCCGGTAGCTGAACCTGTTGCCAACAGAATAGAGGAATCTCACTGTCCCCTAAAGCGCAGGGTGCCGGATGTGTGATTTTCCCCCTCTTTACATACTGATAATCTCTCGCTGCGCCAGCAATATGTTACATACATGTTTAATGTTGCTACCGTTGGCAATACGCTTTGCCAACGGTAGCAAGCTCAGGTAATATCTTTGCCGCTTCACTATCACCTCTCTAACCACATGTTTTTAAATGACTAAAAACGGCATTAGCCCGTTAGTTACTGTGGGTAATAACGAGAGGAGAAAGGAAAGCTACAGGGAAATGTTATCAAGACGTGGCAAAAAGGTGCACAGAGGTGCAAGGGACAGGCATCGCAAACACTTAACAAATATAACAATTTTGCAATTAATGTCGGGCAAGAGTCGATTCATCAATCGTCCTGAAAAGGAATCGTTCTGTATGGAAAATATCTCATCATGAAAAACAGTCGCAATATTCTGGTTGTTATTATCGGGATAGTCCTGGTTCTTCTGGGCTTATCTCTTGCAGGTGGCGGTGTCTACCTGATTACACTGGGTGGTTCATGGTTTTATCTCCCTGCTGGTCTGGCGATGGCCGCCACCGGTCTGGGATTAGCACGGAAAAATGGCTGGGCGCTGTATCTCGCCTGGGCATTGCTGATTGTCAGCCTGATTTGGGCCTTCAGCGAAGTCGGTACGGATTTCTGGCAGCTGGTGCCGCGTACCGTTACCTTCCTGGTGGTTGCACTGCTGGCTACACTGTGTGCTCCGGTACTGCGTAAGAAAGATCAGACCCGTGTTATCGGCTGCAAAGTGGCAGGCGGTTTCTCAGTGGTGCTGGCCATCGCTATCGTGGCAATTTTTGCCAATATGTTCCGTATTCATCCGGAAGTGGAAGCCAGCGGTGACAAAGCTGCCGTACTGGATGAAAAAGCCGCCGATGACAGCGGTAACGACTGGGCAGCCTATGGTCGTAATACCGGAGGCCAGCGCTTTGCTCAGTTCAATCAGATCAACACCAGCAACGTGAAAGATCTGAAGGTGGCCTGGACTTATCATACCGGCGATCTGGCGATTAACGGCTCCGAATATCAGGTAACGCCGCTGAAAGTCGGCAATACCATGTATCTGTGTACGCCGCTGAATAAAGTGATCGCCCTCGACCCGGTCACCGGGAAAGAGAAGTGGCGCTTCGACCCGAAAATTGAAGAAACCGAAGGCAACAAGCAGTGGAAACGCTGCCGTGGCGTCGCTTATACCGAACTCAGCGATGCGCCACAGGGTGCTAATAAACGCATCATCAGCACCACCGTTGATGGCCGCATCTTCTCGCTGGATGCCGAAACCGGCAAGCTGGATGAAAGCTTTGGCGACAATGGATTTGTTAACCTGCTGAACGGCCTTGGCCCGACGGCGCACGGTTCTTACTACCTGACCTCTGCACCACTGGTTGCCGACGGCGTGATTATGGTCGGCGGCAAGCTGAACGATAACCTGACCACCGGCGAAGCTTCCGGCGTGGTGCGCGGCTTTGATGCTCGCAGCGGAAAAATTCTGTGGGCATGGGATGCTTCACGCGGCGCGAAGGACAGCTCCCCGCTGCCGGAAGGCCAGACCTATGCAATTGAGACCCCGAACTTCTGGGGAACAGCGGCCTATGATGCGAAGCTCGGCATTGCCTACTTCCCTACCGGCAACCAGACTCCAGACTTCTGGACCGGCAACCGTCACCCGTACTCAGACGAATATAACGACTCCGTGGTCGCCGTTGAGCTGAAAACCGGTAAAGAGGTGTGGCACTTCCGCACTGCTAATCACGACCAGTTCGACTATGACGTCTCTTCCCAGCCGATCCTCTACGATATGCCAGGCAAAGACGGCACCACGACTCCGGTGCTGATCCAGCTGACCAAGCGCGGCCAGATCTTCGTACTGGATCGCCGTACCGGTAAACCGGTGATCCCGGTGGAATACCGCAAGGTCTCTACCGATGCGATGCCGGGTATGAAAGTAGCCGACACTCAGCCGTACTCAGCCATCTCCGTGGGTACTGCCGCACTGAAAGAGTCGGATATGTGGGGCGCTTCCATCTTCGATCAGCTTTACTGCCGCGTGCAGTTCAAAGAGATGCGCTGGGAGGGCGAATTCACTCCACTCTCTGATAAAAAACGTACCCTGATCTACCCTGGCTACTACGGCGGCTTTAACTGGGGCGGCGGTGCAATTGACCCGTCAACCGGTACGCTGATCGTTAACGACATCCGTATGGCGCAGTGGGGCAAATTCATCAAACGTGAAGAAGCCGAGCAGAAAGGGATGAAGGCGAGCACCGAAGGCGAATACTCCAAACAGCTGGGCACCCCGTGGGGGGTTGAGCGTTCGATGTTTATGTCACCGCTGGGCGTACCGTGCTTCAAGCCGCCATTTGGTTCGATGACCGCTATCGACCTTGCGACGGGTAAAACACGCTGGCAGATGCCGATGGGCAGCATTAAAGATGCGCCAATCAATGGTGTTGCACCTGGCCTTGATATCCCGCTGGGGATGCCAACCATGGGTGGCCCGCTGGTGACCAAAGGTGGGCTGACCTTCTTCCACGGCTCGCTCGATTACTTCGTGCGCGCACTGGATAACAATACGGGTAAAGAGTTGTGGCGTGGCCGTCTGCCGGTTGGTGGACAGGGCGCACCGATGACCTATATCGCAGAAGATGGTAAACAGTATGTGGTCGTCGTGGCGGGCGGTGCAACGCGTACCGGCACCAACGACAACCGCGGTGACGATGTGATTGCTTACGCTCTGCCGTAACGCTTATCTATTCTGCATACTGCACGACCAACATGGGCCAGCAATTGCTGGCCTTATTTTTCATCAAAACCACGAAACTGATTAAAGAAAAGAGACTATCGAACCGTTAATATTGCCATCTGCTAAATAATTCAGGTTATGTTGATGACAATGGATGCCACCATTCCCAATCAGATTTATCAAAATATTGTCCGTGAAGTAGACTCTCTGTTAACGGTTCTGGCCAGCGGAACCCGTGATGAATCCCTCACCCAGGCCACTGCGCAGGCAGTAAAAATCCTCGAAAAATTTCGTCACGAGCTGGATCACGATATCGCCAGCCTGCAAAACAATGCCGAATGGGATGAGTTCACAATCGCCTTTTACGGCGAAACCAATGCGGGTAAATCAACGCTGATTGAAACATTACGCATCTTGCTCAATGAACCGACCAAGCAGAAACAGCGACAGCAGTTTACCGCGTTTCGCCAGCAGCACAGCCTGGCTCCGGAACAGATCGACGCCCTGCACGCGACGGTACAAAACTGTGAAGCAACCCTGACGCGTTTCAACAGTGCACTGGTGCAGTTACAAGAAGACTTTAACCAGCAGAATGCGGCCTTACAGCAACAAATCCAGCAGCTGACCGACGAGCTGGCAGCGAAGAGAAGCAGTGCATCACTGTGGCAGCGCCTGATCGGCCTGTTAATTAAAAGCCCGGAAAAAATCGCCATCCTCCAGCTGAAAGCGCAGCAGGCAGCGGCAACGGCTGGGCATTCCCAATCCACCAGCGCACTGCTGATGCAGAAAGCCGCGGCAGAACAGCAGCATAGCGCCGCCCTGCAACAGCAGTCTGCCTTGCAGGAGCAGCTGACGGCGCTTTCGCAGCTTGCTGATGGGCAGATTATTGGTGATGGTCGATCGGACTTTACCCTGGATACCCAGAGCTATCATTTTGAATCAGAAGGGCAACGCTTTGCTCTGCTCGACGTTCCCGGCATTGAAGGCAAAGAGGAAAAGGTCAGCACACAAATCACCAATGCAGTACAAAAAGCCCATGCGGTGTTTTACCTGACCAGCAAAGCCACCGCGCCACAGAAAGGGGATGCGCAGAATAGCGGAACATTAGAAAAGATAAAGGCACATCTCGGTGCGCAGACCGAAGTCTGGGCAGTTTACAACAAGCGTATTACTAACCCGATGCAGTTAACCAGAGGCAGTCTGGTCAGCGATGATGAGAGCGAAAGCCTGCGCGATCTTGATGATAAAATGCGCGAGCAGCTGGGCGAACACTATCGCCAGTCGTATACCTTAAGCGCCCAGCCGGCCTTCCTGGCGCTGGCGGATCATCTTGCTCCCGGATCGAAACTGGCGCAGGATCGCGAAAAATTCCTGCAAAAAATTCCGGCCGCCGACATTCTGCTTAAAAGTCGTCTGACCGATTTCCACCATCTGCTGACCAAAGAGCTGGTGCGGGACAGCAAGGCAAAAATTGCCCATTCCAACCTGAATAAAGCGGTACAGAGCGTTAATACGATTGTCCGCCAGGTAAAAGAGCTACAGCAGAAATCCTTCGGACAGCTGCAAAAAGATCTGGATGCTGGCGCGGAAAGTGCCCGCTATCAGCTGGATAATGCGCTGGCCGGATTACGCGCCCGGCTGGCGTCCTGTGGCGAAACCGCCGTCGATGAGTTCAAAAGCACGGTGCGCAGCAAAATCTATCGCACCATTGAGGATGACATCAGCAACGATCGCTTTAAATCTGAGCTACGTGAACAGTTGGAAGAGGGCGTTGCCCGGCTACAGACGTCGCTGCCGGAAAAAATGCAGCGAGAGACGAAGTACTTCCAGGATGAGATTGCCGATGTTATCCGGCACCACCAGCAGCAAACCCTGGAGCTGATGGCCGCAACGGATAAATTTGGTACCGAGCGTTTTAATATCAATTTCGACCTGAAATTTAAGATTGATAGCGGTCTGAAAGTAGGTGGTTTGATTGGCACGGCCATCGGCGGTGCGCTGATGTTCTGGAATCCGGCTGGCTGGCTGCTGCTCGCTCCGGCCCTGGCAAGCCTGGTGTTCTCATTTGCGAAAGCGCTATGGGGAGCACTCAACGCCAAATTCAAAATGTCGCAGCAGCGTAAATCCGCCGACGAAAACCTGAACAGAATCGCGGGCAACCTGCGCTCATCGCTCTACTCCAGCATCGACAAGATTTTCCCGGAGCTGGAAAACACCATCAAACAGCTGCAAAGCGACGTGCAACAGCCGGTTGAGCAGGTGAAGCACATTAACCGTATGCTGCTTAACGCGACCAAAAAACTCACCACCCTTTCTGACAATATTGAAACTGAAGCCCGGGGAGCCCGCTAATGGAAAAGACACTCGACGTTTTTAAAAGCCAGCAGTCACGCGTAGTTGCCGTGCTGGAGGAGCTTTCTGCATTTCTTCAGCAGGGGGAGAGCTTTGGTATTCAGATCGACCCTCACCTGCGCGATAAGCTGGCGACCGCAATCGCCGGAGCCGGCAACGAGAAGCTTAAAATCGCACTGATTGGCGGTTTTTCTGAAGGGAAAACCTCCATTGCTGCGGCCTGGATGGAGAAGCTGGACAAATCCAGCATGAATATCAGCCATCAGGAGTCCTCCAACGAGGTCAGGATTTATGACGTTGGAAATGACTATGTGCTGATCGACACCCCGGGGTTATTCGGCTTTAAAGAGCAGGTTAACGAAGACACCCACGCTATTGAAAAGTACAAAGACATCACCAAAAAATATGTCAGCGAAGCGCATCTGGTGCTGTATGTGATGAACTCCACCAATCCGGTAAAAGAGAGCCATAAAGAAGACCTGAACTGGCTGTTCCGGACTCTGGATCTGCTACCGCGCACGGTATTTGTGCTCAGTCGCTTTGATGAAGTCGTCGATGTTGAAGATGAGGAAGCTTACCGCGCGGCGCTGGCCATTAAACGCGATAACGTCACCGGGCGTCTGGAGAGTCTGATCGCCCTTAACGGTGCCGAGCGTGAAAATCTGTCGATTGTGGCCGTCGCTGCTAACCCGTTTGATATGGGCACAGAGCACTGGTTACAGAACCTGGAGTCGTTTAAAGCTCTGTCACATATCGACAGGTTACAGCAGGCAACCTCCGTGAAGATTAAACAGAACGGCGGCCCGCTGGCGCTGGTCGGTGAGATGAAAAAAAGTATTATCCGCGATGTTCTGAGCAAACAGCTGCCGGTAGCGATTGAGAATGATGAGAATATCGCTCAGGAGGTCAACGGCCTGGAGACGATGAGCCAGCGCGCAGGGCAACAGCTGGATGCCATCTCACGTCAGATCAGCACGGCACGGATCGCTCTGCGTGAGTTTATCAGCCGCTATTTCACCGACCTGATCCTGCAAACCCGCGGCCTGAGCATGGAGACTTTCAATGATTTCTTTGAGCGTGAAGTGGGTTCTGAAGGCTGCATAGTTGCCGCGCGCCTGCAAAATGAGTTCGATCGCCAGCTCCAGTCGGTCACTCTGGCCATCGACAAGATGCAGACGGGATTTAACGCTGATGTAAATCACTTTAACAATGCCCTGATGAGCTATGGCCGCCAGGGCATCAGCTACGTGGTGAAAAGCAATATGATCACTAACACCACGGTGCTCGCCGCCCGTAATGGCATTGTGAGCGTGGCTAAAACCGTGGGAGTGGATCTCAGCAAGCTGCTGAAGTTCAAACCATGGGGTGCGGTAAATCTGGCGAAAGGCGTTAACGGGGCGCTGGCTTTTGTCAGCCTCGGGATGGAACTGTGGGATAGCTGGAGCCAGATCCAAAAAGAGCAGGAGTTTGCCAAAGCGCTCGACACCATGGTGAAAAACTTTGAGGCCCAGCGTGAACACTGGCTGAAGTCGATCGACAGCGAGAGCTTCGTTACCGACTTCTTCAATAACTACATCGTGCTGCATGAAAAGGTGGTCAATCTGCAACAGAGCGTGAGCGAAGGGCGCGCACGCCAGCAGCAGTTTAAAGAGTGGCGGAAAAAAGCTGAAGCCATCGATGCAGAATTTACCGTGTTAAGTCACTAACCGGTAAACCTTCCGGCCCCCGAAGTGCTGCTTTCGGGAGCCGGTTTTCAGAACTCAGAACGCGAAGCAGGAACAGCCCAACGCGCCCCAGAATGCATTGTCATCCGATACCGGTACGCTGGAACGGCGCGCTACGTCATGCGAGTGGCTGTGCACGCCACAGGGGCCGCTACACTGGTGCGGCTGTGAGGCAAAAGCAACGCGGCCGTTCGCCAGCGGTGGTGCACTGCGGTAGTGGCCTGGCGTGGTTACCACCGGCGACCATTCTGGCAGTACCGGCACCGGCGGCGGTGATAGCGGGCTAAAGCTCCCGGCAGCGTACACCACATCGCCATTGACCACGGTGAGCACTGACTCAATGCCTTTGATTGCCTCTTCGTGTACGCTGAAATAGTCCTGCGAGAGAACGGCAAGATCCGCCAGCTGACCCACTTTTATCTGCCCTTTTTTCCCCTGTTCGCTGGAGAACCAGGCGCTACCCTGCGTCCACAGCATCAGCGCCGTGTCACGATCCAGACGTGCATTAGCATCATACATCGCCATGCCGCCGACGGTGCGCCCGGACACCAGCCAGTACAGCGCCGTCCACGGGTTATAGCTGGCAACGCGGGTGGCGTCAGTGCCCAGACCAACCGGTACGCCGGCCTCCAGCATTTTCGCCACCGGCGGCGTCTGCTTCACCGCTTCATGGCCGTAGCGTTCGGCGAAATATTCCCCCTGAAACGCCATCCGATGCTGTACCGCGATTCCGCCGCCCAGCGCTTTCACACGCTCAATATTGGCCTCAGTAATGGTCTCCGCATGGTCGAAAATCCAGTGCAGACCGTTAAACGGGATCTCACGGTTAACCTTCTCGAACACGTTCAGCATGCGGCTGATGGACTCGTTATAGGTCGCATGCAGACGGAAAGGCCAGCGGTGCTCTACCAGATGGCGCACCACCCGCTCCAGCTCATCTTCCATACCGGGAGCCAGATCCGGGCGCGGCTCCAGGAAGTCCTCAAAGTCAGCGGCAGAAAAAACCAGCATCTCTCCGGCCCCGTTGTGGCGATAAAAATCCGTGCCCTGCCCCGGTTTCAGCATATCAGTCCAGCGCTCGAAATCTTCCAGTTCATGGCCCGGACGCTGGGTAAACAGGTTGTAGGCGATACGCACCGTCAGCTGCTTTTTCTCGTGCAGTTCGCTGATCACCTCGTAGTCATCCGGATAGTTCTGGAAACCGCCACCCGCATCAATGGCGCTGGTCAGCCCGAGGCGATTCAGCTCACGCATAAACTGGCGGGTGGAGTTCACCTGCTGTTCCAGCGGCAGCTTTGGCCCTTTCGCCAGCGTGGAGTAAAGCAGCATCGCGTTGGGGCGGGCAATCAGCATCCCGGTGGGGTTGCCGTTACCGTCGCGCTGAATCTCGCCCCCCGGCGGATTGGGCGTATCGCGGGTATAGCCCACCACGCGGAGTGCTGCGCGGTTAAGCAGTGCGCGATCGTAGAGGTGAAGGATAAATACCGGCGTATCCGGTGCCGCTTCATTGATTTCATCCAGCGTTGGCATACGGCGTTCGGCAAACTGGAACTCATTCCAGCCGCCCACCACACGCACCCACTGCGGATTTGGTGTACGCAGCGCCTGCTCTTTCAGCATGCGCAGAGCATCCGCCAGCGACGGTACCCCTTCCCAGCGCAGCTCAAGATTGTAATTCAGCCCGCCACGGATCAGATGCAGGTGCGAGTCATTCAGCCCGGGAATAGCGGTATGGCCTTTCAGATCCACCAGGCGGGTCTCATCGCCGGCAAACTGCATCACTTCTGCTTCACTACCTACCGCGAGGAACTTACCGTCTTTAATCGCTACCGCCGTTGCCAGCGGATTTTCACGGTCAACCGTATGGAATTTACCGTTGGTCAGAATCAATGAGGCACTATTCATCGTTACTCTCCGGGCTGGTTTTCCCGCTTGGGGACAGCCAGTTGTTTAATAAACGCGTTATCGCTGGCATCCACAGATACACCACCAGAGCGACCACGCAGGCATCGTTAAGAAAATGTCCCCACAGCGTTCCTTTACTGGCGGGCAGCAGCGCCCCCCAGAACCAGGGAACCAGATTTGTGGAGGGAAAAATCACAGCCAGCGTTACCAGAAACTGCTTCCACCGCTTCGGTGTTACCCGTGCCGGATCCGCCGGGGTAAACCAGAATGCTGCGCCGGGTCGCATCTCAATATGCTCGCGCCCGGCCAGCAGCATGGCCAGTTCTGCTACGCGTTCTGCGCGCTGCGGAGAATTCAGCCACTGATAAAGATTATCCAGGTTGTCGAATCTCACCAGTATCGTCCAGGTCATTTCATCGTGTACCGGACGCAGCACATTGACGCCGAGATGGCCGGGGAACAGTGCTGCCTGCGGCATAATCGTTTCCAGCCAGCGTTGGTAATCCTCCTGCTTGCCTGGCAACAGGCGGTGCGTGATCACCAGGGTGATATGTTCAGGCTGATGGGGATAGTCCATCATTAACTCCAGGCTGCGATTCAGGTTGCGTTGACAGGGAAAACAATACGAAATAGCGGTGCTGCTTGATAACGGAAAGAATTTAGGTTGTTGTTAAACAAATTTTGGGTTTGGGGAACACCATGCGATTAAACCTTGAGGCACTGCTGATTCTTGATGCACTCGATCGGCACGGTACCTTTGCCGCCGCCGCGGCCAGGCTGTTTAAAACCGCTTCGGCGCTGAGTTATACGGTGCAGAAGATGGAGAGTGACTTAAATATCACGCTGCTGGATCGCTCCGGGCATCGTGCAACCTTTACCCCCACCGGCCGCTTAATGCTGGAGAAAGGGCGTGTTCTGCTGCGTGCCGTGGGCGAGCTTGAGCAGCAGGCGCAATATGTTGAAAGCGGCTGGGAAACTAAACTGACTATCAGCCTTGACGCTTCCGTGCCGTTTTCACTGCTCTCCGGGCTGGTAGATGCGTTCTATCAGGAACATCATCACACCCGGCTGCTGTTCCGCCAGGACGTGCTGGCTGGCTGCTGGGAAGCGCTAAGTTATGGTCTGGCAGATATTGTATTCGGCGCGGTTCAGGAGCCGGTGCGTCACAGCGGCGTAAGCTGTGTGCCGGTTGGATGGCTGGAATATGCGTTTGCCATTGCGCCACATCATCCCCTGGCTGTGCTGCCGGCCCCGCTGCTGCGTGAGCAGATCCGCCAGTACCGGGCAGTGGTGGTACATGACAGCTCACGCCATGCCGAAGGCACCGACCTGCGCGTGCTCGACGAGCAACCAATCCTGAGTGTGCACAGCTTTGCTGATAAGGTGCAGGCGCAGGTTGACGGACTGGGCTGCGGCTATCTGCCGCGTTATCTGGCGGCACCGCATCTGGAGAACGGTACGCTGGTCGAACGTCAGCTCGACAGCGAAACGCGGCGCGACCAGGCGTTTCTGGCCTGGAGCGACAGCGCAACCGGCAACGCAGCCATGTGGTGGCGCGAACGCTTACAGAACTTCGAAGGGCTTCGCCAGGTGTATGCGGCGGAGTAGCAATGAGAGCAGCCAACGCATTTACGCGCAGAAAGATGCAGAAAGCCCCCGCCAGTAGATTTCTGTTTGCAGCAAGGCGGCAAAAGAGCAAATCCCCGGGAGCTTACCGTTGTAAGTGACCGGCGTTCGTGAGAGCAGCCAACGCATTTACGCACAGAAAGATGCAGCCCCCGCCAGTAGATTTCTGTTTGCAGCAAGGCGGCAAAAGAGCAAATCCCCGGGAGCTTACCGTTGTAAGTGACCGGCGTTCGTGAGAGCAGCCAACGCATTTACGCACAGAAAGACGCAGAAAGCCCCCGCCAGTAGATTTCTGTTTGCAGCAAGGCGGCAAAAGAGCAAATCCCCGGGAGCTTACCGTTGTAAGTGACCGGCGTTCGTGAGAGCAGCCAACGCATTTACGCACAGAAAGACGCAGAAAGCCCCCGCCAGTAGATTTCTGTTTGCAGCAAGGCGGCAAAAGAGCAAATCCCCGGGAGCTTACTGTTGTAAGTGACCGGGGTTTGGGAGAGCAGCCAACACAGCTGCGGACAGAAAGATGCTGGCGGGGGGGGTTAGAGTGAAAGAAAATGCCGCACTACCGGCTTCCCCCCGCCCCGATGGAAGCGCATCACGCTGCTTTGCAGATCCGCATCCGCATGGGAGACGCGCTGATGCTGGCGCAGATGCTCATGCCAGGACTCTACCAGGAACCACTCGATTAATGTGGTTTCATCATGGCTGTGTTCGGCGATACCCCAGGCCCAGGCACCATCGCGGCGACGGATTAGCGACAGCTTTTTGATCTCTGCCAGGAACGCCGGGCGATCCTCTGCGGTTACCTGATACTCGATCTGAATCATCACCGGCCCGCGATCTGCCGTCACTTCGCTTGCTAATTCTGGTTCATCCCAGTGGCCTGAGGGTTGCAGATCGGCCTCGCCTGCGGGGAGTCTGATGCGCAGGCACAGCAGCGCGGAGAGTATCAGCACCACGGCAGCGATCAGCAGAGTCATTACCAGCCCGCTTTTTTGTGCCACCAGCCCCCAGAACAGGCTGCCTGCGGCCATTGCACCGTTAAACATCATCAGGTAAACCGCCAGGCCCCTGCCGCGCACCCAGTCTGGCAGCACTGCCTGTGCCACGCCGTTGAGCGAGGTCAGCGCTATTATCCAGCTAACGCCCAGCAGCACCATCAGCGGCAGAGCCAGCGCTTTGACTGGCAGCAGGGCAATCGTCACCATGACCAGCGCGGAGAGGCCCGCCGAAAGCAGCATTAAACCATCAACGCTCAACCGTTGACGCAGCGCGGGTAGCAGCAGTGCACCGACAATCGCGCCTGCACCCACCGCCCCCAGCATGGTGCCGTAAAATCCGGCGCTGCCCTGCAACAGATTACGTGCTACCAGCGGCAACAGTGCCCAGATAGCGCTGGCAAAGAAGAAGTAAATCACGGTACGCAGCAGCACCCGATGCAGTTCGCGGCTGGCTTTGACGTAACGGATACCGGCGCGGAAAGCACCGAAAAAATGCTCTGAGAGTTCATTTTTCGCTTTCTGCGGTCGTTTCCACCAGAGCAGCGCGGCAATGACAAACACATAGCTGAGGACATCGGCACCATAGGCCGCCCAGGCACCGAGCGCGGCCAGCAGCAGGCCTCCGGTGGCCGGGCCAACGGCGCGGGCGATGTTGATCCCCAGCGAGTTAAGCGCTACCGCATTCTTGAGCTGTGGACGCGGAACCAGCTCCGGCACAATCGCCTGCCAGGCCGGGCCCATCAGCGCCGCGCCGATGCCGCCAATAAAGGTCAGCGCGACCAGGTATTCTACGGTCAGCAGATTATTATGCGAGAGGATCAGCAGCGTCGCACTGACGCTCGCCAGCAGTAGCTGGACAGCAATCAGCAGGCGGCGGCGATCCAGAATATCGGACAAGACTCCTGCGGGGATCGCCAGCAGGAAAATCGGCAGTGTGGCGGCGGTCTGCATCAGCGCCACTGCCGCCGGGTTCGATGACAGCCCGGTGACCAGCCATGAACTGGCAACATCGCGCATAAAACTGCCGGTATTACCGAGGATCGTCGCGGCCCAAATCACCGCAAACAGCCCCTGCTTAAGCGGCGCGAATGCACCGGATGACGTTGTATTCATGGTGATACTCCAGCTGACAGGAGATCAGCCGCCCGTACCAACAGGCGGCTGGAGTGGGAAGGATCAGGCTTTACGTGCCGGGGCTTTATGCACCATGGTGTAGGCATAATCCACGCCCATGCCGTAGGCACCGCTGTGTTCACGCACCAGATCCATCACATCGTCATAGGTCTCTTTACGTGACCAGTCGCGCTGATACTCCAGCAACACCTGCTGCCAGGTCACGGGTATCGCACCGGCCTGCACCATACGGTCGATGGAGCGCTCATGAGCATCCACGCTGGTGCCGCCGGAGGTGTCGGTGACCACGTAGACTTCAAAGCCCTCTTTCATCGCCATCAGCGCCGGGAAGGTCAGGCACACTTCTGTCCACAGGGCAGAGATAATCAGCTTGTTACGTCCGGTAGCTTTTACCGCATTCACGAAGGCTTCATCTTCCCATGAGTTCATTGAGGTACGCTCAATGGGCTGCACTTCCGGGTGAACCGCCAGCAGTTCCGGCCAGATGTAGCCGCTGAAGCTTTCGGTTTCCACCGAGGTATAAATAGTCGGCACGTTAAAAATTTTTCCCGCTTTCGCCAGGGCTACCGTATTATTTTTAAGCTGCTGACGATCGATATTGGCTACGCCGAAAGACATCTGCGGCTGATGGTCGATGAAAATCAGGGTGGAGTTCTGTGGATCCAGCAGGTCGAATTTAGACATGGTCAATTCCTCTTTTCGTTATCAGTTAGCGATGTTTTGAGTGAGTGTTGTGCTGCTGGAAACAAGATTACGTCCGGCAGGAATTTGCTGATAGCGGAAAGAATTTGGCAACTTGTTAAGTTTTTTTTGACAGGGATCCCGCCAATAAACAGAGGGAAATCGACAGTTAAATCAGACAGATAAGTTGATAAGAATTTTCTAACAAGTCGTGCAAAATAATGCCTTATCTTTATCTTTTCCGGGGAGCTAACGTTAGCCACAACATCACGTCATCCACCTTAGAGGAAACAGAAATGAGCACATTCACTACGCAGGACGGCACGCAGATTTATTTCAAAGACTGGGGCACGGGCAAACCGGTGCTGTTCAGCCACGGCTGGCCGCTGGATGCGGATATGTGGGACAGCCAGATGAATTTCCTTGCCGAGCGTGGCTACCGGGCTATTGCCTTTGACCGCCGTGGTTTTGGCCGCTCTGACCAGCCGTGGGAAGGGTATAACTACGACACCTTCGCTTCCGATATCAACGACCTGATTCAACATCTCGATCTGCATGAGATTACGCTGGTGGGCTTCTCGATGGGCGGTGGCGATGTCTCACGCTATATTGGCCGCTACGGCAGCGACCGTGTCAGTGCGCTGGTGCTGCTCGGGGCGGTAACGCCGATCTTCGGTAAGACGGACGATCATCCTGAAGGGGTGGAAAAAGCGGTATTCGACGGCATTCGTGACGGGATCCGCAAGGATCGGGCGCAGTTTATGAGCGACTTCAACACGCCATTTTATGGCATTAATGCCGGGCAAACCCTCTCTGACGGTGTGCTGACCCAGACGCTGAATATCGCGCTGCTGGCCTCGCTGAAAGGCACCATCGACTGCGTAACGGCTTTTGAAGAGACCGATTTTCGTGGCGATCTGGCGCAAGTCAGCGTGCCCACACTGGTGATCCACGGCAGTAACGACCAGATTGTGCCGTTTGAAGCCACCGGTAAGCTGGCGGCAGCGATGATCCCCGGTTCAGAACTGAAGGTTTATGACAATGCGCCGCACGGTTTTGCCGTTACCCATCAGGATCGGTTAAATCAGGATCTGCTGGCCTTCCTGCAACGTTAATCCGCTCTGCTGGCGGGGAACCCTCCCCGCCCGCTCACCTTATAGTGCAATCACCAGCTCCGGCGTACGACTGCGCGAACAGCACAGCGCAATCTGCTGGTCAGAACAGCTTTTCTCCGCCTGCGACTGCACCGTATCACGATGATCCACCTCCCCCGACAGCACCGGCGTCAGGCAGGCACCGCAAATCCCCATCTCACAGGAGAGTGGTACCGCCACCTGATGCTCCAGCAGCACCACCGCAATGCTCTTCTCCGGCGGCACAAAATAGGAGTTTCCGCTGCTGCTTAACGTCACGGTAAACCCCTCTGCTGACTCAGCGCTGGCAGGTATGGCAACGGCGGAAAAAGCTTCACTGTGAATACGGTCAGCAGACCAGCCGCGATTGATGGCCTCCGCTTCCCCATGCGCCATAAAAGCCGCCGGGCCGCAGAGATAGAGGCGCTTACCCTCGGGCTGGTGCAGCACCGGAGGCAGATCGCGGCGCGGGCTGTGCCCTTCACAGCCTGACCACAGCGTACAGCTGCCGTGACGGAATCCCTGATGCAGCCGGGTGCGAAACGCGACATCGGCCTGAGTTTTCACATAGTAATGCAGCTCGAAGCTCTGCCCGCTGGCATCCAGCTGTTCAGCCATTGCCAGCAGCGGAGTAATACCGATGCCACCAGCCATCAGAACGCTATGCTCTGCCGGTTGCAGGGAAAAAATATTGCGCGGCACGGAGAGGGTCAGCCGCTGCCCGAGGCGCAGCTGTTCATGAACAAAACGCGAGCCACCGCGCGAAGCAGCTTCTCGTTTTACACACAGCAGATAGCTGTCGCGCTGTTGCGGATCCCCCGCCAGCGAATACTGACGCACCAGCCCGCCCGCCAGATGCAGGTCAACGTGCGCCCCCGCCTGCCAGGAGGGCAGCGGGCCGCCATCGGCGCTGACTAACGTCAACGCTATATTTTTGCTCCCCTGCCGTGACAGGGCGTCAACAATCACCTCAATGGTTTGCATCGCGTTCCCCTTAAACCAGGAAGAATTCGCCAAAGCCCTGCTTTTTCAGGCCCCGGCGATAGGCTATGGAGCTGCGATCCGCCGGAATATGGGCCTCCAGAGTTAAATCCAGCGGCAGCCGCTCCGGGCGCTGGGTTTCCACCATCAGCCGATCTTCTTCAAATACCCGATGGTTGAAGGCGTGAACATCTTCGACCGGGATATGCAGGTCGAAATTACGTGCAATCGGTGCAAACAGCCGGGTTTTCCGCGCCGATACCGGCGAGGCCGCGTTCATAATCACCAGTTTTTCAGCATCGGGAAAATGAATAGTCAGCGTGGCGGTAAACGGCAGATGCATCTCAAAATGACGCAGCCACTGAAAACCTTCCGGTGCCTGTTTATCTGATTCAGCCGAGTAGTTACTGACTGAACTCCAGTAATCAACGCTGAAACCATAGGGCGTTTCTACCGGGATGTAGGGCGGCACTTCCTGATTTTCCGGATCGGCGAAGGTTTCCGTATGGATCCACGCAAAGTGCGCCACGTCGAGGAAGCCCTCCACCTGTCGTCCGGCAAAGCCCGCAATATCAAAGTGCGGACAGACAATCTGCTGAAAATCCGGCTCCTCCCAGTGCGGCATCTGCGGCAGCATGGGGGTCGCCCCCTCCTCCGGCGCGAGGCAGGTCCAGATCAGGCCAAAACGCTCCTCAGTGGGATAAGTCAGCAGGTTCAGCTTGGCTGGAATAGCCTGATCCGGGCTGGAAGGTACGCGGTTACAGCGGCCATCTTCACCAAAGCGCAGGCCGTGATAGGGGCAGATAATCCCGGCCTCATCATGGAAACCCAGCGTCAGCGGCACGCCGCGATGCGGGCAGACGTCGCGCGCCACCACCACCTGGCCTTTTACCCGGTAGATCACCAGCTGCTCATCCAGCAGCACTGCTTTCATCGGCGCGTTGCTGATATCCACTGCGCGGGCCACCGGATGCCAGTGGCGGGCCAGACGCTCCCAGTCGTCGGGTTCAAAGGTGCAGTGCGGGGGCGGCGTGATTTTGGCTTTCATGGGGGTCACCTGTCTCAACGTTCGGTTGTTATCGCTACAGGCATTGTGGATACTCAAAGGTGTTGCAGTCCATCAGAGATAATTCACTTACCCTCTGCAAAAATTCGTACAGGAGAGGTCTATGGATCCGTTTTCGCGTTTCTCACACTACTTTGCCGCCGTGGCCGAGAGCGGCAGCCTGCGCAAAGCGGCTGAAAAGCTGCACGTCTCCGCCTCGGCGATGAACCGGCAAATCCTGCTGGCAGAAGAGATGATGGGTACCCTGCTGTTTGAACGCCTGCCCTCCGGGCTGAAACTCACCACCGCCGGAGAGCTGCTGTATGACGATGTTCGCCGCTGGAGCCGGGAGTTTCGCCGCACCCGCGAACGGTTTGACGAGCTACAGGGACTGAAGCGCGGACATGTCAGCGTGGCACTGATCGCCGCACTGAGTGAGGGCGTGATGGTAGAAGCGCTGGCTGCGGCGGCGCAAGAATACCCGTGGCTGACCTTCGACCTGGGGATACATGACAGCCAAACCATTGTCGGCCAGGTAGCGGATGCGCAGGTGGATTTTGGTCTGCTGCTCGACCCGGTTGAGCACAGCGGGCTGGAAGTGCGGGCTTTCTGCGAGATGCCGATTGGCGTGGTGATGGCTGCCGATCATCCGCTGGCCCGTCAGCCGTCGCTCTCCATCGGCCAGATAAGCGAGTATCGCCATATCCTGCCCACCGCGCCGCTGATGGTACATGAACGCACCGCCATGCTCTATGGCCGCCATAGTCTGATGCCGGAAGCGACTATCCGCTGTAACGATATCCGCATGATTAAATCGCTGGTGCGCGCCGGGGCAGGGATTTCCGTTCTCAGCCTGCTGGATGTCAGACCGGAGATTACCAGCGGGGAGCTGGCGTTTGTGCCGCTGCACGGCCGGGCGGTACGCCCGCTCACCCTTGCGCTCTGCGTGGCACCTAAACGTCAGCTGTCACGGGCAGCGCAGGTGGTGATCCAGCGCCTGACAGAGGTGCTGGAACGCGCTGGCGAAGAGAGATAAAAACTCAGATCAGGCCCCCGCCCATCGCTATCAGGCCCTGGCCGCCAGCCACACCGCGTAGGCTTCATCCCAGATGGCGGCGGGCGTACCGGCTTTTCCCAGGCCGAAGCCGTGGCCGCCCTGTGAAATACGGATCATCTGCACCGATACCCCGGCTTTGCGGCAGATATCGTGCATGATCACGCTATTTTCCGGATTGGAGGTCATATCATCCTCCGCCTGAGCAAGGAACAGCGGCGGGTAGGCTCGGGTGACATAGTTTTGCACCGACCAGTTCGCCTCTTCCGCCGGGGAGGGATGGTTGCCCACCAGCGACAGATGCGTATTGGTATGGGTGTAAGGCGGTTCCAGCGTAATCACCGGATAGATCAGCCCAACGCTGTCAGCTTTTGGCACTATCTGGTCAATGGCATCCTGCGGGGCATAGGAGGCATAATCCGGGCGCGCTGCGGCCAGGCCAAGCATATGCCCCCCGGCGGAAAAACCGAGCAGGTGCACGTTATTTTCCATCGAGCGCACCAGGCGCATCGCCCGCTGTGCATCCTGAAATGCCACGCGGTTGCCGTCCTGCCAGTGCTCTCCCGGCAGGCGATAACTGAGCACATACGCGGTGTATCCTTTGCTGTTCAACCAGCGCGCCACTGGCCAGGCCTCGCGGCCCATACCTATCCAGCGATAGCCGCCGCCTGCGGCGATCAGCACGGCTTTACCGTTGGGTTTTTCCGGTACAAAGCGCTGAATTCCCGGACTGACAATGTTAGACCATGAGCCGTTGGCGGAGATGCGCAGCGCCCCGCTCGGCCCGCCGCCGCCTGGCGGTTCATCAGGCCACAGCGGAAAAAAATCCTGGCGGGCGAACAAACTATCGGTGCTCATGGCAAGCATAAACGCACCGGTACCCAATATAAACCGGCGGCGACTAATCAAAATGCATGTCCAACATTCTCAGCAGAAAACAGGGAGGTTTATGGTGAGCGACAGAAGAGCGTGGCTCAGTGGCGAAATAGTATTCATATCACATTGAAAATGCCACTGACATCACACTTTTTTCATCATGAATTGGAAAATATTGAGTAAGGAGACTAAGGGGAAGCGCAGATTTCCGCCAACTGCCATAAGGAAAGCTGTCAACGCTAAACAGTGGTCATCTGCATGGCAGCAAGCCACGTCAAAGCCGGTCAGGGTAAGGTGATATTTTTAGTAGAAACGATGCGCAGGAAGCAGGCCCTGCCAACCAGGGCCTGGCGGGATTATTTGACGTTTTTACTGATAAAAGCTTCGTAATTGTCTTTAGTGATCACCTGATAGGGGATCCACATAAACTTGTCGCTATTTTTGCCATCAATTACCTGCTTCGCCATGGTGACAGCGCCAACTCCCTGAGCTGCGGCGTCCTGGAAGATGGTTAATGCCAGCTTGCCGCTTTTGATAAATTGCAGCGCATCCGGCGTACCGTCGATTCCGGCCACCAGAATATTTTTCTTGCCGCTTTGGTTAAGCGCCATAATCGCGCCAATCGCCATCTCATCGTTGTTGGCGGCAATCGCATCGATCTTATCACCGGAGAGGAGCCAGCCGGAGGTGACGTCTACCGCTTCGTTACGCATCCACTGGGCAGACTGCTTCTCCACCACTTTCATCTCTTTATATTTGGCGATGACATCTTCCGTGGCTTTGGTGCGCTGGCGCGCTTCTTCTGCCGACAGCGCACCCATCAGAATGGCGACATTACCTTTGTAATTCATTCTTTTTGCCAGTGCTTCCATCTCCATCCGGCCACCCAGCAGCGAGTCAGAACCGACGTAGGCCATCTTGCCACTCAGCTCCACTTCTGGCTTACGGTTAACGAAAATCAGCGGGATATTGGCGCGTTTCGCTGCGTCCATCATCGGCTTCACCCCCTGAGTATCCACCGGGTTGAGAATAATGGCGTCCACGCCCTGGTTAATAAAGTTCTCAACCTGCTGTACCTGTACCGCGATATCCCCTTTGGCATCTTCAAACTGCCCCTGGATTTTCTCTTTTTCCATCTCCTTCGCCATCTGCGTACGCAGAATGGAGATGAAATTCAGATCAAAGTTCGCCAGTGCAACACCAATACGCAGATCTTTAGCCTGGGAAGCGGGTGCCAGTGCCAGAGCACCAATCAACAATGCGATTTTATTCACGTTCATGGATGGATTCCTGTAGGTGTAGGTAAGTTATTATTTTGGGTAGTGAACTGAATGAACGACGCAGGCCCTCCTGAAAAAAAGCGGCCAGGGCTGGCCGCATCACATGCTTAATTAATCAAAATGCGCTTTAAAACTTGCCAGGGCAGCTTCACTGTCCCCTGACGCCCAGCCTTCCAGCGCAATGACCCCCCGATAGTTCATAGCGCGCAGAGCTTTTGCCACCGCGCGGTAGTTAATCTCGCCCGTACCCGGCTCACAGCGCCCGGGTACGTCAGCCACCTGGATTTCACCAATAGCACTGCCGCTGCGCTGCACCAGCTCGATCAGATTTCCTTCGCCAATCTGCGCGTGGTACAGGTCAAGATTCATCTTCAGATAGGGGCTGTTGACCGCTTCCACCAGCGCCAGCGTATCCGCCGCCCTGGCAAACGGCGTTCCCGGGTGGTCGACGGCAAGGTTGAGATTTTCCAGGGTAAACACGCGCCCGGCCTTCTCACCCAGCGCGGCTAATTTTTCCAGCGTACGCACCGCTTTCACCCACATCTCACCGGTAACAACCGTCACCGGTTTGACCGGCAGCCCCTGATTATCCAGCCCGGTGCCATGCAGGTTCAGGCTCGGGCAGTTTAAACGCGCCGCCACGGCCAGCGACTCAGCGGCGCTGCTTAACAGCTGTGCAATTTCGTCATCATCCGTCAGGTTGCCCGTCAGATAGCCGGTCATCGAGGTGAATGTCGCCCCTGTCGCCGCCAGCGCATCAATGTCTTTATTGTTCCAGTGCCAGATTTCAACGCCGAAGCCCAGCTGATGTATGCGCTTCACACGTTCGATAAATGGTAAATCCAGAAAAACCATTTCGGCTGAAACCGAAAGACGATAGTCCGCCATCGTTGTTATCCTCGTAGTTGAATGGGTTTGCCCTGCTGTACAGAGGCAATACAGGCCAGCGCGATTTCCAGCGCATTACGCGCATCCTCACCCGTCGCGCGCGGGGTGTCACCACTGGCCGCACAGCGTGCAAATTCGGTGAGCTCGGCAATATAGGCATCCGCCAGCAGGTCGGTGTCCTGGCGGGAGGTACCGATGGAAATACCGGCGGCACCGTAGTGCACACAGTTATTCACGTTGATATTTCCCATCTGATACATACCGTTGTTGCCAAACACTTCCGCACGCACGTCATAACCGTAAACCGCTTCGAAGCTGGCATCCGCGACGGCAATCGCACCATTATCAAAGCGAATCGTCACTACCGAGGTATCCAGCAGCCCCCTGTCTTTGAAGTCCGGGCGCACCAGCGCATCCGCCATCGCATACACTTCCACCGGTTTTGCTCCGGGATTGCAGTGCAGCAGGGTGTCAAAGTCGTGGATCAGCGTTTCGAGGTAGATCGTCCATGGCGGGATGCCGCTTGGATCGCGCAGCGGAGAGGGATCGCGCGTCAGGGAACGAATAAGCTGCGGTGTACCGATTTCTCCGGCTTTGATGCCGGCCAGCGCGGCAGCAAAGCCCGCAGCAAAACGGCGGTTAAAGCCCACCTGTAGCACCACGCCCGCGCTCTTCGCGGCAGCAATGGCGTTGTCCGCCTCTTCCAGCGTGATGGCCATTGGTTTTTCGCAGAACACATGCTTTCCGGCGCGGGCTGCCGCCGCCACCAGCTCCGCATGGGTTCGTGCCGGAGTGGCAATCAGCACCGCATCAATATCCGGATCGTCGAGCATCGCCTGTGGTTCGCTGTAATATTTACCGGCACCCAGTTTTTCGGCCAGACGCTGCGCGGCACCCGGCACCGGATCGGCAACCGCAGCCAGTACTGCGCCAGGAACTTTTTGTGCCAGCGCCTGAGCATGGAAGCTGCCCATGCGGCCTGCACCGATTAATCCCACACGTACGCTCTTGTTTGTTGCTGACATCTTGTTCCCCTTCAGGTAGCTGGCTGACTGTTTTTTAGTTGTTACACAGACATAAGCAAACCCTATGCCAGAGTGCAGACCACCGGTGAGTACAGCTTTCTCTGTACGAGGCGATCACAAAATGAACACAAAAAAAACATGTCAACTTAACATGTCGATAAAATGGACATTCCATTTAGCGGGAGGGAAGCAAGATGAATCAACCGACGTTAGCTGGTGGGATCGATGCGGAGTGTGATGGGCAGCTGAGTCTGCCTGCGGGCGGTGAAGCCAGCCGCTGGGATAATCTGCTGGAACAGGCGAGGCGAGATTTTGATGCCGGGCGGGAGCCGGAATTTGTGCGCCCGGATGTACTCAGCTCGTGGAAAAGCAGCCGCTCCGCCGGAATCAACCCTGCGCATTTTGCCTACAACTTTCCACCCGACGAAATGCTTAAACAGATTCTGGCTGATAACAGTGAGCTGATTGAAGTTGCGGGCAGCATTATGGAAAACCTGCTGGCCTATAATCCGGATGGCCATATTAATCTGACCGATGCACAGGGGATTACGCTCTCCTGCTGCGGGCGCGATCTGACCCCGGTGGGCAGCATTCTTACCGAGTCGGAAATGGGTACCAACTGCACCGCCCGCTGTCTGAAACAGCAGCGGCTGGTCTATATGCTGAACGGGGAAAACTGGAAATTAGCTCTGCGCCAGCGCCATCTGCAATGCGCCGCTGCCCCGATTCGTGATGCCGATGGCTGCATGATTGGCGTACTGACGCTGACCGCCAGTCAGGATAACTTCCACTATCACACTTTGGGCACAGTGCAGGCCGCCGCCGAGGCCATCGGCCAGCAGCTGATCCTGCGCGCGCTGCTGGCGGAGCAAAAATCGATCCTCGAAACCCTGAATGAAGGGGTGATCGTGCTCGATCGCTCCGGGATGATCAAAACTATCAATCGCTATGCGCGTCAGATCTTCCACGGACTGGCGCGGCCCGGTCAGCAGGCCGATAAGGTGCTGAACCCGGAGAATACCCGCCTGGCAACCATGACCTTCTGCAATGACCGCGAAATTGTGTTTAACCCCACAGAGAATCAGCGTCTCTGCTGCCAGGTGTCGATCATGCCCGCGCCGGGGGGCGGCAAGGTGATCGCCCTGCGTGAAAATCAGCGTATCCGTGCCATTACCCGCCGTGTGATGGGCGTCAGCGCCAGCTATACCTTTGATATGCTGTGCGGTAGCGCACCGGCGCTTAAAGCTGCGATGGATAAAGCCCGCAGCAGCTGCCGCAGCGACAGCACGGTATTGCTGACCGGCGAGAGTGGCACCGGTAAAGAGCTGTTTGCTCAGGCTATCCATAATGGCAGTCTGCGCTGCGGTGAGCCTTTTATTGCCGTTAACTGCGGGGCACTGCCGCGCGATCTGGTTCAGAGTGAACTGTTTGGTTATATGGACGGCGCATTTACCGGGTCGCGGCGCGGCGGTGCGGCAGGTAAGTTCGAGCTGGCGGAGGGCGGAACGCTGTTCCTTGATGAAATCGGCGATATGCCGCTGGAGGCGCAGACCAGCCTGCTGCGCGTATTGCAGGAGAGTGAGGTGGTGCGTATCGGCGCATCGCATCCGGTTAAGGTGAATGTGCGTATTATTGCCGCCACCAACTGCAACCTGATCAGGGCGGTGGAGACTGGCGCGTTTCGCCGCGACCTTTACTATCGTCTGAATGTTATCTCTATTCCTGTTCCGGCTCTGCGCGAACGCAGCAGCGATATCCCGGCGCTGACTGAATGGTTCCGCGAGAAAGTCTGCACCCAGTTAAAGAAGATCAATGTGCAGTTTACCCCGCGCGCGATGGAGGCATTAAGCCGGTATCACTGGCCGGGCAACGTGCGCGAACTGGAAAATATTGTCGAGCGCGTGATCAATATTAACGACGGTCTGTTTATTGATGTGCAGGATCTGCCGGATGAAGTCACCAACAGCATCCCGCCCGCTGATGCAGCATGCCGCGACGCGCCCCATCAGGCAGTGCGGCTGGATGTTAATGAACGCGCACATATTATCAGCACGCTTGATGCCCTCAACGGTAATCTGCGCCAGGCCGCCCAGTTAATGGGGCTGTCACGTGCCGGGTTATATAATAAACTGAGGAAATATCAGATTAGCGCCGACGAGTTCCGCCGCTGATCGCTGTCTGGTCACCACGGTGGCCTTATATCTGCGTTAACTGAGTGCTTATGTGGTTCGAACATCTGGATTTTGCCGTAATTTTGCTACAAATCGTATTGATTGATCTTCTTCTGGGCGGTGATAACGCCGTGGTTATCGCCCTCGCCTGCCGCAAGCTGCCTCCACAGATGCAGAAAAAAGCCATTATTCTCGGCACTTTTGGTGCCATTGTTGCCCGGGTGGTGCTGCTGATTATTGCCGTTCATCTGCTGGCGCTGCCGTGGCTGAAGATAACAGGCGGCCTGCTGCTGCTGTGGATTGGCTTTAAGCTGGTGGGTAACGAAGAGGAAGAGGCCGCCATTAGCAGCGACAATCGCCTGTGGAAAACCGTGCTGACTATTACGCTGGCTGATGTGGTGATGTCGCTGGATAACGTGCTGGCGGTGGCTGCCGCCGGTAATGGCAACGTCGTGCTGGTGTCGCTCGGCGTGTTGATCAGTATTCCGATTATTGTGATGGGCAGTAAGCTGGTGCTGGCTCTGCTGTCGCGCTTCCCGCTGATTGTGACGCTGGGCGGCGCGCTGATCGGCTGGATTGCCGGCAGTATGCTGGTTACTGACCCGGTACTGCTGCGTTATACCGCGCATCTGGCGTATTTACACTGGGTTGCCGGAGCAACAGGAGCGCTGCTGGTGGTCGGGTATGGCGTGGGCAGAGGTATGCTGACGAAGCAATAGTTTTGCGTCAGGGCGGATTATTCAGGCACGAAAGCCGCCCTGACTGGTGCGATAAAAAAGCCTGTCGAATATCTCATGGCTTGAAGCAGATGATCATGATGTCAGTCCGTGCTCATTAACGGGGAGCCGGTCAGACTGACATCCAATACAGCACTAACCCGGGTTACTCAAAATCAACCCATATCGCTCCGGCATCCGCCGACTCAACGCAGCGCTCAACCCACTGCACGCCCGCCACGCCTGCATCAACATCCGGATACCAGAAATCAGCCAGCAGTGTCTTATCACCACGATCGGTGGCATCCATCGCGACGGCAAAACGGCGATACAGATTTGACCAGGCCTCAAACAGCCCTTCCGGGTGGCCCCCGCCAATGCGATCCTCTTCCAGCGCTCGCGGTGCCAGATAGCCCATACCGCGCTCAAGAATACGCACCGGTTCGCCCTGAATTTCATAGCGCAGCTGGTTCGGCTGCTCATCCCACCACTCAAGGCTGGCATTCGATCCGATCACGCGGATCTTCTGGCCGTGCATCGATCCGCAGTTCACCGCAGAACACCACAGCGATCCCACCGCTCCGTTGTTATATTCCATCAGCACAAAGGCGTTATCTTCCAGCGGCGCACGGGTTTTGACAAAGCTCTGACGGGAGCACATCAGGCGTTTGATTTTCAACTCTGGCAGCATGGTTTCGGCCAGAAACAGCGGATGCGTAGCCAGATCGCCCAGTACGTAACTCGGGCCGACAAACTTCGGATCAACGCGCCAGCGGGTGCTCGGATTATCCAGCTCAACCGCCTCATTATGGAAGCCGTGGGAAAACGACATATTGACGATGCGAATATCGCCCAGCAGCCCTTCAGCAATCATGCTGCGCGCCTGCTGGATCAGCTGATGGCCTGAATAGCCATAGGTCACGCCGATGATTTTGTTCCGCTGTTTGCTTAACGCCGCCAGCTCTTTAGCTTCAGCCGTGGTAAAGCAGAGCGGTTTTTCACACACCACGTGCAGACCAGACTCCAGCGCCGCTTTACAGATGGCAAAGTGAGTGTTGTTCGGCGTGGCAATCGACACCGCTTCAATGCCGTCAGCACGTTCCGCTTCCTGGCGGAACAGCGTCTGGTAGTCGGGATAGCAGCGCTCGCCCGCCACGCCCAGGCTTTCACCAAAGGCGCGTCCGCGTGCTGCATCAATATCAAATGCACCGGCCACCAGGGTAAACGTGTTGTCACGTAACGCCGCCGAACGATGGATATAACCGATCTGGCTGGTGCCGCCGCCGCCCACCATGCCCCAGCGAAGGGAGCGATCGAGAGGTTTAATACCGTTAATCATGGGTTATCCTTTTCAGAATCCGACAGAGTGGAGATAGCGCAGGCTTTCGGTCACGTCGTGCAGGCTGCCATCGGCATTGCGCGGGTCACGTTCCTGTTCGATGGTGATCCAGCCCTGGTAATTGCGTTCAGCCAGGAAGGCGCGCACCGCAGGATAGTCGATCGCACCCTTGCCAATCGGGCACATCACCCCTTCCGCACAGGCGGTAAAAAAGTCGAGTTCCCGGGCGATCACATTGCGGAAAACCGCGTCGTTTACGTCTTTAAAGTGCAGGTAATCAATGCGATCAAAATAGTGGGCCAGCGCAGGGATCGGATCCATACCTGCGTAGTAGAGGTGTCCGGTATCCAGGCACAGGCCCGCAACGCTGTGCGGAATATCCTGTACCAGCTTCTCCAGCTCATCAGCAAACTCAATACTGCCGCCCGCGTGAGGATGAATAACAGGACGGACGCCGTACTCTTTGGCAATGCGGGAGATCTCAGTGATATGGCTGATCATGCGCTGCCAGTCATGGTCGGAAAGGCGCTCTGCCTGATGATACTGCCCTGCCAGACGTGCACGGTCGGCGTTACCAAAGTCGATAATCACCAGATAGGGTGCAGGCAGATTGTCACCGTGAGTCGGGGTGGCCGTTGGCACTTGTGACAGGTTGCGGCACAGGTTATGCGTCAGCTCAATCATCGCCGGGAAGTTTGCTTCGCTCACCAGATCGTCAAAAATGGTGCCTGCCACAATCGTCAGCCCATGCTGTTTTAACTTCTCAGTCAGTAGTGCCGCATCCGTTGGCAGATAGGTCCAGGGACCAAGCTCAATACTGTTGTATCCCGCCTGTGCGGCTTCTTTCAGCACTTTCTCGTAAGGGGGCAGATACGGGTTTTTGGGATCATCCACACCCCAGCTGCAAGGTGCGTTTGCAATGTGAATGGTCATGATGATCTCCTTAAAAGAGGCCATGTTGTCATGTGGAGGGGAGCAGTTAGCAGCACAGGGGGTCATCCTTCAGTTAATATTTGAAGGAAGTATCAAACAAACATTCCATTTCTAACAATGATGGAATGTACGTTTTTTGATGGGGATCTCACTATTTTTGATAGTTTTAAATGATATAAATCTATCATTTCCACTATTTCAGTGAGTTATTCGGAATGCGGAGCCAGTGCAGAACCGGCCCGACAGGCTTTCAGTAATTCTCTTTGGTGATCAGTTCGAAGCTGCTGGTTAGTGCGATAAAACCACCGCGCTCTTCCTGGCTGGCCTGCTGCATGGCCTCAACCACGCGGGCGGCCAGTTCATCCAGCCGATGGGCGATCATAATATCCAGCGTACCGTCGATCAGCGCCAGCTGTGCATCCTGCAACGGCCCGTGACAGATCAGGGTAATCTCATGCCGTCTGTCGCTGTCGCGCAGCGCATTAACCACACCTTCCACGCCGCCACAGGGCGCATAAATCACCGACAGCTCGGGATGCAGACGAATCAGATCGGCGGTCACCTGATAGCCCTGCTCGACATTTTCAAAGCTCTTTACCGGCTCAAGTACCGTATGGCCGGTGGCATATTCGCGCAGATAAGATCGAAAACTGATTTCGCAGGTTTCCTGACATAAAAATCGATTATCGCCGACGATCACACCCACTTTGCCCGGCGGCCCGCTCAAACGCTCCACGGCCCAGGCGGCAGTACGCCCCGCTTTACGGTTATCCAGTCCGATATATCCGGCGTGACCGCAGGGTGAGAGATCGGACAGAACGGTGAAGACTTTCACCCCTTTTTTACTCGCCTTTTCCACCGCCCGGCGCACCAGCGCATTATCCAGCGCAATCAGCGCCAGCACGTTAACGTGCTCACTCAGTTCATCAATAGCCGCTGCGGTCTCTTCAATAGCGTGAATATCATGAAAAGCGAACTCAATGCGCGTGCCTTCCTGCAAATAAGGTGCGGCGTGCTGTTCCAGCGCGCGGGCGAAGGTGTCGTAAAAGGAGTAGTCACGTGAAAGCAGAATCACACCAATGCGCAGCGAACCTGAGCCTGGCTGCACCACGCTGCCTGTGAGAAATTCCGGGTCGAAACGATAGCCAAGCCGGGAAGCAGCCTGCACCACGCGAGCTTCAGTGTCCGGGCGTACCGGGGCGCGCCGGTTCAGCACTCTGTCGACCGTGGCGACACCCACGCCAGCCTCGCGGGCGATATCCGTTAGTGTGGTTTTTTTCATCACGGGTTTCCTGATAACTGTTATGCCAAAAAAACTATCACGTCTGCCCACGTGGCAACAGCAGCGGTCGGGATTAATTCTCAGGACATGACAAATGTCAGATTATTTTTTTTATTATCAGCTAAACAGGGTTCAAACGTTTCATCTTCTTCCACTATTTTAGCGGCAAAATGATACTGACACGGGCAAAATTATGCTATGTTGCCTCAAACATACCGCCCGGTATCTTTAAAGCGAAACATTATGACTAAACAGACCACTACAGCCCATTCACTGCGCGAAGCACTCTGCTGTGAACGGGGTTATAAGCGTAAAAAGCAGCCGGAACAGGTCAGGGCTGCACTGATCCGCTGCGCGGCCGAACTGGCGGCACGCAGTGGGCTGACGGGAGTCACTGTGCAGGCCGTTTCAGCGGCCGCCGGGGTAACAAAAGGGGGATTCTTCCATCATTTCCCTCATAAGCAGGCGCTGCTGGATGCGGTATTTGCCAGTTTTCTGGCAGAGAACGATCAGGCCATTGATCGCCTGATGGACGCCGATGATCTGCCATCAGGCCGGTTTACCCGCGCTTATATCGGCGTGGCGTTTGACGATATTTTGCAGGCCGATAAAAGCCTGCTTATTCCTTTGTCACTTTCGATGATGGCATCGCCCGAGCTGTGCGAGCGCTGGGCTGCGTGGCTGGCTGAACGCCTGCAGCGTCACCAGGAGACGGATAGCCTGCCACAACACGAAGTTGCGCGGCTGGCGGCTGACGGAGTCTGGCTCGCCTACTCACTGGGTAATACCCATGGCATCCGCGATCCGCTGTCGCTGAAAAATCATTTGCTGACACTCACCAGAGAGCGTAATTCATTGTGAAAACTACCTTTAAACAGGAGGTTGTTTACCAGCTTCTCCACTGGCTGGAAGGCAATATTCATACTCCGTTGACCATTAACGACTTCGTTGAAAAATCAGGCTATTCGAAATGGCACCTGCAACGTATTTTTAAAGAAGTGACCGGGCAAAAGCTGGCGTCTTACTGCCGTCAGCGGCGGCTGACCTCCAGCGCTGTCACCCTGCGTCTGTTTGATAAACAGATTGACTCCGTCGGCAGCGAGCACGGTTTCTCCAGCCATAACGTTTATCACAAAACGTTTAAGCGCCACTTCAATATCACGCCCGCACAGTATCGTGATGCGCCGCACTGGTCATGTAAGGGACTCTGCCCGCCAATTAACCTGGGCGAAATGCCGATTCCGCAAGGCGAACTGGTTGAGCTGGATGCGATGACGTTACAGGGCCGGGTAACTGACCACGCCTTTACGATCGACACTATTTGCGACTTTTGCTGGGATCAGCGTGAAATATTGTGGCAGCGGCGACTGGCGCTGACAGCAAAGAAACCCGACGTGCTGTTCGGGCTGACTAATGTGATTAAAGGCGGGCCTCGCGCTGAAGATTGCGCCACCTTGCAGTATCTGGCTTGTCTCAATACTGAGACGACAGGTGCAATAACACCGCTGGTAGATGTGGCGATTGATAAGCAAACCTATCTGCATTTCACCTTTAACGGCAATGTGCAGCAGTTCGCTGATTTCATCAAACTGATTTACGAGCACGCTCTGCCAACCGCAGGAGCCGTGCGCCGTGAAGGCTATGATATTGAGCGTATCGATCCGCAGCACCTGAATGGTTCAGGCAGCGGCCGTATCGACTACTATGTGCCGGTGATTGCCTGAGCGTCAGGATCGGGTATGCCCGTTCTCTGTTATCCAGAGACCGGGCATATAACCTTTAACTGCAACGTCTGCCAGCTGGCGCGTTGTCTTATTTCAACAGTTCAGCGGTCATATGAACGCCATTGCTGGTGTTAGCTTCGGTAATTTTGTAAGAAGACGCACCGGCCTGCTGTGCCTGAGCGGCAATTTTAGCTTCAGCGCTGTCCAGCGTGGTGCCGGTAGCGGTGACGCTCTGAGCGAAGCTGCCGAAAGAAACGGCTGAGAGTACGATAACTGCTGCAAAAGTTTTGATGGATTTCATGGGTAATTCCTTCATTAGGTTTGTTTGATTAAGGCTTGCTGCCTCGTTGCAAACAATACTACGCTTGCTAATGAATTGGTGATAGCGGACTGTTTTGCTGTTCTTAGTCAAAAATATTGATTGAAAACTGACCGCGTTTTACACACTTTTGCAGAAGCTGACTTTTAGGGTCATTCAGAGCTTCAGAGTGGCAAGGAAATGCTCTTTCACCCGTTCAACATCGACGCTCAGGCAGAGCTTTTGCGCCCGGCTACCGGCAAACGGATTATCTAATGATGCCACACTGCCAAGCTGGCGCAGCGTCTGGCCGAGGCTGACGCCCTCCGTAACTACCCGTACTGGCGCTTCTGTCACGCCAAACCACGCAGGATTGTGAAGATAGGCAATGGTCAGCGTATCGTGCAGCGACATGCCTTCTATACCGTTGCTGACCTGGCTGTAGCGCAGATAGCCCCGGGAAATAGCCTCAAGTACCGGATGCATCAGGGCGCGGATTTCATCACCGCTGATATGCACTTCCATGGTGACATCCAGCGGCAGGACGACTACCGGAAGGCCGGAATTCAGCACCTGGTCGGCTGCATGGGGATCCTTCCAGATATTAAACTCTGCAAACGGGGTGACGTTGCCGCTGTAGCCGTGAGTGCCAAAAGCACCGCCCATAATCACCACTTCTTTAATCTGCGGCACAATATCGGGAGCCTGATTAATCGCCTGAGCGATATTGGTCAGTGGCCCGACGGCAACAATGGTGAGAGCATCGGGGTTAGCGCGCACGCTATTAATAATAAAATCGATGGCGTTTGGTGCCGCGCCGTTATAAGGATTAGCAAACACTCCGCCAAGCCCGTCGTCGCCGTGCACCGCCGTGGCGGGTGGCGTGGGCGGCAGCGCCAGCGGTCGTGAGCAGCCGCGGTAAATGGGCACATCCAGGCCAATTTTCTGGCTAAACAGGCGGGCGTTGCTCACCACCTGCTCTACCGGCACATTACCAAATACCGCAGTAATACCGATGATATCCGCACATTTCGCCGCATAGGCAAGGGCGAAAGCATCATCGACGCCAATATCAGTATCAAAGATAATTTTTTTCATCAGAATTTCCTTTCCGTTGGATTACGGCGTTCATCCCTGTTCGGGTTTTCAGGTTGTGAGCAAGGTATGCAGCGCCTGCAAATCACGTTTCACCCACTCCAGCTCCTGGGCAAATTTTTCATCCGACACCAGCGGCTGACGGAACACGGTAATCAGCACCTGTGACCCCTCCTCATTGGCGACAATGCGCATCGGCACAAAGATCTCCTTGCTGAACCCGCTGTCAATATAGTGATCCATAATGCAGTACGGATTATGTTCGGTGAAACGGACTTTCACCGGCCCCAGAGGGCCACGCCCTTTCCAGCTGTTGCCTTCCGGCACGAGCGGCCCCTGACTCATACCTGACGCCCATTTCGGGAAAAACTCCGGTTTCCAGATAGTTTCATACAGGTCTACCCAGTTACGATGGATAGCAAGGCTAAGGGTGTGTGAGGACAGCATAATACCTCCGCTCAGTGGTTAATAACGGATTTAACCATCCTGAAAAGGAGATGGGAAGGAGGAAACCCCAATTGTGTTAACTGGATAGCGAAGCGCTGCAAGGGTTGAGCACAAAGAAGTCACAGCTTGCGCAGGCAGGCGGACAGATTTTATCGAACAGCCGGGGACGCTCCCCACCGTGGCGCTAAAAATCGTCACGGTGGGGGCCTTTTTAGATATTTTTTAATTCAGTATGTGAAGTTTCAATATCATAATGACCATGAAAGCAGAGATCGATCGGGTGAGGAGACCAGTCAATAAGCCCGCGTATTTCGAACAGGATCATACCGTTTCTACTCGGATGGTCTTCGCTCAGTAGCGAACGTACAACCAGCGACTCAGGTATAATCCTGCTTTCAAACCGCAGTATTGCAGTTCTGATATTCATTTCGATGGCGTGCCACTTATGCTGACTGGCATGGTTTCCCACCAAAGCTCTCACACCATAGTTTACAACCGACTCTGCCACTTGCTGATGCTTGTTTTCATCAAGGCTCTCTTCGATATTGGTATTGTTCAACATGGTTGCGAGATCTTTTTGAATAATAGATCGCATCATTCTTGAATCGAAAAAGAATGCATCGTAGCTTTCGCGACTTTGTTTCGGTTCATCGTCCTGCAACCTTTCCAGCAAGGTGGGCAGAAACTGCCTTTTTCTTTCCATCACCAGACCCTTAAGCGAACATGATTTTTTCGCTTTCAAGCAGGGAGAACTCGCTGGAATCAGTAATGATCACTTTTCTCCCTGAGGCACGGGTACATGAGGAAGAAATATCTTCCCATTCAGTGACTAAACCCAGTTTAGCATCCTGACTGACGTTATCTGTCAGAGGATAGCGCGAAGGGATATAGCCATAATAGACGTCACTACTGGTCTGGATATGTGCTTTGGACCAGACCAGATCGATGAGCTCTGTGGGTTTTTCAATGCTTAAAGACTTTATCTCAGAGAAGGGCACCCACCGGTAGCCGCCGGCGACAATAAATTCACAGGCAGGCCCGATTCGCCCATCGCTATCGGCAATCCAGGAGAACGGGCCGGTATGGGGGCCATCTCCGGCGGTGACGCTGACCATCGAGAAAGCCTGGCTACGCTGCTCTTCTTGCTCAGTAATTGCGCCTTCAGCCAGTGATTTGTTTGCCTGCTGTAACAGGCTAATCCACTCTGGTAGCTCAATGTTCAGCATCCCCGGCAGGCGTTCTCCGCGCAGCACTTCTTCTCTGATTAATTCACTGAACACCAGGTTTTTGGTTATCTCCACCTGCTGCACTAAATCGGGTTTGATCACTTCAATAGTTTGCAGCTGCATCAGCGCCTTTTGCCACGAGCCTTCAAGGCAGTACAGCCTGTAGAGGGTTTCGCGTAAAGATATATCATCAGGATTACTTCTAACCTGCGACAGGCAGTTGGCCAGAATCTCTTCCAGCGATGAGGACTTTAACGCTCCATATAATGACGTTGTAGTATCCATCTACGTTTCCTTCAGTTGTCATTTTTAGTAATGGCTATCCAGGCCAATCTTATAAAGATCCTGGAAGGCCAGTTCTGGTATCATTTTCTTCTCTTTTGCCGTGAATTTCTCAGGAGCAAGCAGCATTAAAATTTCATGCTTCTCCTCTTCAAACAGCACTTCATCCTGGAGGTTGACCACCTCGAGCTGATCCCACACCTTATCTATCAGTGAAGGCGTATCAAGGATACATTCAGTAATGGTCTTTGATTTCATCTCCGATCTGGCTGCATCAAAAAAGCCATCATCATTAATATGATGGTAATGATGCACCTCTTTATCGTATAGATTATTATTGATATGCCCCCAAATCAGGAATTTTTTATATTCTGCTTCCAATGGTTTCATCACATCGATGACATCCTGCTTCTCAGAAACCATCTCATCAAAATAGTTTAAATCACCGACATAATGCGCACCGCTGGGAAGTATGTCCTCTATTTCCGGAATGATAATATTACTTTTATCAGCACCGGAATCATGGAGCGCATAAAAAATATCCTCAAGCGAAACGGCGTTTTCACTGATAATCACCTGAATGTTGTAATGACCCATCTGAATTGTTGAATCCAAATTCAGCGTACGAGCCTCGCCCTTTTCTACCGGTATTCCATCAATAATACAGACATACTCATCACAGGTATTGAAGGCAACTGCTCCGGCAAGTGTCCGGTAAAAGAATACAACGTTCTCGTTGTGGCTGTCAGAGCACGGGCGGGAGAACGTACCGTTTAACATATTGAAACCCACCATCGCTACCGATGTATGAGACTCATCAAGATGGTAACGACAGGGGTTATCTGGCCAGGTCATCGATAAGAACATGCTTTAGCCGCCTATATCTACATCACCGGAGCCGGTCACAATCGCTGCGCCGCATCCGGTGACGTCACCAAGGCGCGCAGCATTGCAACCGTTAATAAACACAGAGCCGGATCCGGTCGCTACCGGAGCTGCTCCATGTAAGGCACAGGGGGCGACACTATTACCCACGATACCCGCGTTATTGCCGTTGATGGTTGTATCGCCGGAACCCGAAACAATCGCTCCGCCATGACTTATTGCATCACCTACTCTGGCTGCATTGGCCATAAATCACCTCATTTAATGGATTAATCATCGAAACAAAGATCGACTGAAACGTTGTGTTGCTACTGGCTCCTCTGGTATGCCTTTGATAAAACGTCGACGCCCATATGGGCGTTGACGTGATTGAAAATAGTAAAGTTTTCCTCTTACTCAGCATCTCGTTCAATAGGCGTTGGCGTCACAGTTTGTGTTACGGACGGTGTTGGCGTTGCCAGGTAAGCAGTAAAGGAAGGTGTAGGCGTCACCGACGGTGTGACCGATGGCGTAACCGACGGCGTAACGGACGGCGTAACCGACGGTGTGACCGACGGCGTAACGGATGGCGTCACCGATGGGGTAACGGATGGCGTCACCGAAGGAGTGACCGACGGCGTCACCGATGGGGTAACGGATGGCGTTACCGATGGAGTAACGGACGGCGTAACAGACGGTGTGACCGATGGCGTAACCGACGGCGTAACAGACGGTGTGACCGATGGCGTAACAGACGGTGTGACCGATGGCGTAACCGATGGCGTTGCTGGCGGTATCACTGGTGGCCAAATTGGCAATGGCGGTAATGGCAGCGGTAAAGGTATAAATCCAAACGCTCCCAGCCCAGGTAAACCAGGTAAAGCAGGCCCGCCGCCGCCGCCGCCGCACCCTCCTTTACAGTCGCAGCAGTCGCCCGGGTTGATGTCGACCTCACCTGCCTGAATCACAATCTTTCCACCGGCGACAATTTTAATGTTGGAAGCACAGATGGTCAGCATGCCGCCGGAAGTCAGCGAGAAAGCCCCGCCGACAACTGTCGAGGCCGCACCGCCAACCGCAATCGAATCTGCGCCGCCCACCGCGCGGGAGTTGGCTCCGCCCACCGCCAGAGAGTTAGCGCCGCCCACGGCGAGGGAGGCTGCGCCACCGACGTTCACCCCATATATCCCCCCAATGTTGACTGACTTCGCGCCACCAACCACCGTGGTCATCGCACCGCCGACCAACAGGCTGTTGAAACCAAGAACGTTTGCCGTCTGGAAACCGCCAACAAATTTAGTTCGGGAGAATCCAACTTTGATATTTGAGTTGGCACCTATCGACTGGTATTCGTTGCGTTTGGTCAGCCGATTCATGTCTCGCTCGGCCTGCTCCCAGTAATACTCACTGCCCGTTTTATCTTCAAAACGGATACCGTTGAAGTTTGTTCGTCCGCCACCGATGGTTCGGCTGACCAGACCACTTTGTGTAGCGTTAGCCGGAAGATCCCAGGGGGGCATAGTGACGTTATTGTAGAGGCTACCTAAAATCAGCGGCCTGTCAGGATCGCCATTTAAAAAGTCGACAATGACTTCATGACCAATGCGGGGAATATTAATTCCGCCAAAATGGTTCCCTGCCCAGGCCTGACTGACTCGCAGCCAGCAGGAGTCAAATTCGTTATTATGGCCGTAACGATCCCACAGGAAACGAACTTTTACCCGCCCATAAGTATCTGTCCATACCTCTTGCCCGGCGGGGCCAACAACGATAGCTGTTTGCGGGCCACGTGTTTTCGGCTTAATCGCGGTACATGGATGACGGTAGATTTTAGTTGTCGGCTGTACGGTAAACTCACACTGATATTTAAATTCTTCCTGGCCGGTTACCTGACCGATTTCTTCTATGTCTAACTTACTGGAAATAATCAAATATTCGCGGTTAACTTTTTGTACCGGGAATCCTTTAAGGGTAAAGTTGCAGCCACAAACCACACCACGTAGCTCACCAAACCCTTTGGCCCGGGAACCCTTAGCACCCAGCTCCTCCATACGAACCTTAGCTAATTGCTCACCTATGCCAGGCTGCTCGTAATCCCCCGGCCAGCTAAAGATTTCCATATCATTAAAGCTGGTATTACGCGGCTTACTGTCCAGAGCGAGGATATCCGCACGTGATTTGGTAAAGTCGTAATCATTGGTGACCCATGTTCCTGTAGTAATCGTTTCCTGATGATCGAAACGGGTTACATACTCCTCACCAGATTTGGGCTGGTCGGGTGAATATTGAAGAGTGTGGTAGGCACTGCTTGCAAAGCCTTTATGGGCACCGACATGATCGACAAGTACCAGCTTGTGTTTATGCTCATCATGCTCGAAAAACCAGTAGATGCCCCACTCCTCCATCAGGCGCTGAATGAAGTTAAAGTCGGTTTCGCCATACTGAACCTGGAAATCAAGCTGAGGATAGCTGCCGCTAAGGCGCTTATCTGATGGGAAGTTATATTCAGATAAAACTTCGTCAATTATTTCCACCACGTTTTTTTGTTGGAAAATTTTATAGTCGGCAGTCAAATCTGTCAGGTAAAGCCAGGGCCTGATAATAAACTCATGCTTTGCCTGATTAGCATCACGGCCAAGAAATCTTGCCCGCTGAACAAGTCCTGATATTTCGCGGGTGCCTTTACCAATACCCATCACCGTATCAAGACCACTGCCGTCCAGCTCTATCTCAACTGTCATTTCCTTACCGATCAGAGCCTTAATATCGATATTTGAAGCAGACTGCCAGGGTATCAAGGGATTGGCCGGTGTCTTTGTCATAATAGAGTATGAATACAGTGTAGATAACGACTCTTCACCTCTAAGCGTAGATGCTACCAAACCCGGCTCGCCCAACAAGGTGGGCATTGCGGCGCTGTACAAGTTAATAGTACGTGACATTATAATCACCTTTTACAAGATTGATTGTCCATAACCACTAACGATGAACGTTAGTAATATCCATAGGTATCGGTATTTTTCTCGAATCAATAATTCGACCATGCCGACTTTGTCGCCAAATCCAGACAAAACTTCCGGATTGAATACACTCAGGCCAGTTTGTCCATGGCATAAACTCTACTCCACCATCAACAGAAATCTGATTATCTAAACAGTGATAATTTGATAGCAGTGATTCAGAAGTATTTCTAAACCTGTATTCCTTACGAATTAGAATGGATTCCAGAAAAGGTGAATAATGTATTTTCAGTGAATTAATCCACTCTGAAATAAATGAGGTGTTTTTATCCTCCTTACTTTTACTTAGCCACAGCACAAGAATTCTCGCCAGCCAGAATGCGATATGGAAATTCTTTTTGAAATCCTCTGATACTTTATCATAGGTCAGGTGTGAATAAATGACGCAAAGACTTTTATTATTGTATAGCGTCAGTGCACCAACATAATATTTTTTCCGGTTTAGTTCTTTCGCTGAAAATACGAAACACCACGGGTAGCTCGCGGAAATATCATCATCCTGCGATAAATTTCTGATCGCAGGTTCAACAGTATCCTGTAAAAACTTAAGCATAGCCCGATGGCTATATCTACGCCTGTGATACCAACGATGACGGCGGTCATCGTCAATAACAGATATCTGCACTGGTCTATACCTCCACCAAATTTATTGTTGATATTTAATAAACTTCAGCTCATCGCGGACAGCGGAAGTTGCGCAATAAATTAGTAATCAGCCGGTCATTATAGGTAATACCGGACGCCTGGATATTCACAATACGGTCGCTCAGGGAGAACACCAGAACCGGGTTGGCAGAAGACGGATTTTCTATCCTTGTCACGCTATCCATCCAGTGGAAAAGAGCCCATGGACCGGTGAAAACCAGACCTGAAAGTTTGTCTGCCATTCTTGGTTGTGCTGTCATATTGAGTATTGAACCGGCGCGGGTGCCTGGCCAGATAAATGAAACCGGGACGACGGGGCCATGTGAATAATCCATCGTCGCACCATCAAAATTAAGGCTGAGTTGAGTGATGGTGGGTGCCATGTAAGGCACAGATACCGAGAAGTTAACCGACAGTTGCTTGCTCTCGCCATTCCGGAAGAAGATATTGCGGATATCCCGGGCCTGTTCGAACGTCTTCAGCGTGCCAGAGTCTCGCTCAACGCTTTCACTTTTATAGCGCCATGGCTTCACGGAAGTGTTTACCATCTCCGTCAGGTTCTCCCTGAAGAAAGTATCTGCCAGGCCTCCTGGGGCGAAGAACCGCTCAAAGTCACTCACCCTGACCTCTTCCTTACTTCTTCTGGCAAACGGATAACGCCCCACGATGGTATTGCGGCACATTTCCCCCAGATCGGACTCTATTTTTTTATTACTTTCCGCAATAACCAGATGGTTAACCTTTTTATGCGCCCCTTTTAAAAGAGGCTCAATAATATTTCTGATTGGATCCGGCCATGTTTGTGACTCTGCGCCGATCTTGATACCCGCATCAGAAAGAACCGGCATATTGCCATTTTTCAATGCGTTATCAGAGATAACAAACAAAGTGTATTGATCCTGGAGCACCCCCATTATTTTTCTTAACTGGCTGTCTGCCACCGCACCGTTGCCAGCCTTCTCATCAGGCCGTGCAGAGCCTGTGACAAATTCGCGCAGAGTGGCGAAGTGACTATCTACCCCCTCCCACACTCGTTTCTTTTCGAGCGAATCCAGCAGCTGACTTGCCCGGTTAACGTTCTGTAGCAGCCGGGAGTTAGGAGTCTGATTATCTGCCAGACCGTCAGCCTCTGACGCTGAAAGTGTGGTTTCCTCTACGACCCGCTGTGCCAGTTTAATCAGCGGTGAATTTGTTGAGGCTATGGTACGCAGCAAATAGATATCAAAAGAGAGCGCCAGCTGCCCGAGAGGATTCTGTGGCCCGTTCGATCTCAGGCGAATATGGCTGAGAAAGTCACTCCACCGCTGGGTGTACTCTTCGTAGTACCGCTGCATAACTCGCTGCTTAACAGGATCAATGCGTTTTGCATTGGCCAACATAGCGGAACCGACAAACCCTAAGTCACTGCGCACCCTTGTAGAGCGGAACTCTGCTAATGACGTGCTTTTTTTGCTTTCCATTACCCAGCCATCTTCATCATTGAATCTGGTGATAAGGGAGCTGATTTTTTTTTTGAATACCTCATGATAACCAACATAGGTAAATAGCCCCGGGATGCTGGTCGCGGCCTGATCGGTAACTGCCATGGTAAAAATCTGGTTGTCTTTAGCGCCGAGCAGCTGCCCGAGGGTGAGGTTCGCTGGGGCATCATCCCTTGCCAGAATTTTAATGCGATCGTAAAGCCGATCGCTTAACGGAATACGGCTCAGAACGGCTCTTGCCTGCGCAACCAGTTCCTTATCCATAGACTGGGCATAACGGCGCCATTCAGGGACATCAAAAAGCGCATCTAAATGTGAAATGAAAATTTCCCGATCGGCATAAGGTGCTATTTTTCCAGAACTATCCCATGCTTCAGTAATCGTATTGATAAGAAACTTTTTATCAAATTTTCCATGGCCATTAAGCATCAGATACGTTTTCAGTGCGGTGTATATCTCGCTATTATTTTCATCAATAAGCGTGTCCTGGAGCTTCTCCAGTGCTTCATGCTGTACCATTGGATACAACAATCTCTGTAAGAAATATTGATACAAAGAAAGAGAGTCTGCCGTAATATCCCAACCTACGTATTGGCCGAAGCGGAAATCAAGTGGTGGACGCGTCACATCGATTTCACTGTACTCTGGCATATACTGAGCCATCGATAACAGCCCGGGAATTAACTCAGGGTTGTTCGCCTTTTCGAAATTTCGAATTGCATCTTCTAAAGAGGATACTCTGGTAGAAACAGTAGCAAGATAGCCATCATTGTTATAAAAACTATGATAAAAACCATTAAGCATCCATGCAGTGAATAGAATACAAGCACTGTGTATAAATATATTCTGGAAGCGATATTTAGATTGTGTCCGCAGATTATGGCGAACCAGCCTGGCATCTTTAACGATGATCTCAGCAAACAACGTCTTGAGGAAGTAATGACGACCGTAGGACGTATCCGTGACCAGGAAATCCGCATCATTGTGCTTTTTAATGACTAACTCGACCGCGCTGGAGGTTCTTCTCTGTACAAAATTACTCCATCGCTGAATCAGCGTTTTATTATTTAATAAATAAACATCTGCTGGCTGGCTGCTGCTGGCGAAATATAATCCACGTAAGCTGCTCAATCCTTTAGTTTCGTCATAGCGTGAAGTAAAGAATATACTTTGCAGAATTTCAGCAATTTCCTGCGATAACACGCGAAAATCCTGGGGTAAACTGTACATTCTTTTTCTGTCACTGAGGTTAAGCTCTTCCTGCTGGCGTAACGTCATCTTATCTTCAATACGCTTTTCCAGCAGTCCCAGCTCATCATCAATCCGCTCGCGCAGTTCGGCAGAAGATGTTTCCATTTCCTGCCCATAGGGGAAAGTCACGCCCCAAATCTGCTCACGTTCATGTTCGGTCAATATTCTGAAATATTCAGAAAATCCAGACAGCTGATCGACTTTTGACACCAGTACGTAAACGGGGAAATGGATACCCAGCACACTGCGGGTCTCATCCAGCCTTGATCTTATCTTAGCCGAAATATCGTACAACTCCGCTTTGCTGCGGCCCATGACATCAGCAACGGATAGATTAACAATGATGCCATTGATGGCTTTAATAGAACGGTACTTTTTAATGGCTTCAAGAATATTTTTCCATTCGTTATTATTTTCCTCCGCATGGGTGACATATCTGCCCGCAGTATCTAAAAAAAGTGCATCATTCGAGAACCAACACTCACAGATTGCCGTTGGCATCGTCTTCTGTGCGATTTTTTTCAGTTGTTCAGGCTCGGGGAAACTCTGTCCGGAGGAGAGTATTGAGGAGGTTTTACCTGCGCTCTCTGTCCCAATGACCATATACCATGGCAGATCGCTAAGGAATTTCACCGGCCAGAAAAACTGTTTAAATCTTGAGGTACTTTTACTGATATTTTTGATGTGACTATTTGCATTTCGAATAATGGCGAAGATCTCAGCTCTCTTATAGTCCTCTTTCACCACTTCATCTTTGATAAACCGGTCTAAAAACTTCGGGTTTTTTCTTAATGCAACAATCAGCTTCCATGCACCATAGAAGAGTGCAACCAGCAGTATGCAGCCAATGACGATAACTCTGCGGTTGACTGTAGCAACGGGATAGGAGTTTCCTACTAATATATATGGCCCCAATATCCACACTGCACAACAAAGTGCAAGTAGCAGCATGATCAACAGCGGGAATCTGTACCATAGCCCAATAATACAGAGCAGAGTAAGAACGATCAGAATAATTCGTGGCTCAATGCTTTCTAATGGCCGTGTTTCGCCAAACCCAAAGAATGGACCTAAATACCATATAAACAGGGATATCAGGATAAAACATGCTATAAAAAGCAAGAATTTTGTTACGCGAACAGAAAACAATCTATTAATAAAAGACATTACTGATCTCATCAATAAGTAACGAAAAATTCCACGCGCCTGTTTTGCGCACGCCCCTCGGGTGTACTGTTATTAGTCAGTGGCTGAGTATCACCTACGCCCTGAATTTTTATTTTCCCTTCAGCCAGTCCGGTATTAATAAAATAACTGGCCACTGCCTTTGCTCGTAGTTCTGAGAGAACGATATTGTTTTCAATACCCGGCCGGTGAATAGGCATCGCGTCAGTATGACCAACGACCAGCACACTGCCGTTGACCCGCAGGACTTCTCTGGCCACACGATTCATCACATAGTCCATAGCTGGCTTAACTGATGTTGCCCCGCTATCAAAAACAGAATCACTTTTGAATACCACTTTACTCTGGTCTTTAGTCTCGTCGACATTTACCAGTCCTTTGGCAATTTCATGCCTGAGTAAATAGGCAAGCCGCAACTTTTTCACCGCCGGCTTTGCCATATTAATCTGTTGCATCGCCAGAATTTTATGTGCTATTCCACTTTTATTGATGGTAAGCCAGTATTTATACCAAAAGAAAAGTGAGGCAATAAGAATCCCGCATAACAACAGTGTGACGCGTACCGGAACTATTAACTTCTCACGCTTCTGCTTACCTCGCTTCACTAATCCATGGGGTGATAAAATCGTTGAGGTGGTGTCTCTGGTACTTTGAATAATGGTTAACAACCGCTGCCTTATTTTCGTTAACTGCCGGTCACCATCTTCTATAATGCTGTAGCGCCCCTCAAATCCAAGCCCCAGAATTCTTAACAGCACCTCAAGAACATCTGCATATTCATGCGGGTTCATGGAAAGACGACCAACCAGCAGGAAAAACTTATTCCCCCCGTCGTTATCACCTTCAAAATGGTTAAGCAGGTTACTCTGTGACCATCCGGCACTTTGGGCCCAGGCTCTGGCATGGGCGGCTTCATCAATAGCGGTGCACAGACAGTATCTGACAATGGCCATTTTCTTCCATGAAACGTCGATCTCTTCGCAAACGACGGCGAAGAGGTTAACTTCATTTTTGATACTTCTTTTCAGCACCTCAACATATTCTATGGATTCAACATGTTCAGGCATTTCACTCAATGCACGCAGTAAGGGCTGGCTGGCTTCCAGTAGCGGATTTTCGGCCTGCCTGATATTAACCAGCCGCTGCTGTACGCCCTCGCTTCTAAGAGACGTTTCATTTAAATAATCTTTTTCACTTCGCAGAAACGCTTCGATTTCTTCATCTTCGTTAATGGCATGAAGAGGGCGATCGGCAGCAACCGTATGCTCATCCGGAAGAAATCTGCCCAGCGCCTGCGGTGTCATTTCTTCAGGCTTCTGTTCTTCAGGCGGCACAAGCTCGGTAGCAAGGCCGTTGTCCTGTAGTTCGCTCATCAGCTCCTGACTCCCCAAAGTTCCATTTTAAGCCCGGGGAAATCGCCAGCTACGTGCAGCGCAATCGCACCGGTTGCAGCGATTTTCTCCCAGAATGGCCCACTTTTAAGCAGGTCGAAGTAGACATATCCTGAACTGTAAGGAATCTGTCGCGGCGGTACCGGCAAGCCCTGTAATACCAGCCCGGGTAAATGCGACCTGACCAGTTCATGCAGCTGCTGCGGAGCACTGATTTTGGTTTGCGAAGTAAATTGCTGCTGCAACACATCCATGGAAAGCTGCGCATGGACAGCCAGCACCAGGTTGGTGAAAGAATGCAGTTCAGCAGGCAGCATGGAAGCAGACCAGACACCGTTGCCTTTGGGCAGCAGCGGGATCATTTGCCCTGCACGGATCATGATCTGATTCAGCAGGTAGTTCACTTCCTCAACCAGTGGCCGGATTGATTCATACAGCCGCACATGGTCGTAGCCCGGTGCCGGTACAGGCCGACGCGTTTGTGTCCGTACAAAAGTGGATAACTCACCGGAGAATTTAGCCAGCTCCTGGTAAATCAGGATCGGCGGCAGCTCAGGAATATGCCTGATGTGGTCGAGAAGCGGCTCATATTTATTAAAAATTTGCAGCAGCAAATAGTCGACAACCTCAGCACCGGCACTGGCTTTACCGTCACTGGTAGAGAGGCGCGTTGCCAGCATCTCCGCGCGCAATTTAACCAAGCCATTAAGGTGCGTCAGCCACTCTGCCAATAGCGTATTGGCGGCGTAACCCGTAACGGGTGGGATATGATCTTCAAAGTGAAGTAAGACGCTGCCATCTGGCTGTAGTGCTTTAACCTTGGTTAAGGGCAGGCCGAGCCAGGACTCTGTCATTTCTGATTCAGGAACCAGACGCATGCGCAGTCTGCTCAACTGAACAGGTTTAGCCCCTTGTCTGATGGCATTGGTATCATTAATACTGGCTTCATAGGCCTGAAACCTGGCCAGGGAACTCTGATTGTTTTTATCGAAGATTGTCTCGTCACTGTTCTCCAGACGCAGGGGAACGGCCAGATAGATCATCTTGCCTAAATGATCCGGAAGAATGGTTAGTGGCTCCGGAATTTCAGCATGATCAGGGATATCAAACGGCGCACCATCAGGCAGTACGCCTCCGCCAGATTTCAGAACCAGCTTGCCATATGCCAGCGCCTCCTTATCAATATCGTATTGGGAGAAACCCCAAAAAAAAGGATTGAGAGTCGCAGCTCGCTTATGGGCAAAATATTCCAAATAGCGCTCTTGTTGTTGGAAAAGTTGGGGACGTAAAAAAAGCCCTTCGCTCCAGACGACTTTATTGGTTCTCACATCTTAATCCATTTAATTGTTGAGATTGAGAGCTGGCTGAACTGAACACAAAGAGTTGATGGCTCCTTTGAATTACTGATCTTCCACCAAGGTCTCGGTTGAGCACCTGGAATTTTTATCGCTTTATTCCAGTCTGCGTGATTAATATCTCTGTAAGCAGCAACAACACCCAGAGCCACACTGGACTCACCAAGGTTAATCTCAATGTTTCTCCTTTCACCGGGCATCAAAACAGCCTGATAAACTTTCGTTGATTGTTCGGAAAAAATCTTATTGGTATTATTTACTATTGAGTAAAAATCACTATTATCAAATGTATCCGGTGTTTTTAACTCATAAATATAGATAGCCAGAGGTGCCGGCTTACTCTGAGCGCTAGGGTTAATATCTTTCGATGCAGACAGCGTTATTTTTATGTTGCCAGACTTGCTTTCCGGTTTTTTATTTCCGAAAAATAGACTGCATGATGTTAATGTCGAAATTAAAACCAACGCATGAAAAACAGCTAATATTATCCTGCAAGATTTCTTAAACATTTTGTTATCATAAAACATCTGTTTTTAAAATGTAGCAAAATGAAGACTACCCAGCATAAATCGTAAAATATATGATTATAAATCCTTTCGACACCCTGTTATTTCACTCCTCATCAGAATGTTAACGTTTAATATTGCCCGGGAACCATGCGTAATTCCCCGGGCAATATATCTCAGAGATTAACCCTATCAAAAATAGAGTAAATTATCTCTCTGCTTTATTAGCCATGCTGGTTAGCTTTAACATCATAGCTTGCGGAGATAACACCAGATCTCTGACCTTCCGCATTCTGCATTACATAGTCCTGCGTCATCTTCGTGAATGAGAACCTCACAGTTTCACGCGGGCGTGTCTCGTCTTCTAAAGAACCAGACATTTCGACCAGAGTGATAATGACATCGGTAAATTTAATGGTTAAGTATTCAAGCGGATCGCCGCCTGCTTTACGTACCACGAATTGAATATTTTTAATGTGTTTACCGGTAAGACAGTAGTTCAGAAGGTTAGGACTGGCTTTATCGGTATAGTGCTCGAAACAGAAATCACTGACACTTGCCTTTCCAGAACCACCACCGGAACCACTATGCATATTGGAATGCTGGCTAACATCCCAGTTCCATCTCAGTACCTGAATTTCATTTTTATGAACAGCATCCAGAGATTCACCTTCGATGCCATCAATTTTGATAAACATATCTTGTGCCATGATAATTCCTTTTAAATGTAATAAAATAGCCACATTTGTTGCGGCCCCTACGTTGCCGTATCAGATAAAATTAATTTTTCTAATACAGTTCCCAAAATTAAAACATCACTCAAGATATCAGATATATATTAGCTTTCGTTTTTAAGTGAAGGTAATTTAGCAACCATTCTTAAAGAAACGGTCAAACCTTCAAGCTGGAAGTGAGGACGTAAGAAGAATTTAGCTTGATAATAACCCGGATTTCCTTCTACATCTTCAACAATAACTTCAGCTGCAGCTAATGGACGACGCGCTTTTGTATCCATTGAGGAGTTACTTGGATCACCATCAACATAATTCATTATCCAGTTATTCAACCAGTTCTGCATATCTTCACGTTCTTTAAAGCTTCCGATTTTGTCACGGACAATGCATTTCAAATAGTGTGCGAAACGCGAACAAGCGAACATATAAGGAAGCCGCGCTGATAAATTGGCGTTAGATGTGGCATCCGGGTCATAATATTCAGCGGGTTTCTGTAATGACTGCGCACCAATGAATGCTGCATAGTCTGTATTTTTACGGTGAATCAGTGGAATAAATCCATTCTTGGCTAATTCTGCTTCCCTGCGGTCAGAAATTGCAATCTCTGTAGGACATTTCATATCTATGCCGCCATCATCGGTCGGGAAAGTATGGCAGGGAAGATCTTCCACCACACCGCCACTTTCAACCCCACGAATCAACGTACACCAGCCGTAGTGTTTAAATGAGCGGTTAATATTGACGGCCATCGCATAGGCGGCATTAGACCAGGTATATTTGCTGTGGTCGGCACCGTCTGTGGTCTCTTCAAAGTCAAAAGCATCTACCGGATTAGTGCGGATGCCATACGGAAGGCGTGACAAGAAGCGCGGCATAGCCAGACCGATATAGCGTGAGTCTTCTGAGTTACGCAAAGAGTTCCATGCTGCGTATTCTAGGTTCTGCGTAAAAATTTTGGTTAAATCACGCGGGTTAGCCAGCTCCTGCCAGGACTCCATCTGCATCACAGACGGCGCGGCACCAGTAATGAAAGGAGCATGAGAAGAAGCTGAAATCTTCGCAATGGAGGCAAGCAAATCCACGTCGGGCGCCGTATGGTCAAAGTAGTAGTCTGCTACCAGACAGCCATAAGGTTCGCCACCAAGCTGCCCGTACTCCTCTTCATAAACCTGTTTGAAGAGCGGGCTCTGATCCCAGGCTATCCCTTTATATCTCTTCAGGTTACGCCTTAATTCATTTTTGGAAATGTCCATAAAGCGCAGCTTAAGCTTCTCATCTGTTTCAGTATTATTGACAAGATAGTGCAGACCGCGCCATGCACTTTCCAGCGCCTGGAATCGCTCATGATGCAGAATCAGGTTAATTTGTTCTGTTAGCTTTCGATCAATCTCTGCGATGTAAACAGCAATATTTTTATATGCATCATCAGCCAGGGTCAAAGAGTTCGCCAGAGCTTGTTCAGCCAGCGTCTTAACTGCTGATTCAACGGCAGACTTTGCCTGTTCAGACTTCGGTTTAAATTCTTTAGTTAATAGCGCATTGAAGTCGCTGTACGACGGCGTGGCAACGGCTTGTTTTTCATTCTTTACGGTTTGAGTTGACATAGTTCCCTCTACGATATTCAGTCATTCTCGGCAGCTTTATTATCTGGCGCAGCAGGCTTTGCCTCACTGGCCAGTGCATTGAGCAGTGCTCGATCCTTAAGTACGCTAGTCACCAGACTTTCAGCTCCGGCTTTACCATCCATATAGGTTTGTAAGTTCGCCAGCTGAGTTCTTGCTTCCAGTAACTGAGATAAAGAGTCCACTTTTGTTGCTATAGCATCGGGTGAAAAGTCGTGAATACTTTCAAAAGTCATGTCAATCATCAACATGCCTTCTCCGGTTAATGTATTAGGTACTGCAAATGCCACTCGCGGTTTCATTGCTTTCATTCTTTCGTCGAAGTTATCGATATCGATGCTAAGAAACTTTCTGTCAACAACTGGCGGCAGCGGTTCCAGGGGAGAGCCGGATAAATCAGCAAGCACACCCATTACAAAAGGCAATTCTATTTTCTTCTCACTACCATAAATTTCAACATCATATTCAATCTGAACTCGCGGCGCGCGGTTTCTTGCAATAAATTTCTGAGCACTTCCTTTATTAATAGCCATTACTATTCCTTTTAAATCCTCAGTTAACAATAGATAAAATACGTTAATACTATGCCGGCTGCATTTCTTTTAAGAAAATAGATAATTTATGGCTTATATGGCGCTTTGCAGCGCCATCGTTTTTTATTTATAAAAAAGTTCTATACCTGCTGTTGCTCTAACTTGCCCTGATGTTGCCAAACCACTCGAATAGTAGTTCGCAATATAATCATGGGTTACAACCCCACCAGACAAAGGAATGTAATAATTTTGCGCACTTGTCAGGTCATCTATTTTTATCTGTGAGCCATTTTTCTTCCTCAGCCTTATTTGCGTATTACGGCTGTAACCTACACCAGTGTTGTTTAATAAGTTCCCAGTTGTATTGTCCGCTTGAGACAAATTACTAACAAACTTTAGCTGTATATTCCTGTTAATCGGACACTTTTTTAATCCAACAGTAAACGTTTTGCTACCTGCTTCAGAACCAGCACCTCTTAGTGTTTGAGTAGAGATTATCGGCAATTGAATTACATCAATATTAATTCCACCGTTAATTACAATCTCACAGGTTTCTTCAGCATAGACTCCTGTAAAAAAAACACTGGTATTACAACCAAGATTAGTACAATCTCTTGCGACTGAACTAGCAGGACTAAACAGCAGTATAGCTACGAATATTAACGCTGAATATAGTATTTTATTAAAACCAGGATGCATAAGCCTTATATGATGCATTTTACCTCCATGGTAACTATGTCACCGCTATCCTTTATTGGAGGAGTTAAATATTTATTAGGGAGTATCTGGCACTGTTCCCTGCCTTCATTCCATTTTGCTCTCAGAACATTAATGGTTGGATCCCAGCCGCGAACAAATGCCATGCCGCCCTGACCAATTATTCCCTGACTGACACCGTTCATATCAAATAACTCCGTGCCAATTGGCAGGTAACTGTTATCAGAGCGCCTGACGATAAGTATATAAGGCGAACCGACAATTGTTTTCATGTTAACAAGTATAGCGGATCCCGCTCTTGGAACTATCGTACTTTCACTGTCTAATACATCGACCGTACCGGGTAATCCTCTGGTATCGATTGAGATCGTGTTTTCACGATATGATGTCAACGAAGGCATAATGGCATATCCACTAGAATTAACTTCTGCACCATATCCGTTTAATATCTTCGCTCCTTTTCCTCCAGGCACACTAACAATTGCAAAGGGTGAATCACCTACCGGTGGCCCAACTGTTACGCCCCCCTGGTGCCCTACTACACTACCGCTGGCGGATAAAGATACCTGATTCGTTGATTTACTGTCAGCCGAAGCCGTGATACCAAAGTTTCCCAAAGGTGAACGATAAAAAGCATTCCCCGATACCGATTGTTGTGCCCCGTTATTATGACGTTTGCTTTCTGTTGTTGCTCCAATACCATAAGTCAGCTCACTCATTTCTCCCTGACTACCATTAGCGTTGACTTGCAGAGAAGTCCCTTTCCCTTCGTCATGGGTCAGGCTGGTATAAAGTGAGTTAAACACTGGTTTTTTGGTGTAGCCGCCACCAAAGGGAATACTGAACGATAACATGTAAGTATTCTCATTCTCACGGTTATTATTCTTGCTCCGCATGGCCGTCAGTGAGTAACTGAAATATTTTTCTGATTTGTTATACGTCACCGAGTATTGTCGGGTTCCTGATCGGTGATCCCAATATTTGTACATACTCCCCGTAAAGTTAAGATAGGCATCGTTGATTAAACGCTGGCCAATCGTCATGGAAACACGCTCTTTCGCACGATAATCTGTTTCCAGAATATTACGACGATAGTATCGCTCCATACTTGCTTCTCTGAAGGTGAAATACCCTTCCGTTGAATAGCGATACGCCGCGAGGGTGACATCCGTATCCGTCGCTTCCATATAACGGCTGTAGCCGACCCTGAAACTGGTACCTGTTTTTTTCTTATTATCAGCAAGCTTACTTGTTGCGTTTGTCACATCCAAAGAAAAGCCGCCAATCGGAGTGTTAAATGCATTACCCAACGCTAACGAATAGTAGTTTTCTGCAAATTGTCCGCCACCGTATAATGTGTACATATTTCCCACACCATACTGGTAGATCCCCTGCATAATTTTAGGGTTTTTCCTTAACGAATCTTCTCTGAGCTCGCCGGCACTGAAGCTAAAGAGTGATACTCCCTGATGCAAGAGCATAGGAGGGGCGGAAAAGGGAATACTCTGGTTTCTGACCCGTCCGTCAGATTCCGTTATCGTCATTTGCAGGTCACCGCCGTAGCCCATCGCCCCGATATCACTCAGTTCGAACGGGCCGGGAGGAACAACGGTTTCATATACCGTCTGTCCTCGCTGGATGATGGTTACTTTAGCGTTAGTTTCCGCTACACCCCTCAGTATAGGTACGTAGTTTCTTAACCCCTCAGGTAACATTCGCTCATCGGACTGCAAAACGATGCCTCGAATATTATAGCTATCAAACACTTCACCCCTGGTATTGCTATCACCAATGGTCAACTGACTTTGTAAGCGAGTAATATCCGTTTGCGCATAGCCCACTAAATTTTGCGTATAGGACTCCCCGCGGCTGGACAGATTAACGTTCATGCGTTTTCTGAAGCGCCAGCCTTTAAGGTTAATCCCCGCTTTCATTCCAAGGTTACCCGTATAAATTACGTTCTTAAGCCTTTCACCATGCTTTGCACCTGTAAATCCCCTGTACATATTACTGTTATAATCAAGAAAAATGGTAGGAACACCGGCATCCCATCTGTTCGGGTCAATATATCCACGTGGACGGTTGATGATATTCACCTGCGGCACGGTGATACTTAACTCATAGTCGCCCGAGTTATAGTGTACAGCACTTTTCTTAATGACCTGTTTTATGGAAAAGTACTCATCTGTCTTTTCGTCAACTAACTGAGAAGATTGATCGTTATTTGCGTTTAATCTTATGCCGATCTGATTCAGTTCTTTCAGCGTGAAATGAGGCTGTGCACTGGAACTACCCTCGATATCTTTAAATGTGACGTTGTATTTTCCAAGACTCTTTTGGTTAACGATGACAAATACACTATAAACGCCTGGATCAATCTTATTACCTTCACTGAAACGTCCTACATCGACGCCTGAGCCGTGAATAAAAACTGGGTTATAATCAACCCTCATAGGCTCACTGCTATCACCGGTCGCATTGTTCTCCACACCATCCTGTGCCACTGCAACTGAACAGAACATGCTGGCGAGGATCTTCATCGCTCCGCTGACTCGTGCACTAATATTTTTTAAACGGTCTGTTTCAGTATGGTTTCTTGTGATTAAATTACTCAATTGGCAAGCTCCTTTTTCCAATGAGAATCTTTAAAGTACTTTCTTCTATTTATAATTTTCTAAGGTCAATCCATTACCACTTGCTTTTAGTTTACCGACAATAATTGCCCCATAATCATTGAGTAATTTAAACTCGGCACCAGTAACATTCCCTATAGCTGGTGCGTTTTTTTCAAAATCAAACTCAGAGGTAGAAAACGGTGCAACCATATCCGCATCAACATTGACACTCTTCGAGCCCGAGTAAATAGTCATACTATCGAACGAGAAATAATATGGTGTTGGGTTTGTGACCTTCACCTTTTTACTTCCGTTATCAACGGCCCATTTAAGATCCTCTGTCTGGCTTGCACTGCTACTTTTGTCTAAAGCTTTTGGCCGATAAAAAATTTTTATTCTGGTTCTGAATGCCAGCTCCAACCGGTCTTTAGCCGGCCCCTTATAGGCGGGTGGTATTTCCAGCATATTTAACCAGGATATCGACTCTCTGTCTTTTGGCAGCACCATGTTGTTATATATCAATCTCAGACTCTGCCCCTTCCCCGGTTCAACGCGATACACCGGAGGCGTCACCATATAAGGAACTTTCATTGAGTTTACGTCAGCATTTGCATTTCCATCATCAACCCAAACCTGAACTAATGCGGGCGTATCTCCTTTATTTGTAGTTCTTACGGTTACTTCCTTCTCATCGCCAGGGAAAATAACGCGTGTCCCACTAATTGTCATTGCGGCCATTGAGCTTGTTGACAACAAAATAAAAAAAATAACTGCTGTATTAATTTTATAGAACATCTTATTACCATTACATAGTTCAGAAATGAATCGAAATTGATAGAGGTGTCAGATAACACCTCTATGATTCCTGATCTGACTTGCTGAATGTTAAGTCGCGAGTAAGCAATAATCGCGACTTAATATTTCATTAAAAATCAGAGAATTTTATGGGTAGCTCAGGGTATACAGTGCGGTTGCTGTAACCAGACCAGGGGTTGTTACGCCCGTAGCATAGTAGCCACCGTAATAACGCAGGGTAGCTTTCTGATCTTTAACCGCAACCGGATCGCCAGAGTTACCCAGGATCAGCTGATTTTCATTAGAGTTATACAGACGAACTTCAACCAATCCCGCTGCTCCAGTTGTTGCGCTGTTCACCAGGTTACCAGTCGCAGAGTTACCGCCGGAGCTACCAATTGCTTCGAAGTGTGCAGCAACTTTAGTAATGGCTGCCGGGCACTTAATTACTTTAATATCGAATGATTTGCTACCCGCTGTAGCACCTTCAACTGCCAGAGTCTTAGTTGATAAGGTAGGAAGTGTAACCTGAATATTTTCGCTACCTGATTCAATCTCACAAGTTTCATCAATTAACTTACCATTGAACTGTACCTGCCCCTGACCAACACCAGGTGTTGCTGGAGTTGCTGCATAAGCATAAGAAGCAGCCATGCTCAGTGCCAATACGGACGCGTAAATTTTAAACTTTTTCATAATATCTAACCTTAATAAATCATAATGAATGTGTGTTTTTTTGTGCTTAAGCCAAAGCACGACTACTCTTTTTTATAGAACTTTCCCTTTTCCTTTTTAAGATCTCCTTCTCTTGTAAGAGCATTGTTATTTCATGCTCGGCATTGATACTTAAATTAATGCATCCACCATCAATACCTCGCTCATCACTCAATATTTTACGCGCCATTTCCGGCATAATATTCTGCTCAATAAATCGGATTAGCATTCGTGCCCCCGTTTCAGCAACCGGGCACTGATCCACCACAAAACTCACCAATTTATCATCATACTTAAGGGACGCCTGATGCTGTTCTTGTAAACGATTTCCTATACGATCAAGATGAACTTTTACAATATGCTTCAGCGCAGACAGTTGTAATGGTAAATAAGGAACAATACTGACTCGTCCTAAAAATGCCGCAGGGAATACTTTTAACAGCTCCGGCTGCAATAGCTTTCCTAAGCTATTTACATCGGGGGCAGTATCAATATCAGCATATACTGTACTGATCACCTCGCTACCGGCATTACTTGTCAGTAAAATAATAGTGTTCTTGAAATTAATATGACGCCCTTCACCATCTTCCATCCAGCCCTTATCAAATACCTGGAAGAAGAGTTCATGAACATCCGGATGAGCTTTTTCAATCTCATCCAGCAATATCACGCTGTAAGGTTTACGGCGTACCGCTTCAGTTAATACACCGCCCTCACCGTATCCTACATAACCCGGGGGCGCGCCTTTCAATGAAGAGACGGTATGCGCTTCCTGGTACTCACTCATATTGATGGTGATAAGATTCTGTTCACCGCCATACAGCTGCTCTGCCAGCGCCAGTGCCGTTTCCGTTTTCCCCACACCGGAAGGGCCAACAAGCATAAAGACGCCGATCGGTTTGCCCGGATCGGCTAAACCTGACCGGGAAGCCTGTATGCTCTGGCTGACCAGATCTAAAGCATGAGACTGCCCCGTCACTCTTTCCTCAAGGCGTGATGGCAGCTCCAGAACGGTGCGAATATCATCTTTCATCATCTGGCCAACGGGAATGCCCGTCCAGTTGGCAACAATACTGGCGATTACTTCGGCATTAACTTCGGCCTGAACCAGCGGCTGTTCCTGGCGGCTCTCTTGCAGAGCAGCCTCCAACGCGTTGAGCTGCCCCTGAAGCCCGGCGATCTCTTCTGGCGATGGCGATTCCTGCTGGATTAATGCATCAAGTTCTTCACGGGCTGTAACTATATCAGCAACCAGAACTCTCTCTTTTTCCCAGCGTTCAGCAAGCTCCTGAGCCTGTTTTTCATGTTGCGTAATATCAAGCTGTAGCTCATCAATGCGCTGGCGCTGTTCCTTACCAAAGGCAAGAGCCTTTTCAGCCAGTGACAGCTCCGTCTGGGCTGTTTCAGCACGGAAGTTTCTTAACAACAGCTCCGCCGGAGGTGCATATTGCATAACGGCAACACGCGCACAGGCAGTATCCAGCAGACTAATCGCCTTATCAGGCAGCTGGCGCGCTGGTATATAGCGATGTGACAGACGCACAGCGGCCTGCAATGCCTCATCCATAATCCAGACTTTATGGTGCTTTTCGAGCATAGGAACCAGACCGCGCAGCATTGATGTTGCAGTGTTTTCATCAGGCTCTTCAACTTGCAGTACCTGAAAACGACGCGTCAACGCCGGGTCTTTTTCAATATGACGCTTAAACTCACTCCAGGTCGTCGCACCAATGGTACGCAGCTGACCGCGTGCCAAAGCTGGTTTCAGCAGGTTAGCCGCATCGCCCGTTCCTGCCGTTCCTCCCGCACCAATAAGCGTGTGTACTTCATCAATAAAGAGGATCACCGGCACCGGGGATGAGATTGCCTCATCTAACACTGCCTTCAGACGCGCTTCAAATTCCCCCTTCATGCTGGCACCCGCAGAAAGCGCCACGATATCAAGGCCCAGCAAACGAACCTGAGATAACGATGGCGGCACTTTCCCTGCAACAATCGCCTGGGCCAGCCCTTCCACAACTGCTGTTTTGCCAACGCCCGCTTCCCCTGTCAGCAGGGGGTTGTTTTGGCGTCTGCGCAACAGGATATCGACCATAGTGTTGATCTCATGATCGCGACCTAAAACGGGATCGATTTTTCCCTCACGCGCAAGCGCCGTAAGGTCTGTAGAATATTGAGAGAGTGAAGCAGAGCCGTCATTCCCATTGATGGCATTGCTGGCTTCGCCCGGCAGCGCACTCTCATGCTGAATATCACTTTCCGTCTCGCTGGCTTCAGCCGATGAACGCGTAATATAGTTAAAATCATTAGTCAGCACGTCCAGCGGTATACTATCGAATACCGGTGAGATTGCGGATAATACCCGACGCAGTTCCATTGTCGTCAGCATTGCAATCAGGAGATGGCCACTTCTGATTCGACTCGCATAACATTCCAGACTGGCATAAATCCAGGCGCGTTCGATTGCCAATTCAATATGGTAAGAGAAATCCGAAATAGTACTGGCACCCGTTGGCAGGCGTAATATAGCCTGTGAAAGATTGCGTTCCAGGGATTCAGCATCAAGTTCAAAATGCCTGAAAATATGTTTCAGGTCACTATCATCCTGCTGCCATAGTTGATTGATCCAGTGAGGTATTTCAACGTAAGGGTTGCCACGGAGTTTACAAAATGCGGTTGCACTCTCAATGCTTTTGAATAAAACATTGTCCAGCTTGCCGAATAAGTTCTTTCTTGTGATAGCCACTAGTTCATTCCTTGAGCCTAATGAAGATGACGATAAAAACAGTGCTCACTTCATCTTTTCCTCTATGATACTCACGTTTAAGAAGCTAACAAAAGCTAAAGTCGCTCCAAAAAACAAGATTAGGAATATAGCCCGATCACAACTCCTAATTTTATTTTTATGGACAAAAACTATGGTTTTGTTTTTCCTTACATATGCTATGTTCTCGGCCCTAATCAATAAAATTAACTTTTTCAACTTTTGAATTATAGAAATTTTTCACCTTTGTGAAGAGCCGCCAGCAAAAAACAAAAAAAATCGTTTTTCGTTCGATTTAAATGGATTTAGTGAGAGATATCAGTGGATCATAAATTTCTTGATTATTACAATCAGGAACTTACGTTTATGAAAGAAATGTCACGTGAGTTTGCTGAGAAACATCCCAAAATTGCTGGCCGTCTGGGAATGCATGGCATAGATGTCGCCGATCCCTACGTAGAAAGATTAATCGAATCTTTCTGTTTTCTCTCTGCAAGAACTCAAATAAAACTGGATGCTGAGTTCCCTAAATTCACTCAGCGATTATTAGATGTTGTATATCCTAACTACAACTCTCCAACGCCTTCAATCGGTGTGGTGCAGCTACAGCCGAACCTGAAAGAAGGTGACCTGATGCAGGGCTATGCCGTTCCGAAAAATAGCGCATTTCATACCCGGATTTTACCCGGTGAAGCCTCACGCTGTGAATTTCGTAATGGGCAGGATCTGACACTTTGGCCAATTGAAATTGCGGATGCGCGCCTGACATCTATTCCTCCAGACATGTGTAATCTGGAGAGATACCGAATTTCCAACTCCCGAATAAAGGGAGCATTACGTATTAAACTCAGGCTGCAAGGAGAGATCTTATTTTCCCAGCTTGAGGGGTTGGATCGGCTTCCCATTTTTATTGATGGTGATGAGCGACTGGTATCGCATATTTTTGAGCTACTGCATACCAGCCATGTCGCGATGATTGTACGGGCGGGGGGAGAGGAAAAAGGTGAAGATTTTGTCGTCAGTGAAAAACCCGTTACCTTCGAGGGCTTAAAGCCAGAGCAGAGTGTGTTACCACTTTCGTGGAATATGTTTCACGGGCACAACCTTATACAGGAGTACTTCTCCTGCCGTCAGCGTTTTTACTTCTTCACGCTAAATCAGCTGGCCGCTGGTCTGCAACACAATGAGTCGAATGAGGCAGAACTGATCATCTTACTTGATCGATTACCACAGGATTTAATCGGTCATATTGATGCATCCCGCTTCCTGCTGTTCTGTACTCCTGTCATTAACCTTTTTCCTAAACTGGTCGACAGAATAGAGATCAACCGTGCACTGAACAGCTTCCATGTCGTTCCTGACCGCAGCAGGCCTCTGGATTTTGAGGTTTTTTCAGTAAACCGGCTGTTAGGACAGAAGGCAGAAAGCAGCGACGAAGTAATATTCAAGCCTTTGTATCATACCCGGCATGCCGACGATGGTAACTTTGGCCGCTATTTCTCACTGCGCAGAGAAGCCAGAGTAAAAGATCACAATAAAAGAAAATACGACACACGTACCCCATACGTCAGTACTGAGGTTTTCGTTTCATTGGTTGATCAGCATGAGGCACCTTTTAGCGACGATATCCGCTACCTTTCCATCGATACGATGGTGACTAACCGCGATCTGCCTCGTCTGATCTCAAGTAGCGGTAGTTTCGATCTGACTATGCCCGGCTCTGTCCCGATTCACGGTGCCAGATTTGTTTGTCAGCCCAGTGCTCCAAGGCCAGCATTTGCTTTGGGCGAAGCCGCCTGGCGGCTGATTCGCCAGCTCAGTTTCAACTACCTGCCTCTTTCCGATATGGATCATGGGCCGGGAGGAGAATCGCTGCGAAATATGCTTCGCCTGTTTCTTAATGGCGCCGACCAGGAAGCGATTGCTCAGGTTAACAGCCTTGTGGGCTGTAAAAGTGAGCCGGTTATTCGTCGCATTCCCGGTAACGGCCTGTTGGTATATGGCCGTGGCGTAAATTGCAGGTTAACCGTAGATGAAGAGGGATTTTCCGGCATCAGCCCGTACTTATTTGGTCTGATCATGGAGAACTATCTCTCACGCCATGCAGCGATCAATATTTTTACTGAAACAGAATTGCACTCGATGCAAAGAGGCCTTATTGCACGCTGGCAAGCCCGCCCAGGAAGGCGTGGAGCACTGTGAGTATGAAAGAAAACGCTCTGATTGAGCCACTCTCTTCGCAGCTGGGTGCCTGGTTCCAACAGGACGAACCCTGGGGCGCAGGTTACATCAGCGTTATGCGGGCGATCGCGGCCAAAAAAAGCGAGATGCCGCCGATTGGTAAGGCAACGCTTCCCGGTCAGGAGTTCTTCCGCGTTGGCCAGTGTGCCAGTATGGCCTTCGCGCCGCGTGAAATATCGGCTATTTCGCTGGAAGACGGGCGGGTTAACTTTGAACTGTTTGGTTTAGGTATCTGGGGCCCGCAGGGGTCGATGCCATTGCATTACTCCGAGCTGGCTTATTCACGTTCCGAGGCTCATGACCATACGCTAACCGATTTTATTAATATATTTCATCACCGGGCTTTATCGCAGCTCTATCGCGCCTGGTTTTTATCACAGGATACGGCCTCTCTCGATCGTGAATATGATGAAAGATTCTCTTTTTATATCGGAAGTCTTATCGGTATCGATGCTCAGGAAATAAGTGACACACACTTACCTCCGCATGCACGCCTCGCTTCATCTTCACATCTTATCCGCGAGTCTCGCAATCCGGAGGGGATAATCGGCGCATTGCATTACTATTTCCAGGTGCCCGTACGAATGGAGGAGTTTGCAGAACAGTGGATACGCCTTGATCCAGCAGATCAAACTATTCTCGGAGATGGCAGCTGCGCGCTGCTGCTCGGCGATGGGGCGATCCTCGGCAATACGGTGAGAGATTGTCAGCACAAATTCAAACTTATCCTCGGCCCGCTTAAGCTGGAAGAATATATGCAGTTTAGCCCCTGGGGAGAAGATCTGCCGGTTCTCCAGGAGTGGGTAAAAAATTTTGTTGGCTATGAGTATGCATGGGATATACAGCTGGTGCTGGCTGCTGAAGAAGTTCCCCACGCTACGCTAAATGGCACACACCAGCTTGGTTATGCTACCTGGCTTGAAAGGCTGGATAATATTGAACCTGTATCAGGAATGAGTTTTGAGCCTGAGATTTACTGTCATGCCTGACCGCATTTATATCTCATCTCAGGCAGGGATAGTTACATTAGTCAGCTATGTCCTAAATTTTCCAGATGTTAAATGTTACATAGGAGGGAACCTGTGTCTGATAACACCATCACTGAGATAAGTAAGTTCTACAGCAATCTTTTACAGCCCGTCTCAGCGGTGTTTCCATGCGGAGACAGCCTGGAATATGATTCTGACTTTATTTTACTGCTGTCGAAAATACAACCAAGGCAGGATGCCGAATACGGTAATTTTGTTGAACAAGCTGAACCAGTAAATTGGTCAGAGGTCGAGCGTGAATGTGCCGCCCTGATGCAGAAAAGTAAAGATCTGCGCCTGTTTATTATCATGATGCGCTGTCGGATAAAACGGCTGGGCCTGATAGCCGTTGAGGAAGGAATAACCGCCTTAAAAACGCTGATAGAAACCTATCCAGACAGCTATTACCCGCTATTAATGGATGAAGATGAATTTGAACCATTAATGCGCTCCAATGCATTCTCAGAGCTGGATGATACTGCGGGATTAATCGCTGATTTAAGAAATCTAAAACTACCCAAAGCTGCGGGACAGATTATTTCGGTAAAAGATTTTGAGAAATCATTTTCTTCTCCCAGGGAGGTCGATGCACTTCCTGAAGCAATGATCACTGCCATGCTCGAAGAGTGGCAGGTACAGGATAACCAGGAGATCGCCTCTTTAAAAACGGCATCAGCATCATTGCTGGACATTCATTCTCTGCTCAGAGAGAGCCTGGGAGAGGAGGCCCCCGACCTGCCTTTAATTACCCATCTACTCACGCTTTTTGCAAAGTCATCAGCAGTAATTAACGAGGGTAATAGCCAGCAAGAGAGCCAGGAAACTCAGTTTGAAGAAAATAAGCAGGAGATAGCTGTAACCTTAAAACCAGAGGAAGAAGCAGCCGCACAGCCAGTAAGACGATCCATACCCTCGTCACAAATAAATAGCCTTATAGAAACCCGCGAAGATGCTCTGGCCCGGCTGGGTGAGATTAGAAACTGGTTTACTCGTGTGGAACCAAGCAGCCCGGTAATCATCTTGCTGCAGCTGGCTGAAAGTATGGTTGGAAAGCGTTTCACCGAACTGCTGAAAATGCTGCCGTCAGAAATCATAGATAAAATTGATAGCGAGAACACATAAATGAAACTGTTATGGAATAAATTTTTCCTCGCCTGTTGCGCGTTAATTAGCCCCGCAGTACACGCTGCATGTACCCTCGACGTAGGAGGGGAATTCGGTGGTGTTGCACCTATTACTTTCAATATTCCGTCGCAGGTACTGAGTATCAGTGCAGATTTACCGGCTGACACGTCCACGCCGTTTGCCAGTTTCCGCACCACTACCGCAGGAAATTACGTAACTTATATCAACTGTACCCCGAATGTGGATCCGTATGGCGGTTCAGTCTATAACCTGCCGATACAAGGTGTTAATAACATCTATGCCACGCAAATCCCCGGCATTGGAGTAAAAGTCGCCTGGAACAACAGCGTAGCACCCAGATATATGCCTTTCCGAAATCACGTGCCGGATATTTACGGCCGCCTGTCCATTGATTACCGTTCTTACTGGATTATTGAGTTTTATAAAACATCAGAAACATTGCGAATTACGCCAAATATGGTAAACACCGTTCTTTCAGGTGGTGAAATAGGGTATTTCTGGGTATTGACGGATTCAATAGCAAACTATGGACAAAAGTTAGTGACCGGACGAATCGATATTGTCAGTACGCCAGCCTGTACCTTCTCGAATAGCAAAAGTATCGATTTTAATACTGTCTCACAACAAACAATAACTACCGGCGTTGAGAGGCCACTGTATTTTGATATGAATTGCCGAACAGACTATAGCACCTATTCTGTTACGGCTTCGGTGTTTGCCACATCGCGGACGCCAGACGGAAAGTACATTAGCGTTACCGATGCGGGTGGGTCATCAGACACCATGAAAATAAAAATCACTGACAGCAATGACAGAGAAATTTCTGTTGATGGCAGAACAACCAGACAGGTCACCAGCTTTAACAACATTCCAGCAGAATTTAAGTGGAAAGCAACACTGCTCTCTTCCGGCACAGCAAATACCCGCCCGACCGCAGGCCGGTTTAATGCCAGAGCTGAAATTATATTACAGGTGAAGTAGCAGCCTCTCTAAGCAACAATGTGATGGTATAAAATGGATAATGTACCTTATATATTTGTCAGCATCGCGAGCTATCGCGACTCTGAACTTATTCCCACACTTGAGGATATGATCTCCCGGTGTGATAATCCGCACGCTTTGCGCATCAGCATCTGCTGGCAGTGTAGTGGGGAGATCTCCATATTCCTCAATCATGGAATGCAACTTATCGAGAAGCGGTTGCATAACGGATTCAACCTGTATGTTTTCCATTATAAAAAATGCGTTATTCGTGTAATCAGCGTTCACTACTATCTTAGCCAGGGTGCGTGCTGGGCAAGGCATATTGCGGAAACTCTCTTCGATAATGAAAAGTATTTCCTGCAAATTGACTCCCACTGCCGTTTTATATCAGGCTGGGACAGCGAGATGATAACTATGCTGGACAGGTTATTACCACATAGTCCAAAACCGGTGATTACCGGATATCCGCCCGGGTATCAGCCGGATAAACCCACGGAAAAATCAGGCGAGCTGATAAGAATAATATTCAGAGGGTTCTCTCCAGATAAAATTCTCCAGCTTAGTCCTCTGGTGATGAACGAGAAGATCGACTCTCCGATAAGAGGAAGCTACCTGGCCGGTGGATTTATCTTTTCATTGGGTAGTTTCGTTACGGATATCCCCAACGATCCCAATATATTTTTTGAAGGTGAAGAGATCGCGATGGCCGTCAGGGCATTTACTCATGGTTATGATATTTACCATCCTGATAAAGTTCTGTTATGGCATTTTTATGGTCGAGAGGAGCACGTAAAAGTGTGGTCCGATCATGGTGAAGAAGCCAAATCTAAAGGTAATATTAAACAAGCCTGGTGGGAACGGGATGCCAGCTCTAAAAAACGAGTGAATATCCTGTTGGGCCAGGAAAAAGATACGCAGTGTAATCTGGGTATGTATGGTCTTGGTTCGCAGCGCACTCTTAGCCAGTTTGAAAGAAGAGCGGGTGTGCATTTCTCAACATGCCAGGTACATCCAGATGTGACAGGCGATCAACATCTATCTTACTTCTCCTGCGGGGATCTGGTTGAAAGCGAATGGTTATCTCAGCTTGTCGGAATACATAAAAAAACCATCGAATTTACCCCGGAACAAATTGACCTGTTAGATAAAAATGCACTGTATTGGTACATAGCTATCTATACCAAAAGTAATCATCTGATAGAACAAAAAACAGTTTATCAGAATGAAATAGAGGAAAAAATGTCATCATCCGATAACAGCAGATTCTCAATACCTGTAGAAATTACATCAAATGGTTCTTTAACTCCTTATTCCGTCCGCATCTGCTCATTTTCCGGTAATTCGGGTTGGGGAGAAACGTTAGAGGAGGCATGGTAACGATAAATTTATTTTACAGGATTTCACACCACCATTATTAAGAAGCACTTTCTCATTCTATTACAATGTGAGTTATTCAATGATTACATACCCTTTATTAGAAGGTAGTTTCCTTACTGATATTCCTGTTATTGATGTTTCTATTAACGTTTTACGTTTTCGCGATCCTGATGGTAAAGAATACAATATTCTTATTAACCGGGCATTGATGATGGGAGACCAGACATTAGTGACATTCTGCGAAAAACAGGTTCAGACCATGGAAAATACACTTCCTGGTTTCCAGAACGAAGGCAAGCAGATTGAACATAAAATCGGTGAGGCACAGTTGCCGGTGGTGCAGGTTGCTCATCGCTATCTTGAAGACGGAAAATATGTCCGGCAGGTGCAATCTTACGCCCAACTTCCGAAGCATCCCGATTATAATCCAGAAAATAAAATGCTTATTATTTTCACTCTGATATCTAACGAGGACTTTACTGAATTCCAGCGTCAACATTATATTCAGGTAATGAACTCGTTTAAAACAAATGATAAGCCGTTAAAAGCAAAATAGTGCTTCCGTTGGTCATCTTTCAGACATCGCTGAACAGTTTTTTATTGAGGAGGGACGTTATTAACAATCAACCTCCTCATCAGTTTTTAAATTACTTCAGATAAAAAAACCTACAGACACAGCGTTTTTCTTTCATTTTTCCCGCAAGTTGCAATAAATTTCGCATAGTTATAAAAATCAACTTTATTAATCATGCCCATCTTTCTGGATGCATTTCTGCAATGAACATTAATTGTTTTTTCCGATCTGCGCAGCTCTTTAGAGATTACTCTTACATTATTTCCCTTACCTATTAAAAGTACTATATTGGCTTCAGTAAGAGATAGCTGCTCATGCTTTCTTAGCCCTGTCACCTGATAAAAATCATCATTAACAAAATCGTCGAGACTCATGCTGGCGATAAGTAATATCTTCTCAATCATCCAGCCAATCTCTGTCAACTTTCTGTTCCTGCAACTAAATGGAACCTGAATGGTTTCTTTACTCTCTTTTAATGCTGATTTATAAGATGGGTTATCTTTTTTAAACATATTAATGCTGATAGCCGAGTCACGAAATATAACATTTATTACATCCCCCTCCCTGGTTCTGACACAATCGGCAATTATAACCGCCCCCGTACCTTGCTTTACTGCCAATGCAAGAATTAACGTCTCCAGTCCTTTCTTATAAAAAACATTTTCACTCTCAACCAAAATTTTCATGATTCTTAACCTTCCGTATGAATCTTTGGCGACATTGATTATTGTACCGTTAAAAATAATATAATGTGCCTCGCATTGGCCTTGAATGCGGTTTAATTATAGCGTTCTATTCTGCTATTCAAAGAATCAGCGATGTTTTTTACGGCAAGGAAAATCAATATTTACCGCGTGTTAAATACCTGTTAGTTGATGTCATAATAAGATTAATCCACACTACCATTTTATATTATTTTTTCTTTTATGATTCATAACAAGCGAATAAACAACACACTAATGAAATACCATGAACTTTTAATCAACAAACCACATTATATTTAACCAATACAATAAATGAGGAATTAGAAACCAGATCTTAATTTATCAAGAATAAAAAACCATAAAGAACATCCCATTCACTTTTCAGCCGTTACTGACAGTGGCAGGTCTCAAAATCAGATATAAAAAATGGCTCTTAAACATCTCCAGAATCGCAATAATTCCCATCTGAATAGTTCAATAGCTAAAAGGCATAGCCCGTAATTTTTCCGATCATATCCACCACTGCGGACGAACTGCATAATGGCTGCAATACCGCACTGTGGAGGTGATAATGGCGAATTCTGTGCATGACCTGCGCTCTGCACTGGCGCTGCTGGCCGAGCTGCCGGGTGAGCTGGTTGAGAGCGATACGGAGGTTGACCCGCATGCTGAACTTTCCGGGGTTTACCGTTACGTAGGAGCCGGTGGCACCACAAGACGACCCACGCGCGAAGGCCCCGCCATGTTGTTCAATAAGGTAAAAGGCTTCGATGATTTTCGCGTGGTTACCGGGGTATTAGCCTCCCGGCGTCGTGTCGGTCAGCTTCTGGGATGTCATCCGGCGCGGCTCGGTCACCTGTTAATGGATTCAGTAAAAAAACCGATCTCCCCGGTAAAAACGTCACGTACTGATATTCCCTGTCAGGAAGTGGTGCATCTTGCCAGCGAGCGAGGTTTTGACCTGCGCACCCTGCTCCCTGCGCCAACCAATACCGAAGAGGATGCCGGGCCCTATTTTACTATGGGTCTGTGCTACGCCAGCGACCCGGTCACCGGGCAATCAGACGTTACGATCCACCGTCTCTGTATCCAGGGCCGTGATGAGCTGTCGATGTACTTTGCTCCCGGACGTCATCTGGATGTCTTCCGTCAGAAAGCAGAAGCCGCCGGTAACACGCTGCCGATCACCATCAGTATTGGCGTCGACCCCGCTATTTATATGGGAGCCTGCTTTGAGCCACCCACCACGCCGTTGGGATTCGATGAGCTGAGTATCGCCGGGGCGTTGCGTGGTCGCGCCGTAGAGCTGGCGCAGGCAATATCAGTGGATGCGCGGGCAATAGCCCATGCGGAGGTGGTGATAGAAGGAGAGCTGGTGCCAAATGTGCGGGTGCGTGAAGACCAGAACACCAACACCGGTAAGGCGATGCCGGAATTTCCCGGTTATACCGGAATGGCCAATGCGGCGCTGCCGTTGATTAAGGTGACAGCGGTTACCCATCGTCGTCAGCCCATCCTGCAACACACCATCGGCTGTAGCGAAGAGCACGTAAATATGGCGGGTATTCCCACCGAGGCCAGCATCCTGAGCATGGTTGAACGGGCAATGCCCGGACGATTGCTTAACGTATTTGCCCACTCATCTGGCGGCGGTAAGTTCCTGGCGGTGATGCAGTTTAAAAAAAGCGACCCGATGGATGAAGGGCGACAGCGGCAGGCAGCGCTGCTGGCATTCTCCGCATTTCCGGAGCTGAAGCACGTTATGCTGGTGGATGAAGATGTGGATATTTTCGACAGTAATGACGTGCTGTGGGCGATGCAAACCCGCTATCAGGGGGATGTGGATACGCTGTTTATTCCCGGGGTGCGCTGTCACCCGCTCGATCCTTCTCAGGTGCCTGAATTCAGCCCCAGCATCAGTGGAAAAGGGATCTCCTGTAAGACTATTTTTGACTGTACGGTGCCCTATGCGCTGAAGAGCCATTTCCAGCGCTGCCAGTTTAAAGAGGTTGATGTGAAGCGTTTTCTGCCGGATTTTGAATAACCTGCCAGCCGGTATGCACTCCCCCTGCGGGAGGCATGCCCCGCCCTGTTTTCTTGCGGTAAATGGTGTACAACGGAGCTTCACACCTTTACCGGATCCCCCCGATATGTTGAAACTGAAACCGCTGCACTATTTCAAAACGGTGGTTGAGCACGGTTCTATCTCCGCGGCTTCAAAGGTGTTGTACACCGCGCAGCCGCCAATCAGCAAAGCGCTGCTTCAGCTGGAATCCCATTGGGACGTCCGTCTGTTTGAGCGTACCCCGCGCGGCATGACGCCTACCGATGCCGGACGGCATCTCTACCAGCGCGCCAGCGATCTGCTGCAGCTGGCTGATAATATCGACAGCGAAATGCGCACATTCAGCGAAGGACAGCGCGGCGTGGTGCGGATTGGCTGTGTCGATATGGGTATCGTCCTGCTGACCAACGCCATTGTCGCGCTGCGCAGTGAGCGTCCGGATTTGCAGTTTTCACTGCATCAGGGCGATCCGCTCTATCTGGAGGAGCTGCTGGAGCGTCGTCAGATCGACGCTGCGCTGGTGCACCTGCCGCTAACGCTTAATACCTGCGACGTAACCAGCAGGGTGTTGCAGCAGCTGCACGTACGGGTGCTGTGCCTGGCAGACGGGCCGCTGGCTGGTTCATCCTCGCTATCGCTGGCAGAGCTGGCGGCACACCCGCTGGTGCTGCTGCGTCGTCAACGCGGTTTTGGCATGTATGAGCGGGTGCTGTCCTGTTTTAACGAGGCGGGCCTGACGCCCGAGGTGGTGGCCCAGGCCAGCGACCTGCCGGTGATGAAGCAGCTGGTCCGGCAGGGCGTCGCTCTGGCGCTGGTGCCGTCGCTGGCCGATGCGCTGCCGGAAGCCGGAATGCTGGCATTGGACGTACCACAGCTTGATGTCGCAGCCGATCGGCTGGCGCTGATTTACCATCAACAGCATGCGGAAAGTGCCGTATTAAAACCGCTGCTGGCCTTTTTTTCTGAGGATCCCTCTATTCCCTCTGTGCCCGGCCTCCCCTGATTAAATATCCAGCACCCCCACCCATTTTTATACTTTCTTTACACCCCCGCCCTGCATTTTTACATCAACTTTGCACGCTCCCCGCAACAATGGCAGTACTGAAAAACGCCGTTGGAGGTGTGTTGTGAGCGTCGCCGTAATCACTGGCATTGTGCTGGTCTGTTTGCTGCTGGGCTATTTAGTTTATGCCCTGATCCATGCGGAGGAGTTCTGATGGTTGCCCCTGCTTTTTTACTGATAGCCTGCTATATGGTGCTGCTGATGCTGCTGGCCCGCCCGCTGGGCAAAGGGCTGGCACGATTAGTGGATGACCGCCCGCTACCCGGGCTGGCTGGCATGGAGCGTGGCCTGTGGCGCATCAGCGGTGTCACCCCGGAGGGGATGAGCTGGCAACGTTATCTGCTGGCGATCCTGCTGTTTAACGCCTGCGGCTTACTGCTGCTGTTTCTTATGCTGCTCAACCAGGGCAGCCTGCCGCTGAATCCGCAGCAGCTGCCGGATCTGAGCTGGCATCTGGCGCTCAATACCGCCGTCAGCTTTGTGACCAACACAAACTGGCAATCCTATGCGGGCGAAAGCACTCTGAGCTATTTCAGTCAGATGGTCGGACTGACCGTGCAGAACTTCCTCTCGGCTGCCACCGGCATCGCGGTTGCCTTTGCACTGATGCGCGGTTTCACCCGCCGTGCGCTGGGAGAGCTGGGTAACGCCTGGCGCGATATCACCCGTATCACGCTGTATGTTTTGCTGCCGCTGGCGCTGCTGATGGCGCTGTTCCTGGTCAGCCAGGGCGTGCTGCAAAACGTCGACAGCTATCTCAGCCTGACCACCCTTGAAGGGGTAAAACAGACGCTGCCGATGGGGCCGGTGGCCTCGCAGGAAGCGATCAAAATGCTCGGCACCAACGGCGGCGGCTTCTTTAACGTTAACTCCGCCCATCCGTTCGAAAACCCGACGTTTTACAGCAACTTTGTCGAGATGCTGGCGATCTTCCTGATACCGGCTGGGCTTTGCTTTGCCTTCGGCGAAGTGGTGCGCGATGCCCGTCAGGGTCATGTGCTGCTGTGGACAATGTCGCTGATGTTTATCGCAGCGGTCGCGGTGGTGATGTGGGCCGAACTGAACGGTAACCCGCACTTCCTTACCCTGGGTGCCGACAGCGCTATCAATATGGAAGGAAAAGAGACGCGCTTCGGCATCCTTAACTCCAGCCTGTTTGCGGTGATCACCACGGCGGCCTCCTGCGGGGCGGTCAACGCCATGCATGACTCATTTACCGCCCTCGGCGGCATGGTGCCGATGTGGCTGATGCAAATCGGTGAGGTGGTATTTGGCGGCGTCGGTGCCGGGCTGTACGGCATGCTGCTATTCGTTCTGCTGGCGGTGTTTATCGCCGGGCTGATGATCGGTCGCTCGCCGGAATACCTCGGCAAGAAAATCGACGTCTGGGAGATGAAAATGACCGCGCTGGCTATCCTGGTGACGCCAAGCCTGGTGTTGCTCGGTACCGCGCTGGCGATGATGACCGAAGCCGGACGCAGCGGAATGCTCAACCCCGGAACCCACGGCTTCTCAGAAGTGCTGTATGCCGTCTCGTCGGCGGCCAACAACAACGGCAGCGCGTTTGGCGGGCTGAGTGCTAACACACCATTCTGGAACCTGCTGCTGGCGTTCTGCATGCTGGTGGGCCGCTTCGGCATTATCGTTCCGGTGCTGGCGATTGCCGGTTCCCTGGCGCTGAAAAAGATTCAGCCCGCAGGTCAGGGCACGCTGCCAACCCACGGGGTGCTGTTTATCGCCCTGCTGGCGGGCACCGTGCTGCTGGTCGGTGCGCTGACCTTTATCCCTGCGCTGGCCTTAGGGCCGGTGGCGGAACATCTGCAAATGATCGGTCGTTAACGGGCGGAGAAGAGACATGAGTCGTAATCAACAGGCGCTGTTTGATGGAGCGCTGATGCGTGTCGCGCTGCTCGATGCGCTGAAAAAACTGGATCCGCGCACCCAGGTGCGCAACCCGGTAATGTTCGTGGTGTGGCTCGGCAGCGTGCTGACCACGCTGCTGGCGATTGCCATCGCCGCCGGGAAACTGCCCGGTGAGGCTGGATTTACCGCCGCTATCTCCATCTGGCTGTGGTTTACCGTGCTGTTTGCCAACGTGGCGGAAGCGCTGGCGGAAGGACGCAGTAAAGCGCAGGCCAACAGCCTGAAAGGCATCACCAAAACCAGCTTTGCAAAAAAACTCGCAGAGCCGAAGTATGGGGCCAGCCATCAACCGGTGGCGGCAGAGTCGCTGCGTAAAGGCGACTGGGTGCTGGTAGAAGCGGGCGATATGATCCCCTGCGACGGAGAGGTGCTGGAAGGCGGCGCATCGGTGGATGAAAGCGCCATCACTGGTGAATCAGCCCCGGTTATCCGTGAGTCCGGCGGCGACTTCTCCTCGGTGACCGGCGGAACGCGCATCCTCTCTGACTGGCTGGTGGTGCAGTGCAGCGTTAACCCCGGGGAAACTTTCCTCGACCGGATGATCGCCATGGTAGAGGGTGCCACACGCCGTAAAACACCGAATGAGATCGCCCTGACCATTCTGCTGGTAGCGCTGACCATTGTGTTTCTGCTGGCAACCGCCACGCTCTATCCATTTACCGCCTGGGCGGGGACGCCGGTAAGTCTGACGGTACTGGTGGCGCTGCTGGTCTGCCTGATCCCGACCACCATCGGCGGCCTGCTGTCGGCCATTGGCGTGGCCGGGATGAGCCGTATGCTGGGAGCTAACGTCATTGCCACCAGCGGCCGCGCGGTGGAAGCCGCCGGGGACGTGGACGTGCTGCTGCTGGATAAAACCGGCACCATCACGCTGGGTAATCGCCAGGCGACGCAGTTCCTGCCAGCCGCTGGCATCAGTGAACAGCAGCTGGCCGATGCGGCACAGCTCGCCTCGCTGGCGGACGAAACCCCGGAAGGGCGCAGTATTGTGGTGCTGGCAAAGCAGAAATTTAATCTGCGTGAGCGCGATCTGAAAAGCCTGGATGCTACTTTTATCCCCTTCTCTGCGCAGACGCGTATGAGCGGAGTTAACGTGCAGGATCGCGCGGTACGTAAAGGCGCAGTGGATGCGGTACGCCGCCATATCGACAGCAACGGCGGCACATTCCCGTCAGAGGTCAATGGTCTGGTTGAGCAGGTAGCGCGCGCGGGCGGTACGCCGCTGGTGGTGTGCGATGGCGCAACGGTGCTGGGCGTGGTGGAACTGAAAGATATTGTGAAGGGCGGCATCAAAGAACGTTTTGCCGAACTGCGTAAAATGGGCATCAAAACGGTGATGATCACCGGGGATAACCCGTTGACCGCCGCCGCAATTGCCGCTGAAGCCGGGGTGGATGATTTCCTGTCAGAAGCAACGCCGGAAGCCAAACTGGCGCTGATCCGCCAGTATCAGGCGGAAGGGCGGCTGGTGGCGATGACCGGAGACGGCACCAACGATGCCCCGGCGCTGGCGCAGGCCGACGTGGCGGTAGCGATGAACTCCGGTACTCAGGCGGCAAAAGAGGCGGGCAATATGGTGGATCTCGACTCCAACCCGACCAAATTGCTGGAAGTGGTACATATCGGGAAGCAGATGCTGATGACGCGCGGCTCCCTGACCACCTTCAGTATCGCTAACGATGTGGCGAAGTATTTTGCCATTATCCCGGCTGCGTTTGCCGCCACATTGCCGCAGCTCAATATGCTGAACGTGATGCATCTGCACTCGCCCAACTCCGCCATTCTGTCGGCGGTGATCTTTAACGCGCTGGTGATTGTCTTCCTGATCCCGCTGGCGCTGAAAGGGGTGAGCTATCGTCCGCTGAGTGCTGCCGCGCTGCTGCGACGTAACCTGTGGGTGTATGGTTTCGGCGGCCTGCTGGTGCCGTTCGCCGGGATTAAACTGATTGATATGTTGCTGACCCTGCTGGGCATGGCATAAGGAAAAGATGATGAGCCAATTACGTCCTGCTCTGTTTTTACTGATATTGCTGACACTGGTCACCGGGCTGCTCTATCCTCTGTTAACCACCGGACTGGCGCAGTGGTGGTTCCCACAGCAGGCCAACGGTTCGCTGCTGCGCGAAGAGGGGAGCGTGCGCGGTTCGGCGCTTATCGGCCAGAACTTTACCCGCGCTGACTATTTCCAGGGGCGGCCATCGGCAGCGGGCGATGCGCCTTATAACGCGCTGGCCTCTTCCGGCAGTAATCTGGCGGGCAGCAACCCGGCGCTCGATCAGGCTATCGCTCAACGCGTGGCGGCGCTGCGGGCAGCTAATCCGCAGGCCAGCCCTCAGGTGCCGGTGGATCTGGTTACCGCCAGCGGCAGCGGGCTGGATCCGCAGATTTCCCCTGCGGCAGCGCACTGGCAGGCGGCCAGGGTAGCCGAAGCGCGTCAGCTTCCGCTGGAAACCGTGGAACGATTGATTGCCGATAATACCGTGACGCCGCGCCCGGCATTTATCGGTGAACCGGGCGTGAATGTGCTGAAACTGAACCTGGCGCTGGATGAATTGCAGCCCTGAGCCATGGAACCGGGTCGGGCATGCCCGACCCCTGGGTATCCCGGGGGCGCCGGATCAACCTCATCCGTAGGGGCGAGGCACGCCTCGCCCGGATTTGCACCGGATCAACCTCATCCGGTTCCACATTCGCAGGGGCGAGGCACGCCTCGCCCGGGTTTGCACCGGATCAACCACATCCGGTTCCACATTCGTAGGGGCGAGGCACGCCTCGCCCGGGTTTGCACCGGATCAACCACATCCGGCTCCACATTCGTAGGGGCGAGGCACGCCTCGCCCGGGTTTGCACCGGATCAACCACATCCGGTTCCACATTCGTAGGGGCGAGGCACGCCTCGCCCGGGTTTGCACCTGATAAGGAATCTGATGAACGACGAACACCAGCGCCCTGACCCGGACGCACTGCTGCGCCTGGCGGAAGAAAGCCACCGGGGAAAGCTGAAAATCTACTTTGGTGCCTGCGCAGGCGTGGGAAAAACCTGGGCGATGCTCCAGGAAGCACGTCGTCTGCGTGCTCAGGGGCTGGAGGTGCTGGTGGGCGTGGTGGAAACCCACGACCGCCCGGAAACCGCCGCACTGCTTTCCGGGCTAACCATCCTGCCGCGCCGCGCTACCGGCCAGCATCGCCACCCTGAATTTGACCTTGATGCGGCGCTGGCCTGCCATCCGGCAGTGATCCTGATGGATGAGCTGGCCCACAGCAACGCCCGTGGCTGCCGCCATCCAAAACGCTGGCAGGATATTGACGAACTGCTGGACGCAGGTATCGATGTCCTCACCACCGTCAACGTACAGCACCTGGAAAGCCTGAATGATGTGGTAGGCGGCGTTACCGGCATCCGCGTGCGTGAAACCGTACCCGATCCGTTTTTCGATTCCGCCGACGAAGTGGTACTGGTAGACCTGCCGCCGGATGACCTGCGCCAGCGGCTGAAAGAGGGCAAAGTCTATATCGGTGAGAGCGCCGAACGCGCCATCGAGAATTTCTTCCGTAAAGGTAACCTGATCGCCCTGCGTGAACTGGCTCTGCGCCGCACTGCCGACCGCGTGGACGATCAGATGCGCGCCTGGCGCGACACCCAGGGCCGTGAAAAAGTCTGGCACACGCGGGACGCCATCCTGCTCTGTATTGGTGATAACAGCGGCAGTGAGAAACTGGTGCGCAGCGCGGCACGGCTGGCAGCACGGCTCGACAGCGTATGGCACGCGGTCTATGTCGAAACTCCGCGCCTGCATCGTCTCTCCGAAGCGCGGCGGCGCGGTATCCTGCGTACGCTGCAACTGGCGCAGGATCTTGGTGCGGAAACCGCCACCCTCTCCGACCCCAGCGAAGCCAGCGCGGTGCTGCGCTACGCCCGCGAGCATAACCTGGGGAAAATTATTATTGGCCGCCGTCCTTCACGGCGCTGGTGGCGCGAACGCTTTGCCGACCGGCTGGGTGAGCTGGGCTCGGATCTCGATATTTTAATCGTCGCGCTGGATGAGCCGATCCCGGAAGCTGCCAGTCCGCTGACGCCACGTGCGGGCGGCAGTGAAGGTAAATGGCATGCACAGCTGAAGGGCTGTGCCGCCGCGCTGCTGCTCTGTACGCTGGTGACTGTGGCAGGCCGCTGGTTGCTGCCGGCGGTGGATTCGGTCAACCTGGTCATGGTCTATCTGCTGGCGGTGGTGATTGTCGCACTGCGCTACGGCCGCTGGCCTTCGGTGGTGGCAACACTGCTGAATATCGTCGCCTTTGACTTAGTTTTTGTCGCCCCGACCGGCACCATGGCGGTGTCGGACGTGCAGTATCTGGTGACTTTTGGCGTGATGCTGGCGGTGGGCGTTATCGTCGGTAATCTTACGGCCGGCGTACGCTATCAGGCGCGGGTGGCGCGTTACCGTGAGCGGCGGGTGCATCATCTGTATGAGATGGCAAAAGCACTCAGCCGCGCCCTCAGCCAGCGCGATATCGCCGACACGCTCAATCGCAGTATTGAAAGCACCCTTCAGGCGCGCAGCGAGCTTTATCTGCCCGATGAACATGGCGAGCTGGTGGCCGTGGGTGAAGCTCACCTCAGCGCCATACCGGATCGGGCCATTGCCCGCTGGAGCTTTGATAAAGGCCAGCCAGCCGGGGCGGGTACCGATACGCTGCCCGGCGTTCCCTGGCAGATGCTGCCTTTAAAAAGTGGCAATGAAACCCTTGGCCTGCTGATTCTGGAGCCGCTTAACCTGCGTCAGCTGATGATCCCCGAACAGCAGCGGCTGGTAGAAACCTTTACCATGCTGATTGCCAACGCGCTGGAACGCATGGCCCTGAGCCAGCGTGAAGCCGTGGCGCGGCTGGCTGCCGAGCGTGAACAGATGCGTAATGCATTGCTGTCGGCGCTCTCACATGATCTGCGCACGCCGCTGACGGTGCTGTTTGGTCAGGCAGAAATCCTTACCCTCGACCTCGCCTCCGAAAACTCACCCTATGCCCCGCAGGCCAGCGCGATGCGCGAGCAGACGCTGAACACCATCCGGCTGGTCAATAACCTGCTGGATATGGCACGGCTTCAGTCCGGTGGTTTCCATCTGAAACGCGAATGGATGGCGCTCGATGAACTGGTGGGCAGCACGCTGCGTCAGCTTTCAGCGCTGCTGGCAGGACGCAATATCGCGCTCGATCTGCCGCCAATGCTGCTGATAGACGTCGATGGCCCGCTGATGGAGCGGGTATTAAGCAATCTGCTGGAAAATGCGCTGAAGTATGCAGGCCCGGCGGCGAAGATTGGGATACGTGCCACGCAGCCCTCAGCGCAGCGGCTGATGCTGGAGGTATGGGATAACGGGCCGGGTATTGCCCGTGGTCAGGAGCAGCTGATTTTCGAGAAGTTTTCCCGTGGCAATAAAGAGTCATCGGTGCCGGGTGTCGGGCTGGGGCTGGCGATTTGTCAGGCCATTGTCACCCTGCATGACGGCACCATTTATGCGGAGAACCGGCCACAGGGCGGAGCACGCTTTATTATCGACCTGCCCCTCACGCCGCCGCCGGTACTTGAAGATTATGCGGAATAGCCCGTCCCATGCGGGGATGGCACCAGCGGACGAGGCATGCCTCGTCCGTTTCACCCCAGACGTTCTGCAATAAACTCCACGGCCCGTTGTGCGCCCTGTTCCGAAATGGTGTGACCAATACCCGGTTCAAACTGGCTGGTGACCTGTACGCCTGCGGCACGCAGCCGCTGTTCTGCCGCCTGGCCTTCCTGCACCGGGATCACATCATCAGCCATACCGTGCAGCAGCAGCACGGGGGTATTTAGCGCAGGAGCGAACGGCTGAGGCGATGACAGGCGGCCCGAGAACGCAACCATCCCCGCTACCGGCCAGCGGCCCGATACCAGCGCGTCCAGCGCCATAATTGAACCCTGCGAGAAGCCCACCAGCACCACTTTATCCAGGCTATCGCTCATCTGGTGCTGCTCAAGTATCGCCTGCAGCTGCTGATCAAACGCCACCCGCGCTGCGGCCACGCGATCCGGGCGATTCTCCGGCGTAATCCCCGACAGGCTAAACCACTGCCAGCCCGCGCCATGTTCAAAGTGATACGGTGCATTGGGACTGGCAAAGCTCACGCCGGGCAGCGCTGGTGCCCAGTAGTCACCCAGGCCTGCGAGATCGTCCCCGCTGCTGCCAACGCCATGCAGTAAAATAACCAATCCTTTCGACATTCTTTTCGACTCCGCTATGCTTCACACTTTATCTTTATCTTTCCGCGACATACTGTCCAGATAGCCCATCACAAAGGCCGACAGTACAAACGTCAGATGAATAATTACATACCACAGCAGTTTATTATCCGGAATATTGCGAGCATCCATAAATACGCGCAGCAGATGGATGGAGGAGATGGCCACAATTGAGGCTGCCACTTTATTTTTCAGCGAGCCAGAATCCATCTTACCCAGCCAGTTAAGCTTTTCACGGTGCTCAGAGATATCCAGTCTGGAGACAAAATTTTCATAACCGGAGAGCATCACCATCACCAGCAGGCCGCCCACCAGCGTCAAATCGATCATCGAAAGCAGCACCAGTACCAGCTCATTTTCTGCCATCGCCAGCACATTGGGCAGCAGGTGGAAAACCTCCTGGAAAAACTTAATGGCCAGCGCCAGCAAACCGAGCGACAGCCCCAGGTAGATAGGGGCCAGCAACCAGCGCGAAGTATAAATCAGGTTTTCGACGAAACGTTCCATAACATCCAGTTCACAAATCAGCAGGGAGCACAGTATAACCGATGATTTATGAACTCTTTCAAGATACGGGCGCTTAAAATTGCGGAATTTTAAGGACTTTACGTTGTGATAAAAATGACGGGGGAAATCAGATCCTGCGCCTGTCAATCGTACAGGCTCTTACTGCTCCCGCACCCGCTGCGCCTCGTCATTCCCGCCCTGCGGCAGCAGATCGTTAATCGGACGCATCATCTTTTTCAGCTGGCGTTCATAGCCGAACGGGCTGCCCTGCCCGTTATTCGTATGCGCACTCATCTGAGGATGGCTGACTACCGCAGCCTGCGTCAGGGGAGTGAGACAAAACGCCGCCAGCACGGCGGCCAGTTTAACCAACTGTGACATTCAGAGGCTCCGGGATTAATGGTACTGACGGTACTGGATACGGTAATCTCGCGGGGTAACGTTGAAGTGCTTCTTAAACACCCGCTGGAAACACTGCTGAGAAGAGAAACCGAGATCCATTGAAATCGCCATAATGCTTTTGGTGGAACTGACCAGCACAGATGCAGCCTGATCGAGACGGCGGCTGCGTATAAAAGTGGCGAGGGTAATGCCCCGTTGCTCTTTAAACGCACGTTGCAGATGCCACTTTGAGTAGCCTGATTTGGCCGCTACCGTTTCGATATTCAGCCCCTCTTCGAGGTGATCGTCAATCCAGTCCACGATGACGTCGACAATTTCATGTTTCATATTTAGCTCCGCGATGACGGGCGCAAAACGCCCACTCCTGCCTTAAAAGTTCAAGGAAGTTAGTTATTATTTTGATTTTATTGAAGTAATTACGATATGAAAAAAAAGGGAGAACATATCAAAAAAACGTAGAAGGGATGGTATTAGAGCGCTTAAAATAGTTCAAATAGATAGTATTAATCTTTGATAATAGATAAGGGCTATATGTCAGCCAAAATGGATCTCAACCTGGTACGGGTGTTTATCGCTATCTATGAAACTCAGAGCGTTAGCGGGGCCGCTGCGCGCCTGTTTATCACGCAGCCCTCAGCAAGCTACGCCCTGGCACGGCTGCGGGTTGAGACAGGTAACGAGCTGTTTAAACGCAGCCGTAAAGGGATGCTGCCCACTCCGACAGCCAGCCAGCTCTATACGATTTTTAAAAAGTCTCTGAGCAGCATTGAAAAGGCAGTAGCAGACACCCGCAGCTTCGCGCCGGAAACATCCTTTCACAAATTTCGTCTCGCGCTCTCCGACCTCGGCGAACTGCTGCTGCTGCCTGGTCTGGTACAGCATCTGCGCACTCTCGCCCCCAATGTTCAGCTGGAGGTGATCCCGGTGGAGATGCAGAAACTGGATGAATGGCTGCTGACCGGTAAAGTTGACGCCGCACTATGCAGCCGTAACGAGAGCATCTCGCTGGCGCAGCGTGACCGGATTATGGATGAGCGCTACGTCTGCCTGCTGAATTGCCAGCATCCACGCATTGGCGACACGCTGACGCTGGATGCCTATCTGGATGAGCAGCACATTATTGTGTCGACCATTAGCGGCCATTACATGGTGGAGGAGCGGATAAAAGAGTATGGCTTTGAGCGCCGCATCGCGCTGGAAGTGCCACACTTTGCCGCGCTGGGGGAGCTGATTGCCTCCAGCGAACTGCTGGTGACGCTGCCCTCCAGCGCGGCGAAAATCTATGTAGCACGCGGCAACGGACGCGTGATTGAACTGCCCTTTAAACTACCGAATCTTGAAGTATATCTGTACGCACACACCGAGATCGGCGATATCACCGCGAAAACCTGGTTCTATAACACCCTCAGAGACACCAGCCAGCGGCTGATGAAGCGCTGATCAAGCCTGGCGACGCGGTGCGCGGCTCCAGTAAGCCATAAAGCTGATGCTCTCTTTAGAGAGGCCGCAATCGCCCACCAGATAACGGCGCAGCTGCTTCACCGCGCTGGACTCCGCCGCCACCCAGCCGTGAAAACGGCTATCTACACTATCGGCGCGATCCCACAGCAACTCCTCTTCGGCCACATCTTTCAGCTCCTGCTGTTCAGGCGCAGCATCAGGCAGGATCACATGCTGTTTTACCGCACTCAGCAGCGCTTCACCGTGAGACGCCCCGCTCTCTTCACGCGGCAGCCAGTGAACTTCAGCAAACGGATAGTGGCTGAGATCGATACAGTCGCCGCGCTTTGGTACCTCGATAAACAGCTGTAACAGCGGCGGACTGGGCCACTCCGCCAGCTGCTCCAGAATAGCTTTAGCCGCCGGGAAGGCGGTTTCGTCGGCCACCACCAGCGCCCGCTCCACCTTTGGATGAGGGTTCCATTCGTAGCCGCCGCTGTCTGCCACATGCGCACGATTCGGAGCTATCATCTGTAACGCATCGCCCGCTTCGGCCGCCAGCGCCCAGGCGGAAGCGGGGCCTTCAGTACCGTGCATCACAAACTCTATTTCCACTTCGCCCGCTTCAGCATTGACATGGCGGAGGGTGTAAGTGCGGGGGATCGGACGAATTTCTGCGGGCATCCCGGCGATCATCTCCCACCATGCCCCTTCTCCGGTCAGCGCCGATGGGGTGCCGTTAAGCGAAGGAAACAGCAGCTTAATCCGCTGATCCGGCGCATCCATCTTCATCTGCCGTACATCATCACCGCTGAATACGCAGCACAGCATTGAAGGAGAAAGCACCTGCTTACGCGCCAGTACCACATTAAATAAGCGATAACCCTGAACACCCGCCATAAATCCGCCTTGTAAACCTGAAAGCCGCGCACGCGTGACAACGCACATAAGGCCGGCAAGAATAACAAAGCTAAATGATAATGAGAATGAGTATGAGGCTTCTTTACACCTGCATGCGTGAATAACGGATTGATCCCGCCGTGAAAAGCAGTAACGTAGAGCGTTCCCTTCCCTGATAGTCACGCGGAGCACGCCGATGTCCCTCACTCTTCTGACGCAGCTGGCCGATATTCCGGCCAGTCAGTGGGATGCCCTGGCTCCCAACGATCAGCCCTTTTTACGTCATGCCTTTCTCTCTGCGCTGGAACAGAGCGGTGCAGTGAGCGCTGCCAGCGGCTGGCTGCCGCAGCATCTCCTGTGGGTGGAGGATGGCACTATAAAAGCGGCGATGCCCGGCTACGCAAAAAACCATTCGATGGGTGAATACGTCTTCGATCACGCCTGGGCCGAGGCCAGCGAGCGGGCGGGGATCCCCTACTATCCCAAATGGCTGTCGGCGGTGCCTTTCAGCCCGGTCAGCGGCGCGCGGCTGCTGGGCGATGACCAGGCAGCAGCGCAGCTGTTGCGGGCGCTGCCTGAATTCCTCGCAGGGCAGCAGCTTTACAGCGGCCATATTAACTTTAGCGACGAGGGTGTTCGCCAGCGGCTGGAGCAGGATCAACGCTGGCTGCCGCGCCTCGGCTGTCAGTATCACTGGCACAACCGTGGCTTTCGCGATTTCCAGGACTTTCTTGATCTCCTCACCTCACGCAAGCGCAAGCAGCTGCGTAAAGAGCGCGAGCTGGTCGCCAGTCAGGGGGTGGAATTTGTCTGGTATCACGGCGCAGAAGTAGACGAAGCACAGTGGGATTTTGTTTACGCCTGCTATGCCAATACCTACCGGGTGCGTGGCCGCCAGCCCTATCTGCCGCGCGATTTCTTCAGCCTGCTGGCCGAACGTATGCCGGAGGCCATTCGTGTGGTGATTGCCAGCCAGCGCGGAGAGCCGGTGGCGATGGCGTTCAGCCTGGTGGACGGCAACACCTTCTATGGCCGCTACTGGGGCTGCCTGGAGGAGTTCAACCGGCTGCATTTTGAAACCTGTTTCTACCAGGGGATGGAGTATGCCATTGAGCACGGTTTACAGCGTTTTGACGCCGGAGCGCAGGGTGAACATAAGCTGATACGCGGTTTCGAACCGGTGCTGACGGAGTCCTGGCATCTGCTGCGCCATCCCGGGCTGCATGATGCAGTGGCCGATTTCCTGCGTCAGGAGCGCGAGGGGATACGCGCCTGGGCAGAAGAAGCTAAAACGGCGCTGCCGTGGCGGCAGCCAGACGGGCAATAAATAACGCCCGTCGCCCATGCCGAATTAATTACACTTCACCCACAAAACCGCCGGTCTGGTGACGCCACAGGCGCGCATACAGACCCCCTTTCGCCAGCAGCTCGCTGTGATTGCCAATCTCGGCGATCCTGCCCTCATCCAGCACTACCAGCCTGTCCATTCGCGCAATAGTCGACAAACGGTGGGCAATGGCGATCACGGTTTTCTCTCCCATCAGTGTCTCCAGGCTCTCCTGAATCGCCGCTTCCACTTCGGAGTCCAGCGCAGAGGTAGCTTCATCCATAATCAGGATCGGCGCATCCTTCAGCAGCACGCGGGCAATGGCAATACGCTGGCGCTGGCCGCCGGAAAGTTTCACCCCGCGTTCGCCTACGTGAGCATCCAGCCCGCTACGCCCCTGCGGATCGGACAACAGCGGGATAAACTCATCCGCTTTGGCCTGATGGATAGCCCGTTGCAGCTCTTCATCACTGGCATCCGGGCGGCCATACAGCAGGTTGTCACGAATCGAGCGATGCAGCAGCGAGGTGTCCTGGGTGATCATGCCAATCTGTGCGCGCAGGCTCTCCTGGCTGACCTCGGCAATATTCTGGCCGTCAATCAAAATGCGTCCGCCGTTCAGGTCATACAGCCGCAGCAGCAGATTGACCAGCGTCGATTTCCCGGCTCCGGACGGGCCGATCAGGCCGATTTTTTCACCGGGCCGGATGGTCAGCTGGAGATTATCAATGACCGTGCGTTCACCGCCGTAGTTAAAGCGAATGCCGTCAAAATGGATTTCGCCCTGCTGCACGCGCAGTGCCGGAGCCTGTGCCTTATCGCTGACTTTTACCGGCTGGGCAATGGTTTGCAGGCCATCCTGCACCATGCCGATATTTTCAAAGATGCCGTTCACCACCCACATAATCCAGCCAGACATATTCACGATGCGGATCACCAGCCCGGTTGCCAGTGCAATCGCCCCAACGCTTAACAGTGACTGCGTCCACAGCCAGAGCGCCAGCCCGGTGGTGCTGATAATCAACAGACCGTTGAGCGTGGTGATCACCACATCCATACCGGTAACCATACGCCCCTGACTGCGGGTTTTCGCCGTCTGATCGCCAATGGCTTCACGTGCGTACTGACGCTCCAGGTCACTGTGGGCAAACAGTTTCAGCGTGGTGATATTGGTATAACCATCAACAATGCAGCCCATCAGGCGCGAACGTGAATCGCTGGAGGCCACTGAACGGGCTTTAACACGTGGCACAAAGTAACGCAGGCACAGCACATAGCCGACAATCCAGATCAGCAGCGGAATGGTCAGCCGCCAGTCCGCTTCAGCAAACAGCACCAGCGTGGTGATGGCGTAAATCAGCACATGCCACAGGGCATCCACCGCCTGTACCGCCGAGTCACGCAGGGCGTTACCGGTCTGCATAATGCGCTGGGCGATACGTCCGGCAAAATCGTTCTGGAAGAAGTTAAGGCTCTGGCGCAGCACATAGTTATGATGCTGCCAGCGGATCATACTGGTCATGCCGGGGTTAATGGTCTGGTGTACCAGCAGATCGTGCAGGCCAATAAACAGCGGCCTGAAGATGAGCGCCACCGCCACCATCCACAGCAGTTCACTGCCGTGATCGCTAAAAAAGGTGGCGGCGGGAGTGCTGTTTACCAGGTCGATAATACGGCTGAGATAGCGGAACAGCGCCACTTCAATCAGCGATGCAATCAGCCCAATCACCAGTAACAGAGCGAAGCACGGCCACACCTGACGCAGATAGTAGAGATAGAATGCCCAGACGTTGTCAGGGGGCGTCTCCGCCGGGGCATCCCTGAAGATATTGATCATCCTTTCAAAACGGCGATAAAGCATAAAGCAGGCTCACTTGTACCACAGGAAACCTACAGCTTAGTGCATCAGGATCGCGGTCAGATGTCAGTCAGTGCGTTATTAAGGGAAAAGTGCGGTATCAGAGAAAAATAAAACGGCCATGGACAGGCAAGTAAATTCACCTGATCACAGCCGTAAAACAGGCATCAACGCAAGACTGAATTGAGAAACCCGGCGATACCCGAATACTTAACCAGCCCTGCAGATTTCCTAAAAGAACATATCCTTTGTCGCTATCAGCCGTACAAATGGCCCGGCCAGCGTCGTATTGTGATGAGCAATAATCTGTTCTGCCGTCAGCACCGCGCTATCCGTCGTGCTGTGCGCATCGCTCACCAGCACCACCTCAAATCCCAGATCTGCCGCCGCCCGGCAGGTGGTATCAACGCAATATTCCGTTTTCATCCCCACAATGACCAGCCGCTTCACACCGGCATCCTGTAACCAACTCAGCAGCGGAGTTGCGGTAAAACAACATGGCCGGGTTTTGCTGAAACAGCGGTCAGAGTCGGACAGCGGCAGTTCAGCGGCGAGCTGCCAGAGCGTGCTGCCTGCGGCGATCGGTGAATCCGCAGGCCCGGTATGCTGCGCAAAAAACAGCGGTACCTGGCGCGCACGTGCCGCCATCATCAGATGGGAAACGTTGTGCAGTAAACGTGCTTTATCATGGGGAGCCTGCGGGCCGTGCAGTAATCCAGCCTGCATATCAATCACTAACAACGCAGAGGCGTCTGGCATGCTATTTCTCCTGTTACTTGCCTGTTTAAGGCCGGAAACCACGGAGAAAGATGCAACCCCGTCGGTAACCGGCGGGAGGGAAAGGTTTGCTAACTATTCAGACACGCAAACTCGCCACACTCCGCCAGAAGCGGTGGTGGTCGTGGTGGCGGTGAGGAAAAGCTGAGTATTTGGCATAGCCCACAGATTCGCGCAGGAAGCACGATAAGGCAATATTTTTCTACGGTGATTGTCAGAGAAGGTGATAACCATCGGTCCAGTCCCTGACCGACGTGTTATCGAGGGTTTTTCGGTGCTGCCAGGTTTAAAGAACGATGCCTGGCGGTACATGTTTAAAGGTATCGACATACACTCTGAACACGTATTTGAAGAATTTTTTCATGATAAGTTGCTTACAGCTTCTATTGAAAATCGCTATAAAATTATACATACCGGGCGTTTTTCAGGCAACATTTTATGAAGTAGATCACAAAATTGAGTTAATTATGCGTTTAAAAAGATAAACCGTTGCTAAACAGCCTTGCCGCTATGGCGATTAATCCCTGGCACTTTCCGCGCAATTTTTTCCAATATTTCCATTAAATCTCTGAACATAATGGCGATCTCTTTCATTATGGATCGGACGCCAATGCCTTTCTCAAATGGTTTTCTGCTCAGTCTTTCTCTCTGCCTTGATATTGGCGTCGCCAATATTGCGATGATCACCTTAGCCATGCAGCGTGGCTTTTTTCACGGTTTCTGGCTGGGGATCGGCACCTGCGTGGGCGATCTGATCTATGCGATCCTCGCAATGGCCGGAATGGCGGTGTTACTACAGTTCACCCCGGTACGCTGGGTGCTGTGGATCGGCGGGTCGCTGATCCTGCTATGGTTCGCGTGGAAGATGGTGCAAAACGCCATGCGTCCGGCAGCAGCGATGAGCGCCGGAGATATTGGACAGGCGCTCACCATCCGTCAGAATTTTTTTCGCGGTATCTTTCTTGCCATGTCATCACCCACGGCGATCCTCTGGTTTGCAGCGGTCGGCGGTGCGCTGATCTCCCGCTTCAGCAGCGGCGGAACGGCAGCATCAGGCTGGTTTCTCAGCGGTTTTTTTCTGGCGGGTGTCTGCTGGACGATAGTGCTGTGCGCGGTGGGCAGCGTGGGCGGACGGATGCTCGGGGCGAAGATGCTACGCTGGTCATATATCGCCTCGGCAGTGATTTTTTGCTACTTCGCGGCGTATGTCATTATCTCGGGCTATCGCGAATTTATCGGCTGACCATGCGCAGATAGTGATGCGGAGTAATACCCATCATCTTGCGGAAGCTGTTGATAAAATGGCTCTGATCGTAGAAACCCAGCTGATGCGCCACGTCGAGCGTGCTGTGCTGGTGACGCAGCAGATTACGCGCCGCCAGCAGGCGCAGCTGCATATGATATTGCAGCGGAGCAATGCCAATCTGCTGGCGAAACTGGCGCACAAAGTGATATTTGCTTAACCCGGCGGCGGCGGCCAGCTCATCCAGCGTCAGCTTCATGGTCAGATTATCGCGCATACACTCCAGCGCACGCCCGATGGTCGCCGGTGCTGCCGCCGTCTCACTGACCCGGCTCTGTTTCAGCAGCTGGCTGGTCAGCCAAAGTAGGTTTTGCTGCTGGATCTGCTCCTCATCCGGCGACAGTACATAGCCGCAGATCGCCGCGAACAGCGCCGGATCGCGCAAAACGCCTTCACGCAGGATCGGCTGGGATCGATCGGTGAGATCGGCAAATACCTGCGGTGGCAGATGCACGCTAAAAAATTCCACCGGATCGCTGCCAAACTGTGAAGACTGAAGCGTTGCGGGATTATAGATGGTGATATCCCCGGCATGGACTGACAGGGTTTGCTGATGCAGGGTGAGGGTTTCAATGCCGCTAAGATTGGCGCTGATTACATATTCTTCGTGGGTGTGCAGCGGGAAGGCCGCGTTGCTGGCGGTCAGATGTGAACATTCAATATGATTGCGGCTGTTCCAGTCGACTATTGATAGCGCCATACCCACTCCGCCGCTGAACGGGCCAGAGAATTAGCTCATCAGGCCCAGATGTTCCACCAAAATACTACAGCCAATACCGATGAGCACTACGCCGCCGAAAATTTCTGCCCATTTTCCCATCACCGGGCCGAGGAAGCGGCCGAGCAGGATACCCGCTGAAGCCATAATCATGGTGGAGGCACCGATTGCCAGCGCAGTGGTCACGATATTGACCTGCAAGAATGCCAGGCCGACGCCGACGGCCATCGCATCAAGGCTGGTGGCCACTGCGGTACAGGCCAGCAGCCAGAAACCGTGGCTGGTTGGTGCTTCTTCCGGCCTGCACTCTTTCTTACGTACGCCTTCAACAATCATCCGGCTGCCAAGAATAAACAGCAGTCCGAATGCCACCCAGTGATCCCAGGACATAATGTACTGGCTGGCCGCAAGGCCAATGGCCCAGCCGATCAGCGGGGTCAGTGCTTCGATAACACCGAAGATCAGTCCGGTACGCAGCGCTTCTTTCAGGCTGGGGCGATGCAGACTGGCCCCCTTGCCGATAGCCGCAGCAAAAGCGTCCATCGACATACCAAAAGCCAGAATCAGGGTTGCATATAGGTTCATTGTATTTATCCGGACTGAAACGGCGCAGGCGTTCCAGGTCGTTAAAACATCAGCTTATGTAGGAAAAATAACCATAAGCCCGTTCAAGAGAAACGCATCCTAGCACGCTAAACGTCAGAAAAAAAGACAGTAAAATCAGGGATTTGAGTATAGCCTCGGCTATACTTTTTAACAGTGGCTAATTTAGAGATGAAAATCAGAGCGGAAACTCTAAAAGAATTACTACGTTACACAATCACCAGGGTTAAATATCCTTTAAGGAGTTGGGGGATATTTCGCCAGTTATCAGCACAAATACCCCCAGATAAATTCCTTACCTTGCAGGCATTACCAGACGCGATATATTTTTCCGTTATCAACGCCGTCGACGCTGCGGCGATATGCCAGCGCCACCCGGCTGGCCGGAGCACTTTCAAAGCCGGAGAAGAACGGGCCGTAGTCTGGCAATGCTTCGGTCAACACCGTCGGACTGACGGCATTGATGCGCAGGCCGTTCAATTCGGTGGCCGCCGCCAGAACAAAACCTTCCAGCGCAGCATTTACCGTCGAGGCGTTTACCCCGGTGCGGATCGGCTGCTGGGCCAGAATACCGCTCGTCAGGGTGAAAGAGCCGCCCGGATTAACGAAATCTTTGCCGGTCAGCACCAGCCGTACCTGTCCCATCAGCTTATCCTGCAGCCCACGGTTAAACTGTTCGCAGCTCATCTCTGCCAGCGGGCCGAAGTGTACGCCCCCAGCCGCTGAGATCACCGCATCGACTTTGCCGGTTTGCGCAAACAGCGCTTTCACGCTCTCCTCCTGGGTAAGATCGACCTGAAAATCACCCCGGGTTTTACCCACGCGGATAATCTGATGGTCACGCTCCAGCTCCTGCACAATGCCCTGCCCGACGGTACCTGATGCGCCAATCACTAAAATTTTCATGCTGTTTCTCCAGACGGTTGGTTAAGTCCGTTGATTGTGGCGCAGTGCAGTGGGTGGATAAATGCGCGATACTTTCGGGAACTCCAAACCCTGGGTTAGTAATCATGGATAAATTACGCAGTATTGAGGCCTTTATCTGCGCCGTGGAGAGCGGCAACTTTAGCGAAGCTGCGCGACGGCTGGATATCACCGCCGTGATGGTCGGTAAACATGTACGCCAGCTGGAAACAGCGCTAAATACCCGTCTTTTGCAACGTAATACCCGCCGTCAGCATCTGACGGAGGCCGGAGAAAGCTACTATCAGCAGTGTAAGCGGGCACTGGCACAGCTGAGAGAAGCAGATGAAAGTGTGGAAAATATGAAACACACGCCTTCCGGCCTGCTACGCATCAGCGCTCCGCTCAACCTGGGAGCCAGCGCCATCGCCACGGTGGTAGCCGGTTATCAGCTGCGCTATCCACAGGTGAAGATCGAGCTGGATCTTAACGACCGCTTTGTCGACCTGATCGCCGAAGGGTTCGATTTTGCCATCCGCATCGGGGGGCTGAAGCATAATGAATCGCTGGTAGCACAGCGGCTTGGGGAGTATCAGATGGTGGTGTGCGCCGCACCGCAATACATGGCGCTGCACGGTACGCCACAGATACCAGAGGATCTGCACCGGCACCGGTGCCTCGCCAACCCGGCGTGGAACAAGAATAATGCGTGGCAGTGGGGCGATGTGACCTGGCCCTTCGACAACAGTTTCACCTGTAACGATGGCCAGGCGCTACGTCAGGCGGCGCTGGCCGGAGCCGGGCTGGTACTGCAACCGCGCATTCTGCTGGCGCAGGATATTGCCGCTGGACGGCTGCTGCCGCTGCTGCAACAGTGGCAGCCGGAGAGCCGCCCCATCAATCTGCTGTGGCGTCAGGATCTCAGTCCATCAGAAAAGCGCCGCAGCTTTGTGCGCTGGATGCGTGAGCAGGTGCCCGCTGCGCTGGTGGTTAATGATTGAAGACAGGCGCGGATTAACAGAAAATGGCGGTAACTGACTAATACGGAATTGTAATGAAAAACCCGTTTGAAACTTTCCTGATGCCGATGAGCACCCTGCTGCTCGGCTTCCTCTCAGCGCTGCTGCTGCCAGCGCCCTCATTCGGCCTGACTCTGGCGCGCAAGCTGGTAGAGATGTTCCACCTGGAGGATATCGGCCAGCTCTATACGCTGGTGTTCTGCCTGTGGTTCCTGCTGCTGGGCGTCATCGAGTTTTACGTTATCCGTTTTATCTATCTGCGCTTTATTCGTCCGTGATTCAGGGGCAGGCAGGCCCGCCCCTGAAAGATTAAGCGCTGAAGATCATCGCCACGCTGCTGCAAAAAATCAGCAGCCCGACGAAAAACAGGATGATAGCGGTCACTGTATTATCTTTTTTCATCCGATATCCCCTCAGAACCACTGGCCGAAACGGCGTATATAGAGGCGTTTCATTCCCTGGGTGACCAGGCAGTAACTCAGCAGGATTGCCAGCAGCCACGGGAAGTAATTCCACGGCAGCGGCACCAGACCGACGGCATGCCCGAGCGGTGAGAACGGAATCAGAATACCCAGCGCCATCACCAGCCCGGTCATCAGCATCACCGGTAGTGCGGCGCGGCTCTGAATAAACGGGATTTTCTGGGTGCGCAGCATATGTACCACCAGCGTCTGTGACAGCAGCCCCTCAACAAACCAGCCGGACTGGAACAACGCCTGGGTTTCGACGCTGTTCGCAGCAAATACATGCCACATCAGCCAGAAAGTGGTGATATCGAAAATCGACGACGTTGGCCCCATCCACAGCATAAAGCGGCCGATATTCTTTGCATCCCACTGCCGCGGTTTACGCAGGAATTCCTTGTCCATTTTGTCCCACGGCAGCGCCAGCTGTGACAGGTCATACATCAGGTTCTGCAACAGCAGATGAATCGCCATCATCGGCAGAAACGGAATAAACGCGCTGGCGACCAGTACCGAAAACACGTTACCGAAGTTGGAGCTGGCGGTCATATTCAGATACTTGATGATATTGCCGAAGGTCTCACGGCCTTTCAGCACCCCCTGTTCCAGCACCAGCAGGCTTTTCTCCAGCAGAATAATATCCGCCGACTCTTTAGCAATATCGGTGGCACTGTCGACGGAGATCCCGACATCTGCCGCCCGCAGCGCCGGAGCATCGTTAATCCCGTCGCCAAGGAAACCGACGGTGTGGCCGTTGCTTTGCAGCGCCTGCAATACGCGGGTTTTCTGCTGCGGGCTGAGGCGGCAAAATAACGTTCTCTGCTCTGCCAGACGCGCGAGTTCTGCGTCACTCAGATTCGCCATTTCACTGCCGCACAGCGGCTCTCCCGGCTCCAGCCCAACATCGCGACAGATTTTACTGGTGATCACCGCGTTATCACCCGTCAGCACTTTGACCGTCACGCCCTGTTCATGCAGCGCAGCTATTGCGGCGGCGGCACTCTCTTTCGGCGGGTCGAGGAACGTCAGCAGGCCAGTAATGACCAGTTCACGTTCATCGGCAACGCAGAGCGGTGAAGTAAGTGAATGCTCACTGATATAACGCTTTGCCACCACCAGCACGCGAAATCCCTGCTGGTTATAGCCTTCGGCCAGCTGGCGTAACCGGCTGCGGGCAGCATCGTCCAGCGGGCGTGCCTCTCCTTTATCCAGCCAGAAGGCCGATACCGCCAGCATCTCCTCTACCGCTCCTTTGCAGATGAGGGTTTGCTGGCCTTCATCCGCTACCAGCACCGACAGACGGCGGCGTTCGAAATCAAACGGCAGTTCATCGATTTTACGGAAGCGCCACAGCCCGCTGACCGCCGCGTTACCCTGGCTGAACCCCAGCACCGCCCGATCCATCAGGTTTTTCACCCCTGTCTGATGACGACTGTTTAGCCAGGCCAGCTGCAACACCTGCTCATCGCTGTTGCCGCGCAGGTTAATGTGTCCGGCCAGGATGATTTTGTCCTGAGTCAGGGTGCCGGTTTTATCACTGCACAGTACATCCATTGCTCCAAGATTCTGGATAGCATTCAGACGCTTAACCACCACTTTGCGTTTCGACATGGCGATCGCGCCTTTCGCCAGATTGGAGCTGACAATCATCGGCAGCATCTCCGGCGTCAGGCCAACGGCCACCGCCAGCGCAAACAGCAGCGCATCGCTCCAGTCGCCTTTGGTATAGCCGTTAATCAGCAATACTACCGGCACCATCACCAGCATAAAGCGGATAAGCAGCCAGCTGACGCTGTTGACGCCACGGTCAAAGGAGGTTTGTGGGCGCTCACCTACCAGTGATTTTGCCAGCGTGCCAAACCATGTCTGGCTGCCGGTAGCCACCACTACCGCCGTCGCGCTGCCGCTGGCAACATTAGTGCCCATCAGGCAGATACCGGGCTGACTCAGCAACGCCTGTTCATCCGGCAACGGGTGAGTGCCGTGGGGGTGGCTCTGGCTGTCATATTTTTCAATGGGGAGTGCTTCACCACTTAGCGCCGCCTGGCTGACAAACAGATCGCGGGAACTCAGCAGCCGCACATCAGCCGGAACCATATCCCCCGCCGACAGCAGCACAATATCGCCAGGCACCACCTCCTGAAGAGGGACTTCGATTTTCACGGCCTCGCTGTCAGCATGGGTCCGACGCAGCACCGTTGCGGTGGTGCTCACCAGCGATTTCAGCGCTTCCGTGGCTTTATTGGTGCGGTACTCCTGCCAGAAACGCAGCAGGCCGCTGAGACTAATCATCACCAGCATAATGGTGGCACCGGTAAGATCGGTCTCTTCCCCCCGGCGCAGCGGCAGCACGTAGTCGGTCAGTACGCTGATAGCGGCCAGCACCATCAGAATCCAGATAAAGGGATTATTAAACGCCTGGAACAGCTGAATCAGCGCTGCCGGAGCATTATCGCTGGCAACCTGATTGGCGCCATATTGCTGTAGCCTGGCGGCAGCATCTTCACGGGTTAACCCCTGACGCTGGGTATTAAGGCGTGCGAGGGTGTGATCCTGGCTCTGGGTGGCTGCGCTGGCGATCGCCAGATCGCGGGCCATTTTAAGGTTGCTCTGGTGCATTTTCATCATGCCACTCCTTGAACAAAGGTGTTTCACGCGCAGGCATAGCACGCCTGCAAACGAGGTTTTATTCAGTTTTTCAGCGTGAGGGAGGCAGGCGGGCAGGATGACAGCAGGCAGGAGTTATCTCCGGATTTTCCTCCTGTGATCGTACCGCAACCTCTCTCGGGACGGAGGTTCAGTCATGGGATAGTCCTTAATGCTAAGAAGATTATTTTATGCACAGTCCGCCACACGCAGTTCAGACGTCAGCGCAGGAAGAGGTGCAAGGTAAAGGGGGGGATGAAACAGCTCGGATAAGGAGGTGAAACATAGCCCGCCGGTGTTCGGCAGGCTCACAACGGGAGTGGGTCTGCCTTTATAACGCGTCAGTTACAGGGTGACTGTCCAATTGTGTGCTCCTGAGAAGAAAGTGGCGAAATTCTATGCCCGCAGGGTGGTTTTGTAAACCGCACTGATAGTTTCCTTCCTAAACCTTTTATCAACGACGCTAAGATTTTATAAGGCGCGATACCGTAACAATCAGCGGTAAAGCAGTTGAAAATCTCGATTACTGGTTATTATTTAGCCATTAGACAGCATTTATTGCTGACAGCTAACTTTAATTTGGCTGTTTTGTAGTGATTCACGCCATAAATCCTCAGTTTCGCCCTGCCATCCACCCACATTTATCCTGGAATGAAAATTATCCTCTTTTAGGCGATAAAACCGGCAGTTTCGGCGCTTTTTCACCATTGAATGCGGCCAGGGCTGTGCGTAAGATTATTTGTTACATCGTTTACATTCACATTCAAATAAGAAACATTTATGCAAGCTTCCATCGCGCCATCCATCGACACCGATCCCGACGCCACGCCCGTAAACTCACGCGGTAAAGTGGTGATTGCTTCGCTGGTCGGAACCGCTATCGAATTCTTCGATTTCTATATTTACGCTACTGCGGCGGTGATTGTTTTCCCGCATATTTTCTTCCCGCAGGGCGATCCTACCGTTGCCACGCTACAGTCGCTGGCTACCTTCGCCATTGCCTTTATCGCGCGCCCGATTGGCTCTGCGGTCTTTGGTCACTTCGGCGACCGCGCCGGACGTAAAGTGACGCTGGTGGCCTCGCTGCTGACCATGGGAATTTCCACCGTGGCGATCGGCCTGCTACCGGGTTATGACACCATTGGCGTCTTCGCTCCGCTGCTGCTGGCGCTGGCGCGCTTTGGTCAGGGCCTGGGTCTTGGCGGCGAATGGGGCGGTGCGGCACTGCTGGCGACGGAAAACGCCCCGGCGAAAAAACGCGCCCTGTATGGCTCGTTCCCGCAGCTTGGTGCGCCGATTGGCTTCTTCTTTGCTAACGGCACCTTCCTGCTGCTCTCCTGGCTGCTGACAGACGATCAGTTTATGAGCTGGGGCTGGCGCGTGCCGTTTATCCTCTCTGCGGTGCTGGTGCTGATTGGCCTCTATGTGCGTGTGTCCCTGCATGAGTCGCCGGTTTTCGCCAAAGTGCAAAAAGAGAAAAAACAGGTAAAAGTGCCGATTGGCACCCTGTTAAGTAAGCATCTGGGTACCACCATTATTGGCACGTTCATTATGCTGGCGACCTACACGCTCTTCTATATTATGACCGTCTACTCAATGACTTACGGCACCACACCTGCGCCGAACGGACTGGGTATTCCGCGCAATACCTTCCTGTGGATGCTGATGGTAGCGGTGATTGGTTTTGGCGTGATGGTGCCGATTGCCGGGCTGCTGGCTGACCGCTTTGGTCGCCGCAAGACGATGATCGTTATCACCCTGATGATTATCGGCTTTGCGATGGTATTCCCGTCGATGCTCGGCTCCGGTAATCCGGTGCTGATTATGGCCTTCCTGGTGTGCGGCCTGAGCGTTATGGGCCTGACCTTCGGCCCGATGGGTGCACTGCTGCCGGAACTGTTCCCGACCGAAGTACGTTATACCGGCGCGTCCTTCTCCTATAACCTGTCGTCGATTTTAGGGGCCTCCGTGGCACCTTATATCGCCACCTGGTTAGCGCACACTTACGGGCTGTTCTACGTCGGCGTTTACCTTGCATCAATGGCCTGCCTGACGCTGATTGCGCTGATCCTGTGTAAAGAAACCCGCCACGAATCGTTGTTTGACTGATAGTGCCAGACGCCGGGTCGGGCACGCCCCCTGCAGCGGATGCAGGAGGGCATGTACCGCCCGGCCCTCACGACGTTACTTTCCGCTTTTCATCTGCTGCAACACGCGGGTGCACTGATTATCATCGTTATCACTCGGTGAGATGAGCGCCAGCAGTGCCGCCGCCGGCCCCACTACCGTCCCCAGCGCCACCGCCGCCGCACCACGGGCAATCAGCGGCCCCGGTTTAACTCCGGCATCCGGGTTTTTAAAGGTGCCGCGCACGTACAGCGGCGAGCGCAGAGTGATAATCCTGATACCTTTACTGTCCGGGTTAATTGACAGATCGAGACGTTCGTTAGCAAAATTCGCGGTGCCGCTAATATTGATAATCGCGTTCTCGGTATCAAAGACAAACAGCCGCGAAGAGGCGAGGCCGTTATTCACCTGGAGATTGGCGGCGGCGCAGTTGATTTTCACTTCATCATCGCCAAACAGCTTACCCACCACGTAGTTACCCACGTTGAGGCCGACAATTTCCATCAGGCTGCGGCTGATCAGACCATCATTCATCAGCAGCTTCAGATCGCCATTACTGGTTGCCAGCAGATCCGCCACAGAATTACCGCGTCCGCTGAGTGTCGCATCACCGTTAATCTGGCCAAGCGCACTCTGCATCGCCTGCACGTCCGGGAACAGCTGGCGTAGCTTGAGATTGCGCGCATGAAGATCCACACGCCCCTGCATCGGCGTTTTATCCCCTTCCAGACGGACGCTGGCATTCAGACTGCCACCAGCCATGCCGAAGCGCAGCGGATCGAGGCGCAAATCGCCCTTTTTCAGTATCAGATGAGTGGAGAGATCGCTGATTGGCAGTGAGCTGCTGTGTTCAATGCGCCGGCCTTTAAAGGTCACATCGGCATCCATCACATCCCAGCTTTTGGTATCGAACTTATCATGCGGCAGCACCCGATCGGCGGGCTGAGTGGCAGCCTCACCGCGCCGTGCCTTCGCCGGATCGGTTTTCTCACTGCCTTTACCGGAATTCACCCCGATGAGCGGGCCGAGATCGGCCATTCGCAGCTGACGCGACTCCAGCGTACCTTCCAGTTTTGGCCGGGGCTGGCCCTGGCTGTAAGTCAGTGCGCCGTGAATATCACTGTCGCCGATATGTCCGTTGAAATTTTTATAGTGGAAGACCGCCCCCTCCTTCTGCCGGAAGCTCGCCGTCAGATGGCCGTCAGTTTCATACGGCGGCGTATCCGGCAGCAGTACTCCGGTCAGCCCGTAGAGGCTGGAGAGCGTATCGCCGGAGAAGCGCAGGCGAATATCCACGCCGCCAGGATTCATCGGATCCTGCACCGTGCCCGCTAACCGCACGCGGGTGCTGCCGCTGCGCACATCCGCCTGCACCGGGAATGGGGTATTCTGGCTGCGCAAAGAGAGCATGCCGCCAATTTTACCTTCGCCCTTCAGCGGTTCATTGTTATAGGTGCCGCTGGCGCGCCAGCCAAAGACAAAATCAGCCGCCCCTTTCTGCCCCTCTTCCCCGCCTGCCAGCTGTGCATAAGGCACCGGCTTGCCCAGCGGATCGACGGTGACCTGCACGTCAGCTTTGTTGATAGCATCGCGGTAGCTGATATTGCCCTGGTCAAACACCACGTTATCCAGGCGGAAAGACCACGCTGACGGTGGCTGATCCCCCTGTTTCTCATCGCTGCCCGCGAGGTTAAACGTCCAGTTATTTTTGCGACCGGCGGTTTGCACCAGCTTTGCGACCGGCTGTTGCAGCTTGATCCACGGCAGATAGACCTGCTTACCCAGCAGCGCCAGCGGTGAAAGGGTGGCGTCGACGCGCGCCAGATGCAGCATCGTAACATCAGGAATTTCAGGGGGATTACCCAGCATAATGTCCTGGGCATGAACATGCGGCCATGGCACCCAGCGACGCCAGCCAGGCTCGCTGCGGTTGCGTTCCCACGCCACACCGAGATCGCCACGTATGGCAAACGGGCGATTAATCTCGGCAGAAACTTTTTGGTTGATGGTGGGTTTCAGGCGATTCCAGTCGAAGGTGGCGATCGCGACCACAATCACCACCACCAGCAGCACAAAAATCCCGACAATCCAGCTAATGACCTTCCCCGTACGCGACATTCGTCGTCTCCCTGATGGCTATCCGTTTCAGGTAAAGATAGTCGAGATGGCAGCAGATGGCATTATACGAGGTTCAGCGGCAGGGTCTCCAGCTCTTCAAACGGCATTGGTCTGGCAAAGAAATAGCCCTGAGCGGCATAGGCCGGGGAGTTACGCACCTGCTCCCACTCTTCCGGGGTTTCAACACCTTCAACAATCACCCCTTTGCAGTAGCGATTGATCAGCGCCAGCAGCATCCCGAACAGGTTGCGTCCCTCTTCGCTTTCACGCAGCAGAATAAACAGTTCACGGGCCAGTTTGATGTAGTCGTATTTGAGTTCGGTCAGGGCGGAGAAGTTCGCCATACCGGAACCGAAATCGTCCAGCCAGAGTGGCCCCAGTTCTGGCATCTGCGCGACGATCACTTCCTGCGGCAATACATGGTGCTCAACCAGCTCAAAGCGCACCCAGGGGCAGCGTGCAATAAGCTGACGAACGGTACTGTTATGCTGGATAGCCAACAGCGTTGGCCCGTCAATATTGACCGAAGCAACTATGTGGGTACGGCTAAATTTTCTTTCCCATTTAGCCAGCAGCGTCAGCTGCTCGGCCACAATATGCAGGCGTTGAGGGATCTCAAGCGTTGCAAAATAAAGCTCCGGCGATACTCTCTGGCTCGGCGCGGATGGGTGGTACACCGCTGTGAGCAACTCAATTGCCATCAGGCTACCGTTGACCCGGTAAATCGGCTGAAAGTTATAGGAACGCTGACACTGCTGCCAGTAAGCAGGTTCTTTAAGCTGCTCTTGTTCAGCAATTGCGTTCGGTAACCGGTGACTGAGGCTATTCAGCACCATTATTGTGATCCTTTATATGTGAGATCGCCTTCATATAGCATCCCGTGTTGCAAGTATCGGCATCGTCCCTGAGAACTTTATCCGCAATGGAGCCACGATAACCCTGCCAAGGTTACCAACTTTACGCTATTTCAATCGCCATAAAAGGCACCTTTTAGGCCGTTTTATCAACAGTTGAACAAGGTTGAACTCATATCACAATAAAATTAAAACGTCGTTTTAAATCATTGACTGTAAGCGCGCGCGGGGTGAGACTGAGGGCATATTTTTTATTGAGCGAATGACCATGACGCAACAGAAGCTGGCCGTAATCGGCGAATGTATGATTGAACTCTCCCAGCAGGGCAACGCCATGAGCCGGGGATTTGGTGGCGATACGCTGAATACGGCGGTATACGTGGCACGCCAGGTGCCGGAACAGGCGCTGCGGGTAGATTATGTTACTGCGCTGGGCAACGACAGTTTCAGCCGCGAGATGATTACTGCCTGGCAAAACGAAGGCCTGCATACTGACCTGATCCAGCAGATGGAGAACAAGCTGCCGGGGCTGTATGTGATTGAAACGGATGCCAGGGGCGAACGCACCTTTTACTACTGGCGTAATGACGCCGCCGCACGGTACTGGCTGGAGGGCGAGCGTGCAGAAGCGATCTGCCAGCAGCTGGCTGATTACGACTATCTCTACCTGAGCGGTATCAGCCTGGCGATCCTCAGCCCGCAGAGCCGGGAAACCCTTTACACCCTGCTGGCCGCCTGCCGCAGCAACGGCGGTAAAATTATTTTTGATAATAACTATCGCCCGCGCCTGTGGTCGAGCCGTGAAGAGGCCCGCGCCGCATATCAGGCGATGCTCGCCTGTACCGATATTGCTTTCCTGACGCTGGACGATGAAACCCTGCTGTGGGGCGAGGCTCCGGTGACAGACGTTGTTGCACGTACGCAGCAGGCTGGCGTCAGTGAAATTGTCATTAAACGCGGTGCTGATGCCTGTCTGGTGGCGAACGGTGACCAGCCGCTGCTGGAGATCCCCGCCGTACGCCTGCCGCCGTCAGCGGTTGTTGATACTACGGCCGCAGGTGACTCTTTCAGCGCGGGCTATCTGGCCGTGCGCCTGACCGGCGGCAGTGCAACCGAGGCGGCGCAGCGCGGCCACCTGACCGCCAGCACGGTGATCCAGCATCGCGGGGCGATTATTCCCCGTGAACTGATGCCTGCCCCACGCTAAAGCGCGGCACCGCCAGTAGCCAGGTATCGCGCAGCGCCTCCTGTTTAGCCCCGCGCCCTGGGCCGTTTTCAGGCAGCGTCCAGTCAGCCTGACGGATAGCTGTCTGATAGCCATCGCGGTGCAGCTGGTTATCCGCCAGCGACAGCAGCGGGATCAGCCGCACGCCAGTATGGTCGAGGCTGCGATACGGCCAGTTTTTTCCGCTGCTGTACGGTGCCATAAAGTCCAGCGCCGTCAGCAAGCTGGCCTGCTGCGGGGTACGGTAATGCCACAGATCCCCGGCTCCGCTGTTCTGTGCCACCGTCGCCAGCGCGGTCAACGCCTGCAAATTAAACCAGCTGTAGTGAAACGATCGGGTGCGCGCCAGCTCCAGCGGCTGACTGCCATCGGCGGCAAACTGGCGGTTCATACGGCTTTTCGCCTGCTCGAGCATTGGCGGTATCACCTCCGGCCGACGCAGATACCAGGCAATTCCCGCCACCTGCACGTTGTACCAGCTGCCGTGGTTATTCTCCGACTGCGCTTCACCTTTTCCCTCAGGGCTGGTCTGTAGCCAGTGCAGATAGTCACTCATCCATCGCTGCATCTGCTGCTCATCCTGCTGATGCCAGCCCGGCGCGGTGCGCAGCATCAGCAAAGAGTCCACAATACGCGTGGCAAAATAACGCCCGTCCAGTACGCCGGATCGCCGCCCGTTTTCTGCTTTGCCAGGCACGCTTTGAGCATAGGTAAGATTGGGGTTCATCCGCGTATCGGGATCGATAAACCAGTGGCGGATCAGCGCGATCGCCCGGTCGGAGTAACGATCGTCAGCGGAAAAATACCAGGCCAGCGTCAGGGCCTGCACCCGGGCGGTAAATGCTGCCAGCCGCAGGCCATCGCTTGCCTCATTCTTGCTGGCCGGGTTGACCTTACCATCATGCCGCACCCAGGGCAGACCATCTGCCGCGTGCTCATCCGGCCACCAGTAGGCGCTCAGGCTGAGATAATCGTGCTTTGAACCGCCGGGAGGCGTCAGCGTTTTATCCGTGACACTAAGCAACGGCGCTTTCAGCGCCCGATCGGCCTCATGCTGTAACTGCTGCCAGGCCGTTACGGTCAGTTGTGGTGCCTGCTGCTGTTGCAGACGCGTTTTATTCAGCGCCAGTTCACTCTGGCTGAGAAACGCATACTCCCGGGCAAACAACGGCAGGCTTCCGAGCATTCCGAGGCAGAAAATAAGCGTATGACGCAGGCGGCATTTCATCTTCACTCTCCGTTCAGATTCCGTCAGAAAGCATAGCCGCTGCGAAAAAAAGAGGCGGGGTTAATTAATCAATTATCTTCAGTAAAATTATTACCGTTGGTTACATTTCACCTGTGAAGAATTATTCCCAAGTAAAAACAGCGTTTAATTAAATAGTTTGTGTTTAAGTTAATATTTAAAAATAACTAATGTAAAGCCTCGCTGGCGCAGGTTTGCCGCTGTCCGGGCGCTTAAGGCGGAAAAATTTGAGCATATTCCGAAACTGATTAAAGCTGAATCTAAATCGTAGACGGCGCGAGAATAAAACGTCACAGTTAATTGCGCCATCATCCGTTCTGCAAATACGTTAGCCGTATTACTGCAAGCGGATTTAATCAGGCTATATATTCAGTACGCTGTGATGGAAACCACCCGCCCTTTTTCCCGGGCTTCTATAATATTATTTAATCTCACTGCCAGGAGCGCCCATGAACGCAGAAATTTTTAACCTCTGGCCGCACGGCGATGCGCCGGGTGCCAGCGACTCACGGGCGCAGCCGCAGATTGTTGATCTGGCCAAACCCTTCGAACCTTTCGACCGTGCAGCCAGCGGCGTGCGCTGCCCGGAGCTGGCGATATGGTATCCGGAGCAGTCGAACGGCGTCACGCTGCTGGTGGCTCCCGGCGGTGGCTATCAGCGCATTATGATCGATAAAGAGGGCAGCGCGCTGGCGATGTTCTTTACCTCGATGGGCTATACGCTGGCAGTGATGACCTATCGCCTGCCTGCCGACGGCCACCATGAAGGTGCAGATGCGCCGCTGGCCGATGCACAACGGGCCGTCAGGGTGCTGCGCGAACGTGCGCTGCGCGGCCGCAACGGCGAGCGTATTGTGATGATGGGGTTTTCTGCCGGGGGCCACGTGGCCGCCAGCCTCGGGACGCGTTTTGGTGAAAAACTGTATCCGGTACAGGATGCTGCTGATGCGCTCTCCCCCCGCCCTGATGCGCTGGTGCTGATCTATCCGGTTATCAGCATGCGTGACGGATTGGCTCACACCGGTTCACGCCTGCAGCTGCTGGGTGAACATCCCACCCGGGGAGAAATTGATGCCTACTCAATGGAGAGCCGCGTCAGTGAGAAAACACCACAAACGCTGCTGATCCACGCCGTTGATGACCAGTCGGTGCCGGTGAATAACAGCATGGTGATGTTCAGCGCCCTGCGTGAACACCAGGTGCCGTGCGAACTGCACTTCTATGAAAAAGGCGGCCATGGTTTCGGTATTCGCAATGTGGCCGACTTACCGCTGGCCAGCTGGCCGATGCTGGTCAACGAATGGCTGCGCGCACGTAAATGGTGATGCCTGCGCCTGATTATTGCAGGGTCGGGCATATACCCGACCCTGCGACATCAAGCCAGCAGCAGGAAATACCCGGCAATTACTGAGCCGGTGCGCTGCCATCCGTTGGGGCTGAGTCCGTCGGGGCTGCCGCTACCGGTGTCATAATTTTCTGCCAGTTTTCCAGCAGCATCTTCACTTTGGTTTCGGGTTCGCCCTGCGGCTGCATCAATACCATGGTGATATCCTGGGTTAACTGCTGGCGCAGTTCCTGATTAAGCTGTTCCAGGGTTAAGTCTGCCAGGAAAGCCTGACGCAGCTTTTGATACTGCTCCGGCGCAATATCCACCACGGCATTCTGTTGCGAGCGCAGGCGCTGGCTCATCAGCACATCGGTATCGGTACGCGCATAGGTGGCGAAAAGCTTGGTCAACTCGTTGTTCTTTTGCGCCATCAGCGTGTCAAACTCTTGCCGGGTCAGCCCCTTATCACGCACGCTGACCAGCTCTTTTGCTATCAGCTCCAGATTGTTGTTCAGCGCCGCGTTGTCTGCGTCCATATTGATCGCACACTGGGCGCGCTGATACAGCACCCGGCAGTCAAAACCGACCTGCATACCCTGGGTTTTGTTATCGCTCAGGACTTTCTGCACATGCCAGAACAGCGCTTCACGCGCCAGATCGCTCTGCCAGTAACGCAGCAGATTTTGCGACTCACGAATCGGCTGCCATGGCGTATCCCACACCAGCGACAGGCGATCCTGACTGATGGCATTGTTCACAAGGTTTACCGGCTGCTGCGGTAACGGAGAGAGTGTTGGCATGGCGGAGGGCTGATCGCGCTTACCTTCCAGCGGGGAGAACTGTTTATTGATCTGTTCAGCCAGGCTGCGGCTGTCGACGTTACCCACCACAAACAGCGTCATCGCATCAGGCGTGTACCACTGTTTATAGAAAGCGTAGAGCTGCGCCATATCCACCGGGGTTTTTACCGCTGCGGACGGATCATGGGCCAGCATTGTGGAACCTTTCAGACGGTAACGCCACCACACATCCTGCGGATTGCCCGGCCAGGTGGCAATCGGATCATCAGCATTGAGGGCGGTGTTGACCACCTGATCGTTAATCGTCATTTTACCTGCAGTCGCTGCCAGCCAGGTGAGCGCTTCTTTCAGCATCTCCGGGCGGTTATTGGGCAGGCTCAGGTTATACATTGTAAAATCATACGAGGTAACGGCGGGAGGCTGGGGGTGTTGCGGATCAATACTTTGCTGCCACAGTGAACGCTGTTGCGCCGGATCCAGCGCAGCATTATGTACCAGCGCCAGGCGCGGTATCAGATGACTGTAGCCTGCCTGCTGGGCGCTTTCTACCAGCGATCCAGTGTTAACCAACAGGCGAATCTCAATGCGGTCGCTTGGCCGCTGAGGGGTGGTAAGCAACTGCCAGCTAAAACCATTCTCCAGTTTTCCCTGCTGCCAGGCAGGATCGGGTTGGAGTGTTTCAGCCTGTACAGTCATACTGGCCGTTGCCAGTAATATTCCACCCATCAAAAGACGAATTCTGGTGCCCTGCATGTGAACCCCTACTCAATCACAAACCAAATAATTATCACTGGCGGTCTAAGGCCTGATTCTGTCACGGTTACAGATAACTTTGGAAAGCCGCTGTTATTTAAAGGAACAGCTTTTAGACCACGCATCGACGAGGATGTCACACAGCGGAATGAAAAATCTTAAAAAAGTATGGGGTTATTATGCAAATGCCCGCCGTGAGGGCAAGTCACGACGGGCATTTGGCTTGATTTTTTTGTTAATAAAACCGTGCTGTCGACGTTTCAGGCTATCTTTTGACGTTTTTTATCCGCATTTAACGTCTCTTTTAGCTGCTGCTCATCCAGCTCGCCTACCCATTTAGCCACCACCACGGTTGCCACGCCGTTACCGACCAGATTGGTCAGCGCACGCGCTTCGGACATAAAGCGGTCGATACCAAGAATCAGCGCCAGGCCTGCCACCGGCAGATGCCCCACCGCTGAGAGTGTCGCCGCCAGCACAATAAAACCACTGCCCGTTACCCCGGCCGCCCCTTTCGAGGAGAGCAGCAGCACCACCAGCAGCGTAATCTGATGCCAGATATCCATATGGCTGTTGGTGGCCTGGGCGATAAATACCGCCGCCATCGTCAGATAGATTGAGGTGCCATCGAGGTTAAAGGAGTAACCCGTCGGGATCACCAGACCAACCACCGACTTTTTGCAGCCCAGCTTCTCCATTTTATCGAGCATACGCGGCAGCGCCGACTCCGAAGAGGAGGTACCGAGCACAATCAACAGCTCCTCTTTGATATAGGCGATAAATTTGAAGATATTGAAACCGACCACGCGGGCAATCAGTCCGAGCACCACGATCACAAACAGCAGACAGGTAATATAGAAGCAGATAATCAACTGGCCGAGCTGAACCAGAGAACCAACGCCGTATTTACCGATGGTAAAGGCCATCGCACCGAAGGCACCAATGGGTGCCAGGCGCATGATCATATTGATGATGCCAAAAATCACTTTTGAGAAGCTGTCGATAAAGTTAAACACCAGCGTGCCTTTATCACCCAGACGATGCAGCGCAAAGCCGAACAGAACGGCGAACAGCAGCACCTGTAAGATATTGCCGCTGGCGAAAGCCCCCACCACGCTGGCGGGAATAACATCCAGCAGAAACGCCACCACACCCTGCTGCTCCGCCTGCTGGGCATACATTGCCACCGCTTTAGCATCGAGCGTGGCCGGGTCAACGTTCATTCCCACGCCGGGCTGTAATACGTTAACCACCACCAGACCAATAATCAGGGCAATGGTACTGACGACTTCAAAATAGAGCAGCGCCACGGCACCGGTGCGCCCCACCGCTTTCATGCTCTCCATACCGGCAATACCGGTCACCACGGTGCAGAAAATTACCGGGGCAATAATCATTTTGATCAGTTTGACGAAGGCATCACCCAGCGGCTTCATCTGCGCGCCCAGTTCCGGGTAAAAATGTCCGAGCAGAACACCAACGGCGATGGCTGTCAGCACCTGGAAATAAAGACTTTTGAACAGGGAGATTTTCATAAAAGGCATCCGTTAATTGCTGTTATTATCATCAAACGACAGCAGGAAACTAACACCCCATTAACAAGAATGGTACGACCTCACCCGGCTCAAGGGCATCCATAACCTGTTTTTATGAGCTGAATCACTTCAGCCGGAAGTTGTATAACTAAAGAAAGTAAGGGAAGGAGAGTGAAATCCAGGATTGAGGCAGGTAACGCTGGGCAAATTGTGCCAGCGGCAGCGCTTCAGAATAGAGATAGCCCTGGCCAATATGGACGCCGCGCACCAGCAGCCAGTCACGCTGCTCTTCACTTTCAACGCATTCAGTTACCACAGCGAGCACGGCTACCGGGCAACGCCTGCTCCTCAGATAAATATATGGTTTTTACCTGATGGGCTCAGCATTGAATAGAGATTCCACAGATCTCACTTAATACTCCTGCAGTAAGCTTAATAACTAACTTTCTGTAGTAGGTGTATAAATTATTGTCACAACGCCTCTGTAACGCCCTGCTTTTTTATCAGACAATTTGATTTTTGGGGTGATAAAAACCAGGGGGGCCGGAACACATAACGACGCACCGGGGATACCCGGAATGACAACTAACTTCTGAAATTTACGAGAATTTGTTCCTGTAAATATCATATCAATTCCATTTTTGACATCCCGAAACTCTCCCATGGTAGGGTCGGATATCCTTAACTGATAGTCAATTCTGTTCGTTATTAAGTTTTTATCGGCGTTAGCCCTGTATAATGAAAACATGCCAGGAGACCTGTCCGCAGGCAGGTAACCCTGATCTGAAAACTTTAAGCGGATACGATTACTTGCAGAGTTATTTCCATCATAAAGGCACATATCTAACCTTGTCGTTCCACCCAACTCTGATTTTTCTCCTGGCCGGGAATTTAAATTCAAATTAACAACGGGAGATGTTGTTCTGAATTCAGGAAAAAATATTTTAACTTTACCGCTATCTTTAATATTTATTTTTATAAAAGTATTCCAGTCGGCAACTTTCTTCACATTAGTCGTGGTGTTATTACGGTCATTTTGATAAACCCCCATTTTTAGCTGCCCATTCCAACTCCCTATCCCGAGTTTTCGTACCTCAGCCATTGGTATCCAAGCTGTAAACCTGACACCATACGCACCATACCACGATGAATTTAATGGGCTGGTAATTATATTATTCCCGCCCGTGCTGGGGTTTTTCGTTGCAACCAAGGTGATAGTTTTAGAGGCGTTGTTTAAACTATTATTAAATTTAAGCGTTATATTTAAAGGATCTTCATGACCAGGCTGTGGTGAGGTTGGGCACCTTCCATAATCAGATGATTGAGTAGAGAAACACTGTAAGGTATTCCTCCCCCATTTTTCACCATCACTAGTATCATAGCCAGCAACACGATGAGTATATAATTCCACTCTATCTACAGGAGGTAATGAGGAAATATCATAGCCATAAACGACAGTGTGAGTATTATTTTCAGGCTGTAAAATCTTAGCCATACAATTATGGCTTAATAATATTATTAAATATATGCACAATTTAATTTTCATGTTAATAATTCAGCTTCCTGGTTCTTTACCCTAAAAAATTTCACATGTATCCCCTAAAGGTGCAGGCAGGCGACAACGCAGCGAATCCTCAGGAACTTACTCCGACAAGTGACTGCGGTGAGCGCGGAAAGCTCCTTAGATCATTCACTTCCCTTGTGGAGCCATACCTTTTCTGCCTCACCAAACATTATCCCGATCATCCTGGAAGCTTAACATTTCTCTTTATTGCTTCACTGTCGGCAGAGCTTTACTTCCCGATCCGGCAGTCATCAGCTCAGCCTGTTTTTGCTCAGCATCGGGAAGTTTTGCGAGCTCTGTACTTTTGCATGAGGTTTCCCCTACGTAGCGGATAACATCCCTGATCGCATTAACTTCCATTCCACATTGCCAGAAGATGTTGTTCTTCATGACGTACAGCGTCTTGATCTCCTGTGTCGTTTCCAGAGTGAAGCTTCCCTTACCTAGTGGAGTCCATGACATCACATTCAACGGAATAGCACCTTCAAGCGGCCTGCTGCGTTCATCTAACAGCCTGCCCAGCCAGGTATAACGGGTAAAAACCTCAACCTTTCTGTTAAATACCTTACCCGGCGTCATAAAGACTTTTCGTTGTCCCGTCCCTTTACGGATCTCACTGCTGATACCTGCTGGTGAAACCACTGACTCAGTCACATCAAAAGCGGTTTCCCTGTAGCCGGGAACCATAAATAGCCCCCTGCTGCTCCCCCGCACTTCACTTCCACCACCGCTGTCCACAGACACACTAACGCGTGATTGACCAGACTCATCGCCCTGTTCAACGCCAACGGTTATTGCTGAAGAGGGCGTACCGTCACCCCAGCGACCAAAGATGCCCCCCTGCCGATCCACTATCAGGGAGGAGCTGTAATTGCCACTGCCGCTGAGCAGGTGTTCACTTTCCTTACGATCCCACGCATCACTAATAGTCAGTGAACCCGCTCCGTATTGCCCTCCCATTCGGCCGTAAACTGAAGACATGACTGTGTCGGTATTTACACCATTAAATGAGATACCTGATTCATTTTCATCGCTGTTGTCAGCGTACTGGCTGTAGGCGGCGTTGTATCCCAGCTGATTATTTCCATATTTGCTGTTCTGCCAGCTGGTTCCCCCTGAGAATGCCTGCCGGTTTCCCCCCGCCGTATTGCGACTACTGGAAAAAGAGAGGGTGACAAAGATACCTTTATCCTTTCCGGTGGATACGCTTTCATCCCGCATGAAAGCATTCACGCTGGAGTTAATATTGATGCCGCTTACATAAAAAGTACGGGTTACACCGGTCTGCCAGGTCCTGCTCCTTGAACGTGTACGGTAAACTTTTTCCCATGGCACTCCGGCCTGATTACGGGAGTCATCATCAGTCAGATCCCTGCGATAGACGTATCGCCCCTGATTACTGTTCAACGCATAGCCCAGCGTGCCGTACCATTTATTAAATGGCATTGAAAGCATCATATTTGTGCTTTTATAACATCCGCTAAAACTGTAGCGGTGAGCATTCTGACTATTGCAGTCCACCGCAGTCATTTCGCTGCGATAAAAGCTCAGCGAAAAACCATCGTTATAGTTAACCTGCTGAATATTTCCCCTTGAACCTTCACTACCATGGAGATAACTGGCCCTGGAGGTCAGCAGACCATCAATCCATCCTGAATTGAACCCGTGTGACCAGTCAATAGCACCTTCCCAGTAACGGGCCGAGCTAAATAATGCCATTCCGGCAGTCAGTGTGGCGCTATCACCTACCGGCCATTTGGCTCCAGCATGGATAACATATCTGTCATTATCTTTATTTGAAGAGTCTTCCGTATCCGGAGAGCCTGCCTGAACAAACCATTGCGAAGTGTTGGAAACTTCCCCCAATCCGGTATAAGGCATTGTTTCCGTTCTTACCAGCTGGTTATCTTCATATACCCGCAGGGTCAGCGCGTAACTTCCCGTTGGAAATGAACGGGAATCAAGCTCCTGCGTACCCGCTTTAAGATAAAACGAAGCGAGAAGTTGGCTATCTCGATAGACGTCTACTCTGGCATCTCTGGATAAAAAAACACTGACCGGTGTACCGCGGGAAAGCTTGTTCATGTTAACCCAGGCAAGAGTGGAGCCCGCTCGAACACCACGTATTTTCCCCAACGGTAACTGGCTCAGATTAATATTCCCTCCGGTGTAGCTGAAAAGATCACGGGCATCCATCATCCCGAGCTTAATATACATGCGTTTTCTCAAGTCATTCCGGAAGTATGCGCTGTTGACCTCGGCCTTCTGTATGCTGGCGGCATGTGAACGCTGTCCCTGCCAGTTCCAGTCAACATTAAGATAACCACTGTCCGTAACCCCCAGCGATCCATTACCCTGAACGGAGGCTGACTGATAATTTTTGTCGGCAACAAAATTAATATTTTGCTGGTGAATCAGCGCATTCTGGCTCTCTGCACTGGCTTCATAGTAAATATTTTCTTGTTTTTTTTTAGGAAGATAGTGACTACCTATAAACAGATTGATCCGGGCGTTATTTTCATCGTAAATAATGTCTATTGTTTCTGTTTTCAGGAAATCACAACCTGGCGCATCACCACTGGTACTGCATGAAAGATTCCCGTTACGATGAAAACGTCTTCCAAGTTCATTTCGCAACAGTCCGCTGAGAGCTGACGTCTCCGGATACACTTTATTGATGGCAGCAGCTATAGCTTCAGGCTGCAAAAACTGGACGATTTCCAGATCCACATGGCTCTGGAAAACCCCTAGCGAGTGTCCATAGAGAGAAATATCGGTAAGGATTGTCTGACCACGAGCAAGCTCTTCAAAACCTTTAGGGACGCGAAGTGAGGCACTGATAGTGGAAGTTCCCAGATAGGCACAAATAAAAATGGCCAAAGAGTTAACTCTGAATTTCATCCATGCTCTCCCGTGATAATGGCGGGGCTCTCGCCCCGTCATTATCTTCAATTACCAACTGGCGCCGTGGCCTGTGTCACAATCAAACTGACAATGCCCGTGTAGGTACCGGCGCTGGATACGTTACCAGGCGTGGCCTGGGCGATCACCAGCGGCATGGTTGAGGAGCCGTTAGCGATACCGCTCGGGAACGTGGTTGCGTACGCCAGACTGGTAGCGGTAGTGGACAGTTTTTTGCCGTTAACAGACACGCTTAGTGGAATGGCATTGCTGCCATTGGCATCAGTCAGGGAGGGCGCATTGGCCAGACTGACGTTCAGCGCCCTGTCCTCCGTATTCGACCAAAATTTGATGTTTTCTTTATGAGCTGCCAGCCCTTTACCCGGCAGGTATTGCATCGCAATAGAGGACGGAAGTGACGAGCCGTCAGCCAGTGTTATGTCAACCGTTGGGTCAATATCTGCGGTTACGGTGATATCTCTTTGCACAGCGCTGGTACCAAAAGCCGTGACCAGCATCCCGGCAACTGCAATGAGCTTAAAATGACTTTTCATTGGATATTCCTTTTCATAATATTCCCTTGATCGGGAAAAGGTTAATTAGCCTGCATAACAGACAGAGGGAGTTCTTCCATTTTTTTGGTAAGCCAGTTTATATACTTAACCCGGTATTTTTTATCGGCGGAAAATTTCATACCAGGAAGATAGATTCCTGTATCCGGATAGATCGTCACTATCTTTTTCTTCCACTGACACTGACCATCAAGGCCGCATTCACCCCATTCCTTTACAGGAATACGTACGGTACCATCATTTATAACTTGTCCATCGTCTGCGTTAATTTTCAGGCTGGGAATCACAACTTCAGGTGCAACATGTATCAGCGCGCCCCAGATAATATTCACACCGATACTGGCAATGTTTTTTTCTTCGCCTTCAGAAGCTGATGAAAGAAAATTATCCTCATTAACACTTTCAAAGTATGCACGCCACGTCGATTCCTTCTTCGGTGGGATAACTGAAACAAGCCTGACGATCCTTTCACTCCCTGCCGAAAGCGCAATTTTTTGTGGAGTCAGAATAAGTGCTGTGGAATCATCAGCCTCAACGGGGAGCTCATGCTCTTGTTTCGTGCCTGGTTCAACCACCTTTTTAAGACTGACTTTAATAAACTGGATGCTGTCATCTTGAGAAATTATTTTTATTTGCGATGCCCCATTTTTACCAATAGCAACTTCCATTGGATAAATAAACATTGCAGAATTGGCCTCAATACTAATAAATGGGAATGTCATAAAACATACTAAAAAAAAGTAAACTCTCTTCATTTTTCACCCATAGCATGTCACCCTCACTTCAGAGCGAATTAGATATTATTTTAGGATTAATTAATTTTGCAGGTTGAAGAAGGCTAGCTTAATTCAATTAAGTATCATCAACAATGTAAGACAGAACGAAATTAAGAACAAATAATCTCAACCAAGGTAAAAAATAAAATAAAATACTGCGCAATACCTGAAGAGCTTGCTTTTTTAGCGTTGAGTTTAAAATAGTAACGATTCACTAAGGTGATAATATAAAATAAGGTCTACCTATAGCAGCGGGTTGCGCACCAGGATAACTCTAATGGCTATATCGTCAATTCGTGTAAGCACATATACAGCGCAGCTTAGCGCATTCTAATGGCAGCACCGAAAAGTATTCTTCGGTGCTACCGATACTACGTTTGAAGGGGGCGGAACTTCAGGATTGGGGCAGGTAACGCTGGGTAAATTGTGCCAGCGGCAACGCTTCAGAATAGAGATAACCCTGGCCAATATGAACGCCGCGCACCAGCAGCCAGTCACGCTGCTCTTCGGTTTCCACACCTTCGGCTACCACGTCGAGCGTCATAATGTCGGCGATAAACGCGACGATGCGCACCATAGTGTCATCATTTGGCAGCGCCGCCACAAAGCTGCGATCGATTTTTAATTTACTGATCGGCAACGCTTTAAACTGATTCAACCAGTTCAGATTGGCATAGCCCATTCCGAAGTCGTCCAGCGCAATGGACACGCCGATTTTTTTCAGTTCCTGTAACAGTTGCAGCGCCTGCTCAGGCTCACCAATTTGCGCAGTTTCGGTGATCTCCAGCATCAGGCTGCCGGGAAGAATACGATAGCGTTGTATCAGCTCCTGCAAAAAGCTCACCATGCTGGCTTCATGCAGCTGGATGGCCGACAGATTCACACTCAGCGGCAGCCCGATTCCCTGCTGCTGCCACTCTGCCAGAATGCGGCATGAGGCCTCAAACACCCAGCGGCCAAGGGCGGTAATCACCCCGTTCTCCTCCGCACGGGTAATCAGCTCTTCCGGCAGGCTCCAGGAGCCATCGGCCTGACGCTGGCGTAACAACGCTTCTGCGCCAACCAGCTGACCTGTGTTCATATCGATTTGCGGCTGCAACCAGAGCGCAAACTGCTGCTGCTCCAGGCTCTGAAGAATGTCATATTCCAGATCAAGTCGCCGCTGACTGCTCAGGGGAGGCACACTGCTGGTATGGCTAATCTCATCATAAGAAGAGGCGATCATCTGCTGATTACGATTGTAGTGGCGGATCAGCATGCCGATCTCATCATCACGATGGTAGCGCGGCAGCGGCAGCTGGTGACCCATCGCCTGTTGCAGACTCAGATCCTGCAGCTCGCGGCTGATATTACGCAGCGGTCGCACCATCAGACGGTTAATACACCAGCTGATGGAGACAGAGAGGATCAGCGCCAGCAGCAGATAAGCAGTGACCATGGTAGAAACGGCGCTAAGGATAAACTGATACACGCGCCAGGAGTCGGCCTGTAGCACCAGATAAGCCAGCGGTTTAGGATTCGCCGGCTGCACGGAATAGAGCGGAACGGTGATCTCCACCGGCAGCTCGAACAGCTGCATGATAAAGCGCGGAACCGGTTTTTCCGGTTCAAAATCAGTATGCAGCGCCTGTAATCCGTTAGGCAGCACCACTTCTGCGCGCGCCAGAATCCCCGCCGGACGCAGCGAGTTAAGAATAAATTCGGCCTGTGGAATATCGGCTTTCAGTACCGCCTGTGACAGCGGCTGGCGCACGGTATGCGCCACATTTTCCATCTGCTGGGCGTAGTCTATCCTGCGCTGCTGCACAAAATGAAAAAGCTGTATGACGATAAAAATACAAATGGTCACCACCGCCACGCTGGAAACGGTTGCCATTTGCTTAATCGTTAATGAACGACTGACGCGCAAGCCTGCTCTCCGAAGCCCTGATTACATACAGGAGGAAAAAAACAGTCCCGAGTATATCCTATGGCTGCCGTTTTTTAAGCAATCACGCTGCGCAATCGTTCGTTTAAGCGTTTTCCTGGTGTTTTCGTCAGGTACCGGCGCTTAGTTAAAACTGGCGCAGGGCACCAGCGGCTGCGGTAGTATCGCTAAATCGCCCTGCCATCGGGCAGTAACAGCAGCCTGCCTTTCCTGGCGCGCAAGACCGGTATAACGAAGTGTCGTCCACGAAAAAGCCTCACTCAATGCCCGAATGTCATCGGATGATTCTCGCCCGGACTGTAAAAAAAGGCGCGGGCTGTCACTTGTCATTTCCGGCCATCAGGCACGAACTTTCCTGTTGATTAATATATTTTGTCATAATAACGAGTCTGCGGGGAGTATAGATAACTCTGTCTGGGAGACGAACGGGAACCGCTAACATCCCTGCAACCAGATGTATGACAGGTATAAAAGGATTCACTGGAACCTGGTAAGTAGTCATGTATATTTAGCGGTATAATAATTGATACGCAAAAATTTACCCAGGCTACCATCATGCTGGATTATCCCTGGTGCGAAGAATCTTATGACGATTTCATTTACCTTAGGGCTTGGACAAGTTCAAAATGAATTAGTGTTGCTACAGCTTCCAGGATGCTACTGGATAACGGTTAACCGGCAGGAGGATGCGCGCCTGCTGGTGCGTCAGGTCATTGCTACGCAACGCGCATTAATCCTGATAAGCACTGCCGAAAAGCCTGAGACACTCCTGATGCCAGCCCCCCAGGGCGAGCCGAATAAAATCACGATATTTCCCCTGCCTGAAACCTCAGAAGCACTGCAAAATCTGACAGAAGATTTATCTCACGCGTTAGTTAACAAGCCCCAGCTCGTAATATTTTATACCGCCTTCAGCAGCTGGGAGAAGCTATCCCAGGCAGAATTAATTAACTGGCTGAAAGAAATGCAGAAATGGTTAGCCGCCAGAAAATCAACTCTGTTGATAATCACCAGCGGCTCCGGAATTAATAACCTGCGAAATGAGTTACAAACTCTTTACCGGCATTTAGAAGGTTTGTCACATCTTGAGTGGCAGCAGGACAGCTGGAATTACCGGGTAAACTGGTGGTGTAGTAAAAGTGGAATGTTAGCAGATCGTGAACTGCGTCTCAGTTTACTTCAGGACTCTTTTATTCAGCTAAATGAAAGCGGGCAAAATACCCCGTTAGCGTTAAATGACGAATATCTTTATCTCGCGGAAAAAAATGTGCTGGAAGGTGCGCCGTCCCTCTCCAGCGCCTGGACGCTATTTGATGATAACAACCTGCTTGCCAGCCGTGCGCAGCAGGCCAGCGCCGCCACGGTGATTTTTAATCTGCATCATAATGACCAGATTGCCACGCTGGCGGGTGATATCCACAACCTGCGCCGTACACGCGGCAGCGGCCTGAAAATCGTGGTACGTGAGATGCAAACAGCGCTGCGCTACAGCGATGAACGCCTGCTGCTGGCCTGCGGTGTGAATGCTATTGTGCCTTATAACGTCAGCGTGTCGCGCTTTCTCACCACCCTGGAAGGGCTACAGGGCCAGCGCTATAACCGCCATGTGCCTGACGATCTCACTATTTTACTTAAGTCGATGCAGCCGCTACAGGAAAAAGGCTATCTGCCGGTAGATCATTTCTGCCGTTCCGTAACGCGCCTGATTAATAACACCATGCTACCGGAAGATGGTAAAGGCCTGCTGATTGGACTACGGCCGGTGCCGCAACTCGGCCCCGAACAGGCGCTGGCGCTCTGCAAACCGCGCCGTTACGGTGACCTGGTGACGCACACTGGCGACCGGCTCTATCTGTTCCTCTCCTCCTGCTGCTATACCGACCTGAATACCGCCCTGCAATATATCTTTCGTCTGCCCCTTGATGAGATTTTCACTCACCGGCTGGTATGGTTTGAAGATGTGCAGATTCTCGCTGAAGTACAGCAAATAGCGGAACTCGCCCCTGGCGACTGGCGTGATACCACGAAAGAGCTGGAGGAGCATCCCCCTTCAACAGAGCTGATTACTCCTGCCGTTCGCCTGGTGCCGGACGATATCTCACTAAAATCGCCTCCTGATAAAGAGGATTCGGAGTGAGGCGAATAGAGAAGTTGGGATCGTTATTCTGCTGGCGCTGTCTGAGCTGATTTCAGGCGTGGCTGATGGTCAGGTAGCGGCTTGCATAGAGACGACGGGGATTGGGTGGTTTATCCCTTGCAGGAGGGTCGGGCGAGGAGTACCTCGCCCTGACGGATTTTATGGGTGATTGTTAACGATCTTTATACGCCAGCCACGCCAGCAGCTGCAAACTCGCTGAAAAATAATCTTCGTTGCCGCTTAAAGAATCACTGAGATGACCCGAATCATCCAGCGTCAAATCACGAACCGCCAGCAGGCCGCCCGCCATATTGTAAGGCGCTTTACTGTTGCTCAACACGTCAATCCAGGCCGGGGTCTGCAAGCGCTGGAAGTTCATCCAGAACTGCTGGAACGGCACCAGTTGCAGCGACGCTGAATCATACCAGTACAGGTAGAGCGGAATGCGGATCGCATCATAGCTAAAGCGCGGAGGCCAGGCCGTGGCCGGAGCCATTGAGCCGTCTGCGTTCATCGCCACCCAATCCAGCGGCAGACCGCTGTCGCCAAAACGCATTTCCGACAGCAGGCCAAGGCTGTCATTGATAAGTGAGTTCCACACTTTCAAATGACTGCGCCGGGCAAAGTCACGCCATGCGGGGAAAATAAAATAGGAAGGATTTAACACCACATAGCTGGTTTTATTAAAGCCCTGTGCCCCCGGCAGCATGATTGTGCGTCCGGCAAAGGTGATAACGTTGCGCTCAATAATCGCTTTTTGCAGGCGATCGGAAGCCTGCAAATAAGCGGGAACATTCCACTTTTCACCCGCCTTTAACAGCGCCCAGGCGATCAGCATATCGCCGTCGGAGGCATTATTACGGTCGCTGACCGGATCGCTGGCACCGGGGATATACTTCCAGTAAAACAGCCCGTTATTCGGGTTGCTGAGGTTCTTCTGCGTCCAGTTCCAGAGGCTGTCAAAACTGCTGCGGTCGTTGTAATAGACCGCCATCAGCATGCCATAGCCCTGGCCTTCAGTGTGGCTGACATTTTTATTGCCAGTATCCTGAATGCGCCCTTCAGAGGTCATAAAACGCGCTTTAAAACTGCTCCAGCCATCTGCGGCGCTGGCCTGGGAGATCCCGAGCACCAGCGCAAGCAGAATCAGGCCTGTCCTGAGCATTGCCATCATCGTATTCCTCAAGCCTGGTAACGGAAACGTAGTGAGCTTTCACCGGTCTCTTCACAACTCAGCGACACATTATCGCCGCCTCCCTGCACGCGCAGCCAGCGGGCATACAGCCCCATCAGCACCGCGCCCAGCGCCAGACGCCACTGACGATCCGGCATTACGCCATCGCCCGGCGGCAGCGCCAGATGATCGATAACGATCGCCGTTTCAGTCGGTTGCAGATCGACAAATCCCCAGTTAAACCGCGCCAGTACCTGGTTGATCTGCACTTCCAGATCCGCCACGGTAGCGATCGCGCCCAGCGGGTAACGATGGGCAAGGTTATCGCCCATCTGGCGTAAAAATGCCTGACTTTCCCGCTCACCGGCGTTATTCAGCATGCCGTTGATCATCACACTCAGCAGATCAAACCAGCCCGGCTGATACTGCTGTTGACGATAATATTGCAGGGTGCGTTCCTGTAACTGACTCATGCTTATTTGCCTCCCAGCATGTAGCGGAAGTAGAGCTGCGCTGTACTTTCGTTATAGTCGCCAAAGGTGTCATAGCCCAACTGACCACCCACGGTAACGTCTTTGTTGATTTTGTAGTCCGCACCTGCGTGCAGGTTATAGCCGATACCGCTTTTGCTGCCGCCGCTGAAGTAAGCCTCTTTGGCATAGCCCGCCGTGACGGCATCTTCCAGCAGCGACTGGTAGTCGCTATTGTTAGGGAAGTAGGCACTTTTATCCTGCGTATAGGATTGATAGCCTGCTGAACCGCCAATCTTCACGCTCAGATCATCATAGGTCTGGGTGAAGTCCACCGGGAACGAGACGCTGACATAGTTCTGCGGGCTGAAGTAGCCACCTGAGCCGTAGCTGAAGTTACTGAGGTTTTTCGAGAAGTCCATCCAGCTGATATTGATACCGGTTTTCAGCTCGCGGTCATTAAAGTGGAACGGACGCACATAGGCCCCGGCGTTCCCCATTAACGAAGTGTTACTGGCCACGTTTTCACCAATATAGCTGTAACCGCCCGCGCCAACATAGAATCCGGCATCGCCGTCATCATAGCTTAACAACGCATTACCGCCGTTTTTGGTCACGCGCCCCCAGCTCTTACCGGAGTATTTATCTTTCACCCCGACATAAGAGAGCAGGCTGTCCGTTACCGCACGGCGCTCACCGGTCAGTACCAGCGTCAGGTAGTCCGTCAGCTTCGGCGCCCACTTCACGCCACCCACCAGGGTGCTGAGATCCTGACCAAGCGGCGTACTGCCGAGGTCAATTTTGTAGCTGTCGCCGCTGAGTGCGAGGTTCAGCTCTACACCGGTTGCATTCTGGGAGTCCGTGGAAGCTGACGACGCAGTATCGACGTTAACCTTACGAGAGGACGCGGCCAGGTATTTTGCCAGCGTAGTGTTGTTGTTCAGTTTTTGTAAGTTACTCAGGCCGCTGTTGGTGAACGGGTTGTAATCCGCACTATCAATGCCAGAGAGGTTAGTCAGTGCTGCGCCCACGCCAGGGTTAGCCGCATCAAATGTGGCCTTCTCGGTGGCGGTTAATCCGTTATAGCTGGTCTGCTCATTCTTGATATTCTGAATCAGGTTCTCAACGGACACCCCCACAGCACCGGTACCAAGACGACGGAAAGCATCGCCGCTGGCACTGCCAGCACTTAACGTCATTGGCGTTACGGTAAAGTCAAAGCGGGCATCGCCCAGCGGTGAGCTTGACCATACCAGCGGTGCTTTGGCTTCGGTCAGCTTGCTTAAGCCACTCTCGCCATCACGACCACGGATCTGCACACCGCCCTGCATCCAGGTGCCGGTATCTTTCTGCAAATCATCCATCATGGTGTCGATTTGATGCAGCGTCTGATTCTGCCGGGTAGCCACTTCTGTACCGCCGCCGACCACGGTAAGTCCGCCGCTGGCTCCGCCGATATCACGGTAGTCATGTGCATCCGGTGCCTGCTGCCAAGGCATGGTGTTGCCATACACCGACGGCGACGGGCGCACCGACATGGTGGTACGGTTGATAAACGGGTTATCGGACAGCGTCAGGCCGCCAATACCGGCAGTGCTGCCGACGCTGCTGCCTTCCAGGCCGATCATTTTGCCTTTCGCCGTGCGCAGATAGCTCAGTGCCTGATTGTGATCCCCTTCTGCTTCGGAGACACGCGCCAGCAGCAGCAGACGTTCCGGTGAAGGTTCACCGCGCAGACCGCTGGCCAGAGCGCGAGCCTTCGGCACGTCGTTCAGCGCCAGGGCAGTATTGATTGCCCCTTCGCGGGCATCCTGAGTTTCAGTGTCGCGCGTCATCAGGTAGTCGTAGACCACCGCCGCTTCTTTGTTCATTTTGCCGGACTGGTAGAGGCGCGCCATGGCAAACATCAGGTCGCTGTTTTGCGGATCTTTTTGCAGTGCGCCAATCAGCTTATCGTAGGCGGCAGCGTACTGTTTGCGTTCGCGCAGGTTATCAACCTCATTGATTAACCCGCCGTTACGCAGTCCCGCCAGCTGAGTGCTGGTGCTGCGTGCCTGCAATTCAGGGTTACTGAGGAACGCCTGCGCTTCCGCCCCCAGGCCAGCCTGGTTGAGTACCGCCACCTGAGCCGCATAGTCTCCGGCGTTACCCTGCACGCCACGCTGCATATTGGCGCGCACCACGGATACGGCAGTGGCGAGATCTCCCGCCTGTGCCAGAGCTTTGGCCAGGTTACCCGCATCGGCCGGGTTCTGCGGCGGGTTAGCCGCCAGTGCTTTCAGCGTATTCGCCGCAGCGGTATCAGAACCCTGCGCCAGATACTGCCGGGCCACGGACATCTGTTGATTGAAGTTCACCCGCTGCGCCAGCGCACGCATATCGGCGTTCTGGCTGCGGGCCGGAATGCGTGACAGCAGGCTCTGTGCCTGTGCCCAGGCACCGCTCTCGCTGGCGAACAGCGCGGCAGCGTAGACTTCATTGCTGCTGGCACCGTTGCGGAAGGCAGGCTGCATAACGCCAGCGGCTGCCGCTGAATTACCCTGCTGCTGATAAATACGTGCCAGATCGAGACGCAGCCAGCCGTCCGCCGGGAAGCGCTGCATCCCCTGTTGCAGAATGCTGATAGCGCGCTGAGGATTGCCCGCAGCCAGCGCCTGTTTCGCTTCACGACGTACCGGTTCACTGGTAGCAACCGGGCGTGGCGTTACTGCTTCACGTACGCTGGCAGGCAGCGAGGCCAGCAGCGTGTTCGCTTCGGCGCTGCGGTTCTGCTGTCGCAGGACGTAGAACAGCCCCTCTTTCGCCGGGCGGTTATCCGCATCGCTTGCCAGCACGTCGCGGTACACCTGCTCGGCCTGTTCAAACTGATTAGTACGGCGCAACACGTCAGCACGAAACAGCTTCGCCGCTACGCCTTTCTCACCCGCCGCCTGAGTTAACGGTTCGCTAAGGCTCAACGCCTGAGCTGTGTCACCGGATTTCAGCGCCTGCTGCGCTGAGGCTAACTGGCCATAAAAGCGGGCGTCGGCTGCCTGCTGCTGGCGCTGCTCGCTGTTGTTACCACCCAGCTTCGCCGCGCGCTCCAGGTAGTCTGCCGCTTTAGCGTAATCGCCGCTGCGCTGTGCCACATAGCCGAGGCCGGCCAGCGCATCCGCATCTTCCGGGTTGGTTTGCAGCACCCGATCGAAGGCGGTTTGAGCACCGCTGACATCGCCGCTGTTCAGCGCCGTAAAGCCCTGACCTTTCGCTACGCCGCCGATGTTTTTACGGTAGTAGTCCATCACCGCCTTATCCTGTGGATGGCGCTGCTGGTAGTTCTGGTACAGCGGAGCATCGCCCGGCTGTGGGTTAAGCCACAGCAGCGCCTGGCGCAGAGAACGATCGGCATCAGCATTCCCCCCGGCCAGATCTTCGAGGATTTGCAGGCCTTCGCGACGGGTCGATTCCTGATAGGTCAGCGCCTTACCGAGTGCCAGTTTTGCTCCGGTATCCTGCGGATGCTGCGCCGCGAACTGGCGCAGGTTGTCGACCGCCTGCGGCAGCAGGGTACGGTCACCGGCCATCGTCAGGTAATACTCTGCCGCAACGCTGGCGGGTGGCTCATTACCGTTAAAGGTGTTACGCCAGGTCTGCAATGCGGCAGCGATGTTGCCGCTACGCGCCTGATTGCGTGCCAGTGACAGCTGCGCCGCCGGAATAGTTTGCAGCTGACGGGCGTTATCCAGCTCCGCCAGGCGCGAGTCCTGCGGGGAAACCTGGCTCAGACGGGCGCGCCATTTGGCCGCTGCCGCCCCGTCGCCGCTCTGCTGCGACCAGAGCGCCATTAAATAGAGCGCCTGGACATTGTTGCCATCGACCATCAGCACTTTGTTCAGCGCATCACGCGCCAGCTCATCATGGGCTTTTTGATGCCAGTAGTTCGCCTGGTCAAACAGCGCCTGAATAGCCGGGTTGGCTTCGGCGGCAAACAGCGGGAGCGCCATCACCGACAGCGCAAAACCGCTGCCGATCATCCAGCAATAACGAATTCTGGCGGTTAATGGAGTGAGTTTGGTTTTCATCATTCTTTCTTCTCGCCAGAGCTATTGGAATTATTCTTTGGTTGCAGACGACGGCGTGAATGGCGCTGTAGCAGAACATAAGCACTCAACCCCACCAGCACGGAACAGAACAGAGCCAGCAGCGACAGCAGCACCGAGTGCTGGTTGGCATACCACACCACCATCATGTACCACGGCATTTGTCCGCTCGGGAACTGCGCGCCAACGCGGAAGCTGCGGATGCCATTTTCATCGGTAATAATCGCCGTATCACCACGGATCCCGGCGTTAATGCGCGCTGAGGTCATATCATGATGCAGACGGGAAAGCTGATTATCGTCCGTTGCCACGGTCATCACCACCAGACGGCTGCTGTTCCACGGCGAGCGATAGCTGATAAAACCGCGCCAGTCTTCGTTTGACGAGAAGTAGCGGTCAGCGTCCAGCGTCTGACGATACCAGTCGCCGGTGAGCCAGCCGCGCAGTTTGTCCAGCGTGTTTGGCACCTTGACACCGAGGGTGTGGTTGTTGAGCTCATAGGGCGAGTCTGCCAGCATATCGCGGTTAAAACTGGCCTGAGACAGGGTGGAAACCGAGAGAATATCGCTGTTTTTCAGACGCTCACGCAGGGTACCCCCAGCCGGAATACCAAACACCACGCTGTTCTGGCTGAGTGCCACACCGGTGGCATTTCCTGAACGTCCGGCCATATCCAGCAGCGTGCCGATTTCGGCATTAGTGGGTTTCTCAGGCAGCATCAGCAGCGTCTGTGAATAGTCCGCCAGACGGGAGAACGGGAACGACGCGCCAACGAAGTAAGAGAGGTTTGGCAACAGCGTAAAGTGACGGGTATGGCTCAGATCGATAAACGACTCATCCTCAATCCGGCTCTTGATGTTGTTGTTGGTCAGCACGCTACAGGGTGCGCTGGCCTTCGGCTTGATATTGAAATAGAGCTGTAGCTGGTTGTCGCCATAAATCAGATAGGGATCCAGCTGCAGGGTGAATTTTTCCTGACGTGCGTCGCCGCCCAGACGATGCCAGATATTCTCCAGCAGGCCGACTTTGTTTACCGTCAGGTTACGCAGGAACGTACCGTTCAGCGTGACGTTGAGCAGAGAGTTATCTTCATCAATCCAGCTTTCTGACGGGAAGCGATAGTTCAGCTGTACCGGAATGGTGTCACCGTCCCACAGGAACAGATCCGGTGCAGCGCGGAAGTTCACCCGCAGCGCATCGTGCCAGATACCGGTAGTAGTGAGGCTCTGATCTTTGCGCAGCAGCTCGCTAAGACGTACCGGACGGTCGGTGTTGATCCAGCGTGGCGCATCATAAGGTTTACGCGGTGCCATGCTCTGTAGCGGCACCGTCAGGGCTGCGTCATCAAGGTTGAACGGCTGCAGCAGACGCCAGGTCGCCTGACGCAGCTGATCGTCAGTTTTTCCCACCACCAGCAGCAGCTTATAGACCGGGTTGTCCGGGTTATTGACGATATGCAGTGACGGGCTGTCGCTATCCGGTAACGTCAGGCTGCCAATTTTTTCCCCCGGGTGGCCAAACACCACGCCGTTCTTCTCGGGTAGCTGTGCGCGTAAAACCGGGAAGCTGATGCCGCGATAGTCTGCCTGAATACCCATCCACGACGACAGAATCGCCGCCGCGCTCACTTCACCCGGCGTGATATTGTCGCCAAAGGTCATGGCAACGCTGGCCGGACTCATACGCAGGGGATCGATAAACGGACGCGGGAAGTTACGCAGGCTGGTACCGATATTCAGCTGCTGGCCTTCCAGCGCCAGCGTGGTTTTCGGCAGGATCGTGACCTGATACTGCTGGGCGCTGTCACGCTCACACAGCAGCTGGTCTGCATCGTTAATTTTAAAACTCAGGTTGTTACTGGAGACCACCATCGCCGCAGGAATATCCAGCTGATAATCTTCGCTGGCGCGGTCGGATGCCGTAAGCGGCAGCGTACCCAGCGGCTGGCCGTTCAGCATCAGTTGCAGCGAAGTATTACGCGCCGCCAGCGCCTGTGACACTTTCAGCGACAGGTTGAGATGCGCATTGGTGATCACTTCATCGGTCGGCAGCGTAAAGACGATACCTGATTGCAGCTGGCCGCCGGTCAGGGTAATCCCCTGCGCCTGACCCATCTGCGCCACGCTCACCGTGCTGGTCAGCGGCTGATTCAGTATCGCCGTCTGCGGGGCGGCGGCATCATCCATCACCGGAGCGGGTAACGGCGGCAGGCCCGCAGGCAGGCCTTCGTTAGTACCCGGTGGCAGGGCGGCCTCATCACCCGCAGGTAAATCGCCTTCCGCCGCAGCGGCTGGCTGATCGTTTTCCTGCGTTTCGGCAGGGGCAGCAGCAGCGCCAACACCGGCCGGAGGCGGAATATCAGACAGTGCACTGCTGTCCTGCGTTACGCTGGTCGGATCGGCCTGAACGCTGCCCAGGGTCAGCGCTGTACTCAGGCACAGTGCGCGCAGTAATAGTTGCTTCATGCCACGCTATCCTCTTCCACTTGTACCTGATGTTTTTTCCTGGCGCGTCTGTCCTGGAATGTCAGCCAGAACAGTTCAAATACCGTACGAATAATAGTTAACAGCGAACGCAGCGGGTTATCTTTGCGCCCTTCCGGCTGGATCCACGCATCAGCACGCGATAACACCACGCGCACCAGTTCGCGGCGTCGCGACAGCGGCATTTCGTGGAATTGCAGACGGATCACGCCATCTTCAGCGCCGATGATCTGCACGGGGATGGAGATAACACCGGAATGCAGCATCACATCAATCGCTTCAATTTCATCATTTTCATGACGCTGATCCGGTGCCTGGATCTGCGCGCCGCCCATCGACAGGTTGATGGTATTGGCACGTGATGAGATGCCGCTGGCGTAATGCAGCACCACCGGCAGATTGACATCAATACGGATGGTTTTACGCACCTGCCTGGTCTCACGCGCTACGGCGATGGCCGCCATCAAAATAATCAGGCTGAAGGTAGCCCAGCCGACGTTGAGTGCAATCACATACGGGTCAACGCCAAAGTAGTCGTGAGCGGTGGCGCGGACAATACCGCTCACCACGCCAACCAGCAGCAGCAGGGCGCAGATCACATGTGGACGCACGATGTTGAAATCGAAGAAGCCAACATCCAGCAGGCCGCCTTTATCCGTCACGTTAAACTTGCCGTGCTTTGGAGAGATCATCGTCAGCAGCGTCGGGATCACCAGGTGGAAGGCCATCACTGTTTCGTAAATCTCGCCCCAGAAGGTGGCACGGAAGCGGCCATTCATGCGGGAGTTAACGTAGAGCGACATCACCAGATGTGGCAGCACGTAAGCAAAAATCAGGCTGGCCGACGAGTGAATGATATTCAGGTTAAACAGCAGATATGCCAGCGGCGCGGTCAGGAAGATGACGCGCGGCAGACCAAACTGGAAGTGCAGCATCGCGTTGAGATAGCACAGACGCTGCTGCCATTTCAGGCCACGGCCCAGCAGCGGGTTGTCGACGCGGAAAATCTGCGTCATGCCGCGCGCCCAGCGGGTACGCTGGACAATATGCAGGCCGAGACGCTCGGTCGCCAGACCGGCTGCCAGCGGGATTGCCAGGAAGGCAGATCCCCAGCCAAGACGCTGCATTTTCAGCGCGGTATGCGCATCTTCGGTCACGGTTTCCACGGCAAAGCCGCCAATCTCTTCCAGCGCTGAACGACGGATCACCGCACAGGAGCCGCAGAAGAAGGTCGCATTCCAGTTATCATTGCCCTGCTGTACCGGACCGTAGAACAGTGCGCCTTCGTTAGGGATTTCACGGGCAGCTTTCAGATTGCGTTCAAACGGATCGGGAGAATAGAAGTAGTGCGGCGTTTGCAGCAGCGCCAGCTTCTCATCTTTCAGGAAAGCACCTACGGTGGCTTGCAGGAAAGTACGGGTAGCAACGTGGTCGCAGTCAAACACGCAAATCAGCTCACCCTTGGTGATTTTCATCGCGTGGTTAAGATTACCGGCTTTTGCATGGCGGTTATCATCACGGGTGATATAGCCCACGCCCACATCAGCGGCAAAACGGGCAAATTCGCTGCGTTTACCGTCATCCAGCAGATAGATTTTTAACTTATCGCGCGGGTAATCAATGCACTGGGCAGCCAGCACCGTATCACGCACCACGTCCAGACTTTCGTTATAGCTGGGAACATAGACATCCACGGTGGGCCACAGGCTGACATCGTCCGGCAGCGGCTCAATAGTGCGCTTTAGCGGCCATGATGTTTGCAGGTAGCCGAGGATTAATATCAGCCAGACGTAGAGTTCGGCAATAAATAATCCGATACCAAGAATGGCTTCTACTTCAGAATTAAAATGCAGCGTTTCCGTTGCTCGCCAGTATATATAACGCGTAGACATCAGTGCGGAGAGGATCACCATCACCAGCGAGATTTTCTTGCTCTTACTAATGCCTAATAAGAACAGGATCGCGATAGAGATTAAGCCGAAAATATATTGTTTCTGGCTGTCCATCGGCGTGATGATGATCACTGCGGCTAAGGGGGATAATATCAGCAGCAGCAGATAAAACAGGACTTTGTTCATAAGTCATCCTGAATACGGATTGTTATAATTCGTGATAAATACCACGCGTCTTCAGGCGTCCTTGCCAGGCAATAATCCAGCAGTTAACGGGACTTTAGCGGAGCATGCATTTCTCCGTCACCGACTTTGATATCAAGCAGCGCCGTCAGGCGTTTTCCAATCAGCTCAATATCAAATGCCGCCGCGGAGACCGGGCTAAAATCAAAGATCGACTGCTGGGAAGCATTCGCTTCCGCCACGCTTTCATCGCGGTTGACCACACCCAGCAGCCTGTCACCCAGGCGCTGCTGCATAAAAGCGGTGACATCACGACTGATGTTGCGGCGGTTATCACTCTGATTCAGAACGAAATAGTGGCCTAAACGATGATTCAGTGGGCCACCAATCATTTTTTCATTTTCAATCTGTGGCAACAGAGACAGTGAAGCGGTATCTGCCAGCATAACCACTAAATGCATATCGGCCAGAGCGGCCATAGCTTTAAGAGCCGGGCCTGGGCCGGGCGGGAAATCAGCAATAATCACCAGCCCCGGGTAGTTAAGCACCGTGTGCAGGCCGCGGGTCAGGAAGTTGGGATCTTTGGTGAGGTTTTCTTCAAATTCAACGCGCTGCTCTTCCGTGACATCACCATAAGGCAGCACGAAGATATTGCCGCCGGTGGTAAGGATTGACTGGCTCCAGTCAGAGGACTCAGCCGATCTCGCCACAAAACCACGGCTGTCAGCCAGCGGCACGCCAAAGTGAAGACGCAGGGCATTTTGCACATCAAAATCGATCGCCAGAACCTTACTGCCACCGCGTGCAAGGGCGTGAGCAAGATTGGCTGCCATGGTGGTTTTACCCACCCCGCCTTTAGGGGAGCAGACACAAACTAACGGCATGAGGCAATTTTCTCCAACAGGGGATGTAACAACATATCTTTCGGAAGCGCTGCGGGTGCCGATGCAGCTGCCGTACTAAATAACTGTTTATAGCTCACAGTCGCAGGCGCTTCTGCGGCAGGCGAACGTGGCGGAATAAAGGCGTGAGCGACTGCGGGCTGCGCCGCCTGTGCTGGCGGTGCCTGGAACACAGGCTGCGGCTCAACAGCTGGCGGCTCGCTGGCGGCTGGCTGTTGAGCCGCTGCAGGGGGGGTGGCACTCAGCTGTGCTAACAGCGAGCTACCCGATACCGCTGTTTGCTGTGCCATCGGCATCGCGCGCAGTGGCGCGGCTTCCGCAGGCTGAGTCTTGCTCACCACGACCTCCGGCTCGTCCACGGGCGCTGGCTCTGCGGCGGGCTGTAACGAGGCAGAAATGCTGTCGAGCAGCGATGCACCAATACGGCTGGACGCGGCTGGCGTGGCGGGTACAAAAGATTGTACTGCCAGCTGGGATATTACAGGCACATTTTCCCCTGGAGAGGATATGAAAGTATCCGCCGCAACAGGCTGGGGAGCAGGCCGGTTAATTAGCTGGCTATTATTCAGAACCGACCCTGCGCCCTCATTCAGCAACTGTTTAATTACCGTCCAGTTGGTGGTGTCTGAGTTAAGCACCTGCTCAGACATGTCTTTGAATTCAATGTGGTTTGTGTGCGTTTTTTGTTTAAAACGCTCCAGGTCATCATAGCTTTTCATGAGTATGATCGCGCAAGGTGGATGATTTCGCGGCAATATAACATACAATTTTAAATTGTTCAGATTATTCTCATATCACAGACGAAACAATTTTAATGAGTTAATAAAGTGAAATTTTAAAAAAATTATTAATTACATGGGTTATTTATCAGTCATGTGATTATTTGCCTTAGCAATATATTTAATACGGATTAATATGAGCTATTTCATTCAAATGAAATACCTCCGGCAACCCTTACTCTTTCTTAGCGGTTCGTTTACCTCTGTCATATTATAGTCAACGCATAGGTTTCTCCTCGTCCGCTAAAATCTTACCTAACTTACTGAAAGAAAACGGCTGTTGCGCCTTCGGTGCGAATGGCCTGCCGCCTGGACTTATCAACAACACATTAGCCTGCTTTTCATACAGCATAGCAGCGCATGGTGAATCTCGCATTTATCTTAAGAATTTCATCGGCTTTATCAGAGGAAGGGCTGGGAATGGCGTTTAAATGAGAAGAGAAGGTACTGATTGCGGGGCTTAAAGATGAAATTGCCCCTCACAGGAGAGAGGCAATAGTTAACTCAGGCCTGACTGTTTTCATCCTGCTCGACGGCAAAGCAGGCTACCTGCTGCCCGCCAAAGGTTTTCAACTGCGGTTGCAGCTGAACGCAGGTGCCAAACTGGCGGCGACAGCGAGCGTTAAACGCGCAGCCCGGCGGTGGATTCAGCGGGCTGGGCAGCTCGCCGGTCAGTTTGATGCGCTCGCGACGCTCATCCGGGTTGAGGCGTGGTGTCGCCGACAGCAGCGCTTGCGTATAAGGGTGGCGCGGATTGGAAAAAATCTCCTCTTTGCTGCCCTTCTCCACACAGCGCCCCAGATACATCACCATCACCTCATCGGCGATATGCTCCACTACCGACAGGTCATGGGAGATAAACACGTAAGAGAGACCGAGATCCTGCTGTAAATCCATCATCAGGTTCAGCACCTGAGCACGCACCGATACATCAAGAGCCGATACCGGCTCATCGGCGATCAGCACATCCGGATCCAGCATCAGTCCGCGTGCGATGGCGATACGCTGACGCTGCCCGCCTGAGAACATATGCGGATAGCGGTCGTAGTGTTCGGTTTTCAGCCCGACTTTCGCCATCATCTCCAGCGTTTTCTCGCGGCGCTCGGCACGCGTCAGGTCGGTGTTAATCAGCAGCGGCTCTTCAAGAATCTGACTGACCTTTTTACGCGGGTTCAGGGAACCGTACGGGTTCTGGAAGACAATCTGGATCTTCTGACGTCGCAGCTTCTGCGCCTGTGGATCATGTTTAAGCAGATCCTGCCCCTGATAGAACAGCTGACCTTCGGTCGGCGTTTCAATCATGGTGAGCAGGCGGCCGAGCGTTGATTTACCGCAGCCGGACTCCCCCACCACTGCCAGCGTCTTGCCGCGCTCCAGATCGAAAGAGACACCGTCCAGCGCTTTGACCAGACGTTCCTGACCAAACAGGCCCTTCTTCACCGGGTAGTGTTTTTTCAGATCGATCGCCTGCATCAGCAGCGTCGATTTATCGTGTTCAGGCTTCATATGTTGGCCTCCCGGCATCATCCAGCGGGTAATGACATTTGGACTGACGCCCGGCAATATCACGCAGTGGCGGCTCTTCGCTGCGGCAGCGATCGTTGGCATACGGGCAACGCGGATTCAGCAGACAGCCTTCAGGACGGTCATACTTACCCGGCACCACGCCTGATAACGAAGCCAGTCGCGCTTTTTCCGCCGCGAACTCCGGCAGTGCACGCAGCAGTGCCTGGGTATAAGGATGGCGCGGGGCCTTAAAGATATCTACCGCGCGGCCGGTTTCCACCACCTGGCCCGCATACATCACAATTATGTGCTGCGCGGCTTCAGCCACCAGCGCCAGATCGTGAGTAATCAGGATCAGGGCCATATTCTCCTGGCGTTGCAGGTCGAGCAGCAGCTCGATGATCTGCGCCTGAATAGTGACGTCGAGTGCGGTGGTTGGCTCATCGGCAATCAGCAGCTTAGGGCGACAGGCAATCGCCATCGCGATCATCACGCGCTGGCTCATACCGCCGGAAAGCTGGTGCGGATAGACGTCCAGCCGCGAGGCTGCATCAGGTATTCCGACCTGATTCAGCAGGTCGATGGCGCGCTGGCGACGGGTACGTTTATTGCCGCCCTGATGCACCTTGATCGCTTCCATAATCTGAAAGCCCACGGTGTAGCAGGGATTGAGGCTGGTCATGGGATCCTGGAAAATCATCGCGACGTCGGAACCCACCAGCTGGCGGCGCTCCTTCTCCGAGATGCGGCGCAGATCGCGCTGATTAAATACCAGATTGTCTGCCATCACTTTGCCGGGGAAATCAATCAGCCCCATAATCGCCAGCGAGCTGACGGACTTACCGGAGCCGGATTCACCGACAATTCCCACCACCTGACCCTGCTCAACCTGATAGCTGATGCGGTCAACGGCGCGGAAAGGTGCTTTTTCGTCACCGAAATGCACCGAAAGCTTATCTACAGTTAATAGTGCCATCTCGCTGCCTACTGTTTGAGTTTCGGGTCAAGAGCGTCGCGTAAACCATCGCCCATCAGGTTGAAAGCCAGTACCGTCAGCAGAATAGCCACACCAGGGAAGGTGACCACCCACCAGGCACTCTGCGCGAACTGCAATACGTCGGAGAGCATCGTGCCCCACTCCGGCGTTGGCGGCTGCGCACCCATACCCAGGAAACCCAGCGCGGCCATATCGAGGATCGCGTTGGAAAAACCGAGAGACGCCTGCACGATCAGCGGTGCCAGGCAGTTTGGTAAAATATTGACGAACATCTGACGCACCGCACCCGCTCCGGCCACGCGGGAGGCTGTCACGTAGTCGCGCGTGACCTCCACCAGCACCGCAGCACGGGTCAGACGGATATAGTGCGGCAGCGCGACAAAGGTCAGTGCGATAGAGGCGTTAACAATTGACGGGCCAAAGATCGCGACCAGCACCAGGGCCAGCAGCAGGCTTGGCAGCGCCAGCATGATATCGACCAGACGCATAATCGCGGCATCAACGGCACCGCCAACATAACCGGCTATCAGACCAAAAATAACCCCGAAGATGAGCGACAGTACCACCACCAGACAGCCGACCAGCAGCGACAGACGGGCACCGTACATCAGGCGCGACAGCACATCGCGGCCTACGTCATCCGTGCCGAAAATATACTGCCAGCTGCCGCCTTCCTGCCAGGCCGGTGGACGCAGCAACGCATCGCGGAACTGTTCAGCGGGAGCATGCGGGGCCAGCACATTGGCAAACACCGCAATAATAATCATCAGAAGTACGTAAGCCAGGCCGATAACCGCGCCTTTGTTACGCTTAAAGTAGTGCCAGAATTCCTGTAACGGGGTCATCGGCTTGGGTGCAGCGTTAACGCTGCCTGGATCCACAACAGACATGTTGGCCCCTTATTTCTTGTGACGGATGCGCGGATTGACCACGCCATAAAGCACGTCGACCAGCAGGTTGACGACGATAATCAACGTGGCGACCATCAGCACCCCACCCTGAACCACCGGGTAGTCGCGGCGCTGGAGTGCGTCGATTAACCAGCGCCCCAGGCCAGGCCAGGAGAAGATGGTTTCCGTCAGGATGGCACCCGCAAGCAGCGTACCGACCTGAAGGCCAATCACCGTCACCACCGGCAGCATGGCGTTACGTAATGCATGCACCACGATCACGCGCATCGGCGTCAGCCCTTTGGCGCGCGCGGTACGGATATAGTCTTCGCCCAGCACTTCCAGCATCGCCGAGCGCGTCATACGTACAATCACCGCCAGTGGAATAGTGCCCAGCACAATGGCAGGCAGGATCATATGCATCACGGCATCTTTGAAGTCGCCAGGCTCGCCCCAGAACAGGGTGTCTATCAGCATAAAGCCGGTTAACGGCAGGCTGTCATCGAGGAATACCGTATCGCCGATACGTCCGGAGACCGGCGTCAGGTTGAGCTGCACCGAAACCAGCATAATCAGCATCATGCCCCACCAGAAAATCGGCATCGAGTAACCCGTCAGGGAGATGCCTACTGCGGTGTGGTCAAAAATGGAACCGCGTTTAACAGCCGCCAGTACGCCAACCGGGATGCCAACGGCAACGGCAAACAGCATCGCGCAGATGCCCAGCTCAAGTGTAGCCTTAAAGCGCGGGACGAACTCCTGCCATACCGGCACACGGCTTTTCAGTGATATGCCGAGGTCACCATGCATGACGCCGTTGATATAGGTGATGTACTGCTGCCAGAGTGGCTTATCCAGACCGAGCTGGGCCATTAACTGCGCATGACGTTCTGGTGAGATACCACGTTCGCCCACCATGATCATTACCGGGTCGCCGGGGATCATATGCACAAACGCGAAGGTTAACAGGGTGATACCGATAAACGTTGGGATAACAAGTCCCAAGCGTCGGAGTATGAACTGCAACATATTCCGCATTCTCTTTTAGTTCCGGCCAGCCGTAGCCGACAGGATTATTATTGCTCACATCTTGCGAAAGAAGGGCCAGGCATGCCTGGCCCCTTCGCAATTTACGGGGAGTTGTAGCTCTCCAACCCGCCGTATTATTCCTTGATATCTACCTGGGCGAAGTAGTGGCCACCCAGCGGGTCGACAACATAGCCTGAGACTTTTTTACTCACCGGCTCGTAGACCGTAGAGTGCGCAACAATCAGCGCAGGTGCCTGGTCATGCATCACGACCTGAGCCTGTTTGTACAGCTCAATGCGTTTGTTGTGATCGTCCGTGGCGCGTGCCGGCTGGATCAGATCTTCAAACGACTTGTCGCACCAGCGTGAATAGTTCGAGCCATCTTTTGCCGCTGCGCAGCTGAACAGGGTAGCGAAGAAGTTATCCGGATCCCCATTGTCGCCAGTCCAGCCCATCATCACGGTCTGGTGTTCACCGGCTTTAGCACGCTTCAGATACTCGCCCCACTCGTAGGTGACGATCTTGGCTTTCACACCAATTTTCGCCCAGTCGTTCTGAATCATTTCTGCCATACGACGCGCGTTCGGGTTGTACGGACGCTGTACCGGCATCGCCCACAGGTCGATAGCGAAGCCATCCGCCATGCCTGCATCTTTCAGCAGTGCTTTGGCTTTTACCGGATCGTACGGATAGTCCTGTACTGCATCGTTGTAGCCCCACATGGTTGGCGGGATCAGGTTTTTCGCTTCCTGCCCGGCGCCCTGGTAGACCGCTTCGATAATTGCTTTCTTGTTCACCGCCATGGTCAGCGCCTGACGTACTTTCAGGTTATCCAGCGGTTTTTTCTCAACGTTAAACGACAGATAGCCGACGTTGAGGCCAGGCTGCTCCAGCAGGTTGATATTCTTATCCTGCTTCATACGCGCAATATCAGCCGGGTTCGGGTACGGCATCACCTGACATTCGCCTTTTTGCATTTTGGCGTAACGTACGGAGGCATCCGGGGTGATGGAGAACACCAGGCGATCAATTTTCGGCTTGGTGCCCCAGTAGTTCGGGTTGGCTTTATACAGAATGCGGGAGTCTTTCTGGTACTGCTGTAACTGGAACGGGCCAGTACCGACCGGGTTGAGATCCACTTTTTCCGGCGTACCGGCTTTCAGCATGTTATCTGCGTACTCAGCGGACAAGATTGAGGCGAAGTCCATACCCAGGTCTGCGAGGAAAGGTGACTCCGGACGCGTCAGTTCGAAACGAACCGTATTGTCATCCACTTTCACAACTTTGCTGATCAGGTTCGGCATATCCATGCCGTCAAAGTATTCGTAGCTGCCGCCAGAAACACCGTGATACTTGTTATTTTTATCCAGCTGGCGCTCAAAGGTGAACACCACGTCATCGGCGTTAAAGTCGCGCGTTGGTTTAAAGTCTTTAGTGGTCTGCCACTTCACGCCCTTACGCAGGTGGAAAGTGTAAGTTTTGCCATCTGCGCTCACATCCCATTTTTCTGCCAGAGCCGGATGTAATTCAGTGGTACCAATGGTGAATTCCACCAGACGGTTATAAATCTGACGTGAGCTGGCGTCATAGGTGGTGCCAGAGGTAAATAACTGTGGGTTAAAACCTTCAGGCGAACCTTCAGAACAATAAACCAGGGTCTTCGCCTGAACACCTGTAGCCATTAACAGCGCGATCGCGCTGAGACCGACTTTCAGCATCCCGGATTTAGCCAGGGAAATAGTCATGCTTTGCTCCAGTAGTGATGTGATGTTGTGTGTATACCCTTGTGGGTATTAACGCCGGCCGATATTTTTTGGTGGCCTGTACGTGGTGCCCTGCGGCATTAGTAAAAAAGAGAGATCGGGAGAGGGTCTGACGACGCAGAAACGATCAGACAAATCTCCTTACCTTTTGTACTGAGGCTTCAATTTGTCAATAGTTTCAGGGAACGTCAATACAAGCGTAGGGTATTTAAGCGAAGTGTGAGAAACAGCAAGCAAATATAAAAAAAACAATTCAATAACATTTGCAGCGTAAAACGTTATTAAGTGTGATGAAAACCACATTAATCCCTGGTTAATTCGCGATCAGTCAGCACATAACATCGAAAAAAAACCCGTAAAATAATCCCAAAGAAGTCGATTAGCACCCGATAAAATTGTCTATATGGCTAACTTATAGATAAAAATGCTGCAACGCTAAGATAAGAAACAGGCAACAAGCCACGATCGGTCATAAGAAAAACGCGTTGCGAAATAAGTGACGGAACCCGGCAGAATAAGGATTTATGCGCATCTATGCGCATTTCCAGGCATGAAAAGCAGCCGCATAGTCTTTCAGCAACAGCAGATTATTTGGTGGAAAAAGAGAGGGAATAAGTCAGGAGTGATAACGGTGGAGAGTGCCTTGCCGGGTTACCACAGCAAGGCACTATTTCATCTCAGGTTACTGAGCATTGGCCGTGTTAAGGCTGTTTTGGATCGGCGCACCAGTTGTTGGCCTGCTTAATGCCACCGTTGGCTGAAGTGTAGCCCAGGCAACCCAGAATGGTGTCAAACAGCTCAACATGGCGGTGAGTTTTACCCGCTTTCTGCTCGGCCTGTAAGCGCTCAAAAGCACTCTTATTGTTCGGATCTGCCAGGTACTTATCCGATGCCCAGACAATCATTGGCACACGGAACTGCTCCGGCGGAGCCATACTGCGTGGCGTGCCGTGCAGGTGCATGTTTTCGCTAATCGACTCACCGTGATCGGCGGCGTAAAACACAATCGCTTTCTTATCGCGCAGCTGATCGAAGACGCTGTCCAGCATGGTATCGACATACAGAATGGAGTTGTCGTAGGCGTTAATCAGCATCTCTTTGCTACAGGTATCGTCCACGCCCATGCACTCCGGCTGGTAGCGGGCGAAATCACGCGGATAGCGCTGGGAATAGAGATAGTGAGAACCTTTGGTGTGCAGAATAACCAGATGCTTGCCTTTAGGGTGGTCATCAATAGATGATTTCAGCTCCGGTATCAGCAGCATATCGTCCACTGATTTACCCTGGTTACGTTTCTCTGAACCAATCTGCTCGCGGAAGGCGTAGCTGTCTGCATTAGTGTTGTTGTAGAACCACACCTCGCTCTGCATGGCGAAGAGATCCGAGCTGAAGCCCAGTGATTTCAGCACCGAAAAGACGTTTTGCTCTTTCAGCGTACGGCCCGGGTTATCCATGGTTCCCCCCTCGCGCACAAACATGCAGCGCAGAGAGAGCTTGGTGGAGGTATCGCAGGATTCACCACGGAATGCGACCAGGTTCTTCTCTTTCGACAGCTTAGGCGTGTTGTCACGCTCATAGCCCAGCAGGCCCATATGATCCCAGCGGGTAGTTTCCCCAATCACAAACACCACGTAGGTGTCATCCAGCCCTTTCGGCGCGGTATAGGTGAAGTTTTTCGCCGGGTCGAACAGGTCATCGCTGTCCATTTTCTCGTCGTAGCTGGTATAGGCAAACAGCCCCGCCGCCGTTAACCAGTTGGACGGCAGATAGGAGTGCGCCACTACGCCGCCATAACTCGGCAGGTCAATATTGGTCAGCTTCTCATTGGAGCTTTGGATCTTATCGAAATAGCGAATCGGTCCCCAGGTCAGCAGCAGTGCCAGCAGTAACGTCAGTAATGGCGTAATACGCTGCCCTGGCGTTTTAAGCTGCTCCAGCAGCGTCATACGCAGACTGCTCCACCAGATCAACGCCAGCGGGATCAGGCTCACCAGAATCATATAGAGGACAAAGTGGTAGCCCACTACCTCTTTAGACAGGTCGGTATCCGTGGTCATCACCGAGGCGACAATGCCGTAGCCAATCACCACGTTAAAGAATGCCATGTAGTAACTGGCTGAGACGGATATCAACACCATCAGGCTGGCGGTAATGCGCCAGAATTTTTTGCCGCCAAGCGACAGCACGCGCAGCAGGAAGAAGGTCAGCAGAACCGCTGCCACCACTTCAGCCAGAGCTGACAGCCATTGCATCATTTCAAACTTTATTAGAAAGGAATCAAACCGACGATAAAATACTGGAAGATTCAAAAACAGCCCGATGTAGACAGCCAGCAATAGCGATAACTTCTGCTGGGTAAACATTTTAATAGAATTCATTCAACCTTAATCCTGGCATAACCTAAACGATTGCTAAACGCGATCTGAACGCTAATCAGACCTTTGCATGGGGCCAGAGTTCGACCACAACACCGATAAACCTTTAGGCCATCCATAACCAGAGGATTCTGAAGAAAAAATGAGGGGTAACAGTCCATCGCAGGATGCGTAGTAAAACACACTACGCGGGCTGAGTCTGTGGACATGTGAAATTTCGGCATTTTACTGGTAAGCGAACCGGCATTATCTGACAGCGGTCACGGAAGGCTGGAAGGGTGGCAGACAAAAGCACCGCAGAAAAGTGTTGAAACAGAATGACAGCCGGGGCATCAGCCCCGGTCAGACGGCTTAGTTGATGATATTGAGTGTCACATCAATATTGCCCTGAGTGGCGTTAGAGTAAGGACAGACGATATGGGCAGCATCCACCAGCTTTTTCGCTTCAGCACTGTCCATACCCGGCAGGTGAATGTTGAGGGTAGCTTCGATGCCAAAGCCGGTCGGTAATGGGCCAATCCCCACTTCCCCTTCAACAAAAGCCTCTTTTGGCATAGTGAACTTGTCGCGGCCCGCAACGAACTTCATCGCACCGAGAAAACAGGCAGAATAACCGGCAGCAAACAGCTGCTCAGGGTTTGTCACATTACCACCAGCACCGCCCATCTCTTTCGGCAGGCCCAGCTGGATATCCAGCACACCATCGGAAGAGGTAGCACGGCCTTCACGACCACCGGTGGCTTTCGCTTTCGCACGGTAAACAACTTTTTCTAATGACATAAACAGTTTCCTTTTTGAATTAAATACGCGATTTAATCGCGCGCTATTTATATGGATAAAGGCTCTGCGATGGCACCCGCAAGGCGATTAACCGTTAAGATTATCGCGCAGCTGCTCCAGCTCGCCCTTCAGCGACATTAATTTTTCCAGCTCGCAGGCGGTGGCACAGCGTACCGACTCAGGAATACTCAGGGCCTGCTCCCGCAGCTCACGCCCCTGAGGCGTCAGCGTGACTACCACCTGGCGCTCATCGTTACGCGAACGCAGACGATTCAGCAGCCCGGCGCTTTCCAGGCGTTTCAGGAGCGGGGTCAGGGTTGCTGAGTCGAGGAACAGGCGTTCTCCAATCTCAGACACTGTGACATCATCCTGCTCCCACAGAACCATCATCACCAGATACTGTGGATAGGTGATATTCAGCGGAGCCAGCTGCTGCCGGTAGACTTTATGCAGCGCCAGATTGGCGGAGTAGAGCGCAAAGCAGAGTTGCTGGTCGAGCAACAGTGGCGCGTAGGCTGCTTTTTTGTCATCTTTATCTTTAGTCATGAAAACAATATAGGTAGTGCACTATCTAATTGCAAGCAACTTTATTGGCAGGGAGAATAACAATGCAGACACTGGAAGAACGGGCGCAGCGCTACGCCAGCAAAGCCCATGCCGCAGCGGATCAGCGCCGCAAATATACGGATGAGCCCTATATTGTACATCCGGCGGCCGTAGTGGAGCTGGTGCGCAGCGTCAGCGATGATGAAGAGATGCTGGCGGCGGCCTGGCTGCATGATACTGTCGAAGACACTGCCAGCACCCTGGAGGATATCCAAAGCCATTTCGGCGAACGAGTAGCGTCACTGGTCGAGATGCTGACCAACCGTGGCGCGGTTGCTGGTCAGAACCGTACGCAGCGTAAACTGGCGCATTTTCGCCACACCGGGCAGGCCTCTGCTGATGCACAAACCATCAAGCTGGCGGATATTATCGATAATACCCGATCGATTATTCATTTCGATCCGCATTTTGCCCGCGTCTATCTGATTGAGAAACGCATTCAGATCCGACTGCTCACCGCCGGTCATTCCGCTCTGTACCAAATGGCGGAACGCGTTATTGAACAAGGGATCGGACAGCTGGGGCAGCCGCCGCACAACGTGCCTGCCAGCTGGTTCGAATCACAGGAGAAAAAATATCATATATAACAATGCATTACGACAGAAAGTAATTGAAAATATTGCATTATGTGCGGCGAAGGCACTCAAAGCATAAAATGGCTAGTATCCATAGTTAACATCCCTATCATTGCCTCCTAATTTCGCCGGGAGGTAATATGACAGCTGATATCACAATAATAAGAAATAAAACACTCGCATTTTTGGGTTCTGCCCTGTTTCTCTGCCTTATGATGGGACTGGTCTTTGTTGATGTGGCCTGGATGAACGATGCGGTTCGCGAGGCCTCGCTGACTGAAGCGACTCAGGAAGTCATATTGTTAGTCATCACACTATTGTTCTTTTTCCGTGCCTGGCGTTCCCCGGCACAGCGCCAGATCGATCTGCTGGTAGGCGGTTTCTTCGGCTGTATGCTGATCCGCGAAATGGATTTTTTATTTGATAATTTATCCCACGGTAGCTGGTTCTGGTTTGCCCTTACACTGACACTGGCTTGTGTAGCCACCGCGTTGCGCGACCCGCGAGCTATTGTCTCCGGGCTGGCTGCTTTTATGAGCCATCCGGCCTGGGGCATGATGTCTGCTGGTATGCTGACTATTCTGGTCTTCTCAAGGCTGTTCGGCGTTCATCAGCTCTGGGAACATCTGATGCTTGGGAGCTATACCCGCACGGTAAAAAATATGGCGGAAGAAGGAAGCGAACTACTGGGTTACACCCTGTGCCTGTTCGCCACTATTCACTATTTCTGGCTGAACAAACGCCACACCTGAAATTTCAGGGGCCGCGCCTCTGGCATAAATTATCGAGGATTCTTTTTGCCCTGCGTCATACTCAGTTTTAGGATGATTTAGCGTGCGATTTTAGAGGTCAGGCACCCGCTTCTCGTGCCTGACCAGACTTCAGGATTTACTGGAGATACTGCGGCTTAGGAGCCAGCGCATATCATTTTGACAGATGTTATCCCGCGAGCGGCGTTTACAGTTGGTGTGACTTTGTGAGGGTTTTTTAACGTCTTCAGGGGTTAAAAGCACGTTTTCAACAAGGATTTCATGGCACAAATGGCGCGAACCCGGAGCTTTGATTTTGCGCGTCTGGCAACGGACAATGTTATTTTTACGAATAATATAGGAAATCTGGAAGGAAGCACGACGTTCTGTAATAGCAAAGGCGGCAGAGATCTGCTTACGGTCTATCCACGTCCGCTGACGATAGCACCATAGCGCAATAAGAAGATACAACGGCCTGTCAGCATAATCTTTAAGTTCCTCCGGGACACATCCACCATCATGATTGCTTTGAGCCACAACCTTGGCGAGTCTCACCTTCTTCTCATCTACATAAGCTAAGATCTTATTCATTATATAGTTCGCTATCCCATAATCGAAAAAATCCCCCCACCTTAAAGCGCAGATGGGGGGAAAATTAACAGACAGTTACCAGGAGTAATTCAATCCGACGTTGGCCTGCCACGGGCGTTCGATATCATCGCCTTTGGTGTAGTTAAAGCTGGCGTAACCTCCGATATCCTTCATCAGTTTCACTTCAGCGCCAGCACCAACCCGAACTGCCGCACCATCGATACTGTTGTTCAGGTTAACGTTGTTCAGCTTCACTTCATTGCTGTCAGCAAATTCGTTGAGGCCTGCCAGGTGGAAGTAAGGCTTGATATAACCCTGATTAATTTCAAAGGTATAACCTACGTCAGCACCAATCTCACCTTGCAGTGATTTATAATCATCACTGCTCACAACCATGCCGTTATTCATGGTGTAGTGCGCCCCATCAATCGTACGGCCAGTGACTTTGGCGTATGGTTCAGCGAAGAAGCCCTGATCAGCCCACGCGTAACCTACGGTCATACCCAGTCCGTAGCCGTTAGTTGAGAAGTTGGAACGCGAGCGCTGACCATCCAGCATACGAACGTCGCCGCTGTTGCTAAAGTGGTCAAACTGAGCAGCGGTATCAACAAAGACGCCATTGCTGAACTGACGGGAGAGATAGAACTGCGCACCGTAGCTGTCCAGGTCGCCGCTGCTGTTCATCACGCTCAAATCAGAACGTGCAGAAGAGAAGGCCACGCCAGCTAACCAGCTGCCATCTTTTGCATCAAACCGATTATCTACACCCAGCATGACGCCATGGGTATCCAGCTTGTAGGCTGCTCCAGCACTGGTGGTGTTTTTGTTCTTACCACCGAAGTAGGAGAGCCAGACGCCGCCATCATCTTCTGCATGACGTGCTGCCTTCAGATGCTGTGTTAACGCATCATTTTCCATGCTGGCAATATTGACCTGCGACGCAGCCATGCTTAACGCAGTGGCGGCGCTATTTGACAGATGGCCGTTGTTTTTAAAGTAAACGTTACGTTCGTTATGAACGGTATCGTTAAACACATCGACGGCATCGTACTGCCAGATACCCATTTCTGTACGTCCGTAGAAATGCGCATTGCTGCCGCTGTTTTGATAGTTAACAAAGCTGTGCGGGTTATATCGGCTGGCCGAGTTCACATCACCACGAGCGGCGATGTAGCCCTGCTTAACATAAGGCTCAACGCCAGAGTTAGCGATGTCCAGCTTATATGAACCCTGTGCCGAGCCTTTTACCTGAATCGAACCAAAGGTATATGCGCCACCCAGATTCATCAGCGGATCAACCACAGCCTTACCGATATTAATCAGTGATGTCAGGTTATTGCCCTTGCTGTCTTTATCCTGTGAAAGGTTTCCGTGAACCACGACACGTGCAGCACCCACATCTTCATAACGACCGCGACCGCCCAATGTTGCATGGTCGGTTTCCAGGTTGATCATGTTCAGCGTGGAGGCAGACAGGTTCAGGTCGTGCACATCGCTAATTGCCAGACCGCCGTCAGCTGTTGCAGCAGCATTCCATACCGCACCGCTTTTAACATTGAGGTCAGGGTGCCAGGAGAGCACGTTAGTACCACCCACAATGAAATCAGGCTGTGCTACTGAAGTAATACCCGCAACACGACCATTCAGGGTGCTGTGGTTAAGATTAACAGTCACCGGAGTCCATGCTGCACCCGCATTCGCCAGCAGAGTCTGGTTAGCGCTGCTTACTGCATTTTTATAGATAGCCGTTGCAGATGTGGAGCCTGTGATATCAGCTTCTGACAACGTTACCGGACTATTATTGGCGGTCACATCAATCAGCTGTACGCTGTAACCCGTTTGACCAGAGGCAGTAATATCACCGTTAACCACACTGTTGTTCGCGATATTCAGCGTGGTGCCGTTATGGTGACGGTCGAGCAGGTGAGAATTCGCCACGGCAGCGCCATTGGCAACGTAGTGACCAGTTTTGCTGTCACGTACCACGTTGACAGTAATGGTCGGGCGATAGCCGTCATGATTCAGCTGTACATCACCATTAAGCGTGGAGTTGTTCACATCAACACGGTTCGCGTGACCAGAAAGGCTCAGTGCATTGCCCGCATGGTTAACGCCGCCGGTGAGGGTAGATTTATTCCCGATAGAGACGAACAGACCAGATCCGGTGATCGCCACCGCCGTTGAGCTGTTATCAGCGTAACGGTCGTAGGATGTGTAGTTGCGATAGCCGCCGTTATTGTTATCGTCGTGACGGACAGCCGCGATGTTCTTCGCGGTGATTTGTGCATTATCCAGCACGACATTGGCGGTTTTGGCAACCTGATGAGTCAGTACACCGGATGAAACAGTCTGCCCGTTCTGATCAAACTGATGGTTGATACTGCTGCTATTGATGCTTAACCCGGTAGCAAATGGACGCTCATTGAAGACATGTTCGTTACCATGCAGGTCACCGTTCGCACCTGAAGCACCCACACGTACAGAGTCTTTATCCAGCGTGTTGTCGATGGTGGTATTTTTCACGATCAGCACATCACGCGCACGCTGATTGCCGCTGTTTTCCTGAAGATTACCGTTAACAGAAACGGCAGCGGTCACGTCATTTTGCAGACTGACCACTTTGGAATAGATAGCCGCATCAGCCAGGCCAAAGTTACCGCCCGCGTTGGTGATCGGTTTGATGTAAACATCTGAGTTTCGATCCAGCGCCAGAGATGCAGTGACGGTCAGTGGGATTTTCTTGCCTGTCTTATCCAGAGCAAAGGTGCCGTCGGCATTTTTCTGATATTTGATGGCACCCGCAGCATCGCGCTGATACAGCGTTACTGACTGAGTTTTCTGGTAACGATTGCTGGCTGTGCCCATTTTCAGGCCATTAACAACGCCAACCGGCGCAGAATAACCATTCTTGTGTGCAGCATGAACCTGACGCTGACCGTGCAGCGCGCGCTGGTAATCTTCGTCGATCAGGTAGTTAACGTCACCGCTGAGGCTGGCAGCGTTAGCATCCATATAACCTTTATAGCCGCTGCTATTGAGCAACGCCTCAAATCCGGGGGTATCAGGGTTGATGTTAACCCAGCGGGAACCAGTCAGGGTGTTATTAACCACGGTCAGGTTATCACCACCAATAAATACTGCACCGCCGCCAGAATAGTGATTCTGGGTATTATGGCTCAGTGCCGTGATATCTTTTACTGCGGGAGTCACGCCTGCGGCGTAAGCAGCACTACTCAAACCGACGATAACGGATACCGTCAGTGCACTCAGCCTGAAACTGTTTTTTTTCATCACTGCAATTCCTTTTTATAAAAAACAATTAAACAGTCGCCTCTCTGGTAACTGTTTTTACTCATCTTTTTATTTAAAAGAAAACCCTCCACACCAGGAATATATTCCACCCGGCACAGAAAATTAACGCAACATAATTTCCATAAGAAGTGGTTACGCCAACTACTAATAGCCTCTTTAAATTTAAATAGAGTGCGAAGAAGTCTGTGTATTGCAGCTAATTGTTGTAAAGTGACAATAAATGATCTTCTCGATCAATTTTATTGATCAACTGATTCAAGGGTGATTTGACTTAAGTTCTGCACCATCAACCACTAACACTATGTTTATAAACAACAACAATCTTCAGAAACAACCGCAACAAACAGCATAAACTATCGCGGAATCGCAAAATCAATTAAAAAAAATGAAATAATTGAATTCGGTTTAAATTTCACTTTATTTTAAAAAACCAAAAAAATCAGAAGCTGAATTTAAATTTAATCATATTTTGATAACAGGCTAACGGTTATTTAATCGCCTTGTCACCTTGAGGCGCCAACCAAAAAAATGAACCATCAACAAATGTATTCACATAAAATGGATAAATTATTATTGTTTAAAAAGCGCACAATAAAAATGACCATAAAAAAACACAAACTATTTTTTAAAAATTAAAAAAACATCAATGCTATTTTTTTATTTCATCGCTCTGATAATAAATTTTTCCACTGAAAACGTTAATCCACCACCGCCTGTCTTGCCCAGACAACGCCTGCATCTTCCAGGTGTCATCAATCTTTAATAAAAAGTTCATTCAGGCTCGTTAGCTTAAGCCCACTCCTTATTACAAAGACGCAAAGCTGGCATGAGCTATCTCTCTCTACACCATATCCACAAAGCCTGGGATACAAAAACCGCACTGAACAACATCAGTTTTGAGGTGGCAGAGGGCGATTTTATTGCACTACTCGGGCCTTCAGGCTGCGGCAAGTCGACTATGCTGCGCACCATTGCCGGGCTGGAATCGGCCGACAGTGGCGCAATCTATTTCCAGCAGAAAGATGTGACCGCCCTGCCACCGTCACAGCGAAAGCTGTCGATGGTGTTCCAGTCTTATGCGCTATTCCCACACCTTAACGTTCGAGAAAATCTGCTGTTCGGGCTTCGCGCACGCGGTGAAGATAAACGCCACTTTCCGGCACGTCTGGCAGATGTCAGCCGCCTGATGGAGCTGGAACCGCTGCTCGAACGCCTGCCATCACAGCTCTCCGGTGGGCAGCAGCAGCGTGTGGCGCTGGGGCGGGCGGTGATTGCCAACAATAAGCTGTGTCTGATGGATGAACCGCTCTCCAACCTCGATGCCAAGCTGCGCCAGAGTATGCGCCGCGAAATCCGCGCCATTCAGAAGAAGCTCGGCCTGACGATGCTCTACGTAACCCACGACCAGACCGAAGCAATGAGCATGGCCGATAAAATCATTTTGCTGAACGATGGCACCATCGAGCAACACGACACCCCGGACAATCTCTACAACAACCCGGCCAGCATTTTTGCTGCGCAGTTTATCGGTGCACCGCCGATGAACATTATCCCGCTGCGGCGCGAAGCCACGCATCACTACCTCGGCGAAATGCCCATTCCGGTGGTGCAGTACGCCGCTGAAACCGCGTTAAGCCTGGGATTACGTGCGGAAGATATCCAGCTGACGGCCGCCGAGAATGCGGCGCTAACCGGCAGGGTCATCAGCTACGAATATATGGGCGCAGACACCCTGCTGGTATGCCAGATCGCCGCCTGCAAGGAGCCAGTCACCGTCAAGGTTGCCGGGATGAAACGCTTTAGTGAACACAGCCTGGTCGGGCTGCAATGGAGCGCGACAAAGCAATATTTCTTTACCAGCGCCAGCGGCAAGCGCTGCTATGGCGCGGAACAGAACTTTTTACCGTCAGAACAAAAATACGCCGTTTAACTACGTTTTTATCGCTTAAGGGAAAACCATGTCTCCAGCTCTTCATTTTTCACGCCTGACGTCTGCCCTGCTGCTCTGCGCTGCGTCGTCCGCTTTTGCCGCCGAACCGGTGAAACTCCAGATGTACTACCCGATAGCCGTGGGCGGTAAGATCAGCCACACCGTCGATACGCTGGTTGCTGACTTCGAAAAGCTGCATCCCGACGTAACAATTCAGCCGGTATATACCGGTGATTACGCCACCACCGTGACAAAAGCTCTGACGGCTTTTCGCGGCGGCAATGCTCCGCAGCTGGCGGTGATTGGCGATATTGAGGCTTATTCGCTGATCGACGCAGGGGCTATCACCGCCGCCAGCGATCTGGCAAATGACGCCGAGGGGAAACAGTGGATTGACGGGTTCTATCCGGCGTTTCTGCGTCATATTGAAGGCAAGGTGTGGGGCATCCCTTTCCAGCGCTCAACGGTGGTGATGTACTGGAACAAACAGGCGTTTGAAAAAGCAGGCCTGGACGGCAATACCCCACCAGCAAACTGGCAGCAGGTGGTCGATTTTGGGAAAAAACTGGTGATAAAAGACGATAAGGGCGTCAGCCAGTGGGGCATTGAAATTCCTTCCACGCCAAATGGTTACTGGAACTTTCAGGGTCTGGCCGCCACCAACGGCAGCCGCCTGGATAACGGCAAAGGAACTGCGGTGACGTTTAATACGCCAGCCAATATCGAAACATTGCAGTGGCTGACCAATCTGGGTCAGAAAGAGGGCGTGTCACCGAAGGGAGCGATTGCATGGAGCACCACGCCACAGGACTTTATCAGCGGTAAAACGGCGATGATGGTCACCACGACGGGCAACCTGACTACGGTGCGTGACAATGCAAAATTCCCATTCGGCGTTGCGATGTTGCCGGAGAAAACCCAGCGCGGCAGCCCAACCGGCGGCGGTAACCTTTATGTGTTTAAAAACGCCACCCCGGAACAGCAAAAAGCCGCTATGACCTTTATTCGCTGGGTCTCTGCCCCTGAGCAGGCAGCGCGCTGGAGCATCGCCACCGGCTATGTTGCCACTTCACCGGCCGCATGGGACACCGCTGTAATGCGGGATTACGTTAAACAGGTACCGCAGGCGCTGGTTGCGCGTGAACAGCTGAAATACTCACAGCCGGAGCTGTCGACCTATAACAGCGTACAGATTCAGGAAACCCTGAACCATGCGATCGAAGCCGCCGTTACTCAGGAGAAAACCCCTGCCCAGGCGCTGGAATCAGCACAGAAGCAGGCCGATCGCCTGCTGAAACCTTACCAGTAACGGATCTCTATGAGCTCTCTTCACACCGCGGTTCCTGCTGCACGCCAGCGTGGCCTGTCAATACAGATCTATGGCTATCTGCTGCTGTTACCGGCGCTGGGTTTTCTGCTGACGTTTACCCATTACCCGGCGGTTGCCACGATGTGGGAGAGCCTGTTCTCAGCGTCACGCAACGGGCATCCGGCGCAGTTTGTCGGTCTGGATAACTACGCGGCGCTGCTGGATGACGACATTTTTATGCTGTCGCTGCGTAATAATCTGCTGTATGCGGCGGTCACTATTCCGCTGTCGGTCGGGCTGGCTCTGCTAATGGCGCTGGCCGTTAATCGCCGCCTGCGCGGCAGTGCGCTGACCCGCGCGGCATTTTTTATACCGTCACTGCTGCCGATGATCGCCATCGCCAATTTGTGGCTATTTTTCTATACGCCACAGCTCGGCCTGCTGAACCAGCTGCTGGCGCTATTTTCCCTGCCGCCCGTCAACTGGCTGGGGGATCCCGACAGTGCACTCTGGAGCCTGATGGCGGTCTCCGTGTGGCGCGAAGCCGGTTTCTTTATGATTTTCTACCTGGCAGCTTTGCAGCAGATTGACCCGCGACTGAGCGAAGCGGCAGAGATCGAAGGTGCCTCACGGGGCCATTTCTTCCGACGTATACAGTGGCCGCTGCTGATGCCAACCACGCTGTTTATTCTGATTAACGCCTCGATGAATGCTTTTCGCATCGTCGACCAGGTGATCGCCATGACCAACGGCGGCCCCAATAACAGCAGCAGTCTCCTGCTGTTTTATATCTACCGTACCGCCTTCAGCTTCTGGGATTTACCGGCAGCTTCGGCAATGACCGTGGTGCTGCTGGTGATCCTCGGCGCTATCGCCTTAATCAAATTCAACCTGCTGGATAAGCGAGCCCATTACCAATGAGCCTGACGATGACGCTTCCCGCCCGGCCATTCTCCGCAGGCCGCCTGTGCCTGAATCTGGCGATCTGGCTGGCGGCGCTACTGTGGTTTTTACCTATTCTGGTGGCGATTTGGGTCGCCATTCATCCGGCGGCAGATCAGGGCACCTTTGTGCTGTTTTCCCCGCTGACGACACAGAATTTTGTTGATGCCTGGCATGCCGCGCCGTTTGCCCGTTACTTCCTTAACACTACGCTGCTGGTGCTGATGATTGTCGTCTGCCAGCTGCTGCTGGCTACCATGGCAGCCTATGCCCTGGTTCGTTTTCGCCTGAAGTTCTCCGGACTGCTGTTTGCACTGATCCTGTTGCAGCTGATGATCAGTCCCGACGTACTGATCCTCAACAACTACAAAACCGTGGGAGCGCTGGGGCTGCGCGACAGTCTGTGGGGTATTGCGTTGCCTTATTTAGCCTCGGCCTTTGCTATTTTCCTGCTGCGCCAGACATTCAAAAGCATTCCGCTGGTGCTGGAAGAGGCGGCAATCGTCGAGGGAGCCAGCCGCTGGACGATTCTGCGCCGTATCTATGTGCCGCTGGCCAGGCCGGTGTATATCGCCTTCGCGCTGGTGTCGATCAGCTTTCACTGGAATGATTTCCTCTGGCCGCTGGTGATCACCGACTCGGTTAACGTGCGACCCATTACCGTCGGTTTACAGCTGTTTTCTGCTCCGGAACAGGGGGTGCAGTGGGCGCTGGTCGGTGCTGCAACGTTGATGACTTCAATGCCGCTGCTGGTGCTGTTCCTGATTTTTCAGCGTCAGTTTGTTCAGTCTTTTATGCGGTCAGGTATCCGCTAACGGAGGTAATTATGTCTTTTGCAACCACTCCGCATCCGCTTTCCCCTCTGCAACGCCAGGCGTTGGGCGCTGCCGCAATGCTTTACCAGCCGCCGGTAATGCGTTCCACTCATCCGGCTGACAGCACGCTGCGATTTGGTCTGATTGCCGACCCGCAGTACGCGGATGTTGACGCGGATGTCGCTAAAAATCTCTATTACCGCCATGCGCTGCACAAACTGCCAGAGGCGATCGCGACATTTAATCGCCAGCCGCTCGATTTTGTCGTAACGCTGGGCGACCTGGTGGATCGCCATTGGTCAAGCTACGCGGCGCTGCTGCCACTGTATGAGACGCTGCACCATCCGCACGCGATTGTGATTGGTAACCATGATGCGCAGGTGATTTCCGATCGCCTGAAAGCGGCGCATACCCCACCGGCGGGTTTACCGAAAAGCTACTATCAGTTTCGCCTGGCGGGCTATCGTTTTATCGTTTTCGACGGTAATGACATCAGCCTTTACTGCAATCAGGGCAACGGTGATGAACGCCAGCTGGCGAAAACCATGCTTGCCGATCTGCTGGCGCGCCATCAGCCGCAGGCCGAACCCTGGAATGGTGCGGTGGGCAGCGCCCAGCTCGCATGGATTGAGGTTCAGCTGCAACAGGCGCAGCAGCTGGGGGAAACGGTCGTGGTCTTTGGCCACTATCCGCTGACGCCACATACCGGCCATATTCTGTGGAACGGTGATGTACTGGCCGATCTCCTGTGCCGCTATCAGGTACGCGCCTGTTTTACCGGGCACGATCATCGCGGCGGCTATGTGCGGCGTGAGAATACCGACTTTGTCATCATGAAAGGGATGCTCGATGGGGCAAAAGAAGTGCCTTTTGCGATTGTGGAAGTAGTGGATGGCGTAGTAACTGTACGGGGATATGGCAACGAAATCAGTCGGATACTTACCAAAAATTAGTTGTTATCAGATCTGCTTCAATTTTTTTTACTGCTAAAATGTGTAAAGTCCCCCGTTTTGACAAGAAGGAACTTTGTCGTGCTGGATCTGCTCCCACTTTCCGCTTATCTGGTTCTGGCGGTCACCTTGCTGGTGGCCTATGTGATTTTTGGCATGGCTGGCTTCGGCAGCGCCCTGATCGCCAGCCCGGTAATGGCGCTCTATCTTCCTGTGGCGAAAATTGTGCCACTGCTGGCGCTGCTGGATATGTGCGCCGCTGTCGTTAACGTCAGCCGCGACGGCCGCAGCGCCGCCTGGCCTGAATTAAAACGCCTGGTACCGCTGATGATAGCTGGCAGCCTCGTGGGTTCCGCGCTCCTGTTAACCACCCGTCCGGATATCCTGCTGCTGGCGCTGGGGCTGTTTGTTATCGCCTATGCCCTTTACTCCCTGAGCGGCCTGAAGCCTCAGCGTCAGTTTTCGCATAAAGCCAGCGTGCCTTTTGGGCTGACAGGCGGCGTGTTCAGCGCGCTGTTCGGCAGCGGCGGCTTTATTTATGCCATCTACCTGAGCGGACGTATCGAGAATAAAGAGACGCTGCGCATCACCCAGACCACGCTGATTGGCCTGAGCACTCTGACTCGCGTGGTGATTTTTGCCCTCGCCGGGGTGTATATGGATAAAAACCTGCTGCTGCTGGCGGCAGCTTTGCTGCCCGGGATGCTGATTGGTATTACGCTGGGGCGACATTTCACCCTCAGAATGTCGCGTGAACAGTTTCTCAAGATGCTCAATGTGCTGCTGCTGACCTCCGGTGCCATGCTGATACTGCGATATATCAGCTAACTCCGGCGATCCTGACCTCGGCCGGGTTCTATGGAGCGCGACTCATCATGCATCATCACGATCCTAATCCCCCTTCACGGCTAATTAGCGTAACTTGATGAATTAAAATCACTATGGCCCGTATCTGAATGAAGAGGTTGTGGGCGAAGCGCTTGAACCCTTCCGTGACCGGGTGATAACAACAGTCCGCCAGGATTTCCGGCGGACTGTTTTGCCTGATGGTATCAGTTCACGTTAAAAGTTGTACTGCACACCAATACGCAGACGCGTCTGTCTGTCATCAGCGGTTTTTCTGACAGAAACATCACCCACCTGCACATACGGCGTCCACTGCTTATTAATATTGTAGGCAACCTTCAGATCCTGCTCATAATCCCACTTGTCGTTATCATATAAAACCTGATCGCTGTGTTTATAAATATAGTTATATTCAAAGCGCCAGTCGGCAAGACGATAGCCAAGCCAGAATTCACCCCGGTTGGTTTTCTTATCTTCGGTATTTTCTTTGGTCGAACGCGTATATTCGTAACGATAGCGCACATTGAAATAGATGCCGCTGTCGAACTGGTATCCGGTGGTCAGAAACGGCTTATAGATACTGTTGTCTGAACTGGATTCCAGGGTGAATCCCGGTTGCAGGAACCAGGCCGGGGTCACCTTATACTGATAGCTTATGGTACTCTCCGTACCGTTATCCACCAGATTGTTAAAGGCTTTATTCTCATTTTCACCGCCCGATTTCCACTTGGCTTCCAGTGAAAAACCAAAGCCATTATCAAAGCGATGTGACACCATCGCCCGGTCTTTATGTTGTTTACTGTCGTCCAGCCACTCATGGCGAAGGTCGATAGTCACGGCCTGGCTGCTGGCGCTGGCCAGCAGCAGACCGCAGAGCAGCAGTCTGTTATTTTTCATTTTGGTATCCCAGAGATATTGATATTATTTTTGGATCTTAGTTTTGATTAATTCACTCTTTGTCACGCTATAAAAATAATTACTGTCATCAGCCTTTCCGCTGACCACATCGTCATATTTTCCCGGCACCGTACGCAGCGAAATATTGCCGCTAAAGGTACCCTGCTTGTCCGGCGTAGTGTAAGGCGACGGACGGAACAGGAAGTTAAAGCGATGATTATCCAGCGCCCGGTTATTCTCAACGCTCAACGCTCCGGGGTTAAAGTTATCGCTGAAGCCATCCATACCGTTTTCCAGCGCCACATTGCTGCGCACCACATGCGCTACCGGCAGCCCCTCGCCCCCGAGCTTGAAACCGTTACTACCGTTATTGACCGAAAGGCTGTTTTCGATCGTCACGCTGCCGTTCGGCCCGTCTTCAATTTTGTTAAACAGGTCGAAACCGTCGTCGATGTTGTCATGGGAATAGCAGTTCACCAGGCGGTTGCCCTCACCGACACGCATTTTCACCGCAAAGCCGTCAGCGTTTTTCCGCCCCGGATCCTGATTGCCCCAGGACTCGGCGTTGCTGATCAGGTTATGACTGGCCCACAGCGCACGGCCAATACCGTCCGGCGATGCCACCCAAATGCCAGTATCATCGGCATGATGGGCGCGAACGCGGTCGATATGGTTGTAACTCCCGGCAATATGAAAGCTTTTCTGCGTCACCGTAATGCCCTGAATATGCCAGTAGCTGCCGTCGAGTTTGAGTCCGTTAAACACGACGTTGCTGCCCTGAGGCCGCAGCGTTTTCGGCTGCTTCCCGGTGCCGCTGGCCGTAGCCGGAATAACGCTGGCCGGATACTCGCCCTCCGCCAGCCACAGCGTGCCGCCCGGAGCTAATAGATTGACCGCACTGGCAAAATCGAGCGGATGTTCGCGTGAACCGTCGTTCCCGGCCGTGCCCTGCGCTGAGGCGTACAGCTCATCCGGGTTACTGACCTGCGCCAGGGTTAACGGGTAGCTCTGATTCAGGGGGTGGCCGTTATCGGGGGTGAAAGCAACGTTCAGCACGCTCTCTGCCGCTGTTGCATGAACCGGCACCGTTACCACCTCACCGCCACGTACGGTTTTTGCATGCAGCAGTGCTTTCCCGCCATGTTTGATGGAGAGCTTGCCGTTACCGTTGGTGCGAAGCTGGAAGAGGCCGTCACGCCGGGTCAGAATCGGCGATGACATCACTTCAATTCGCGATTGCAGGGCGGGTGCCACATAAGGCACGCCCGGCTGGGTGTGGGCATCACTGAGCGTCAGCGTGGCGCGGTGCACGGTGATGCTGGCATTACGCGCGGCGAAAAATCCAGCGTAATAGTGGGTTTTATCCAGCTGCGTGATGCGGTCTGCGCCCGGTATGCTTTTGCTGCTCCAGTCGCCGCCCTGAGGCGCATAGGCCACCTCAAACCCGCTATCTGTCCGGGCCAGACGCAGGGAAAAATGCTGCGGGCTGGTCAGCAGATGATAGGGTTCGCGCACAATGCCAATACCGGTGTTGCCCCAGGGCTGTTGCACGCCCTGCCTGGCAATCAGCGCTATCTCTGCCGGCTTGTCGCCTGTCGCCATGACACTATTCATCACCATATTCGACGCAGCCGGTAGCTCTTCAATGCCCGGTTTTACCTCTGGCGCGCGCGCAGGCCCTAAAATATCGCGCACTAACAGCCCGGCACCCTCCTGCCCGGCCGGTTTTGCACCATTTTCCGGGCCAAACTGGTTAAGCGTGATCTCGGCTTCCAGCCGGAAGTTGGCATCAGCTGGCAGACGCGTGTAGAAGAAGGTCAGGCCATCGTGACTGTTGCCGATTTTCCCGCCACGGCTTTCAAGCGTAAACGGCGTGGTCAGCAGGCTGCCCTCTGCCGCAACCGCTTTACCGTCGGCCAGCAGGGTTTCATTTCTGCCAATTTTTTCCGCCAGCACGTTAGTGGCAAAATTAACGTCGGTCGACTGACCAAAAGTGATGCTGTGCCAGACCAGCTTGCCGGTTTCCGGCAGCGCAGCCACGGCGGACGCACTCAGCCCGAGGGACAACGTGATAATACACAGTTTGCGTTCCCACATATCGTTCTTATCCTTTACGCGCAGGGTACCGCTGGCCGGTTTCCCGGCCAGTCGGTGAGTGAATTAATAGCGTTTTTAAACGGGGAGTTACGGGTGCTGCGTGCGGCTCACCAGCGGTTTCGGTTCAGGCACCTCAACCAGCTCAACGGCAGGGGTATCAAAGATTTTGCGGCACACTTTGCTGTTACCCCAGCACTCTTCATACGGATAGCCGATCAGCTCTTCCATTACCGCGCGCACTTCTGGCTGCACATGGCCGATCAGCCCGCCGGATTTGATCCTCGCGACTTCGCCCAGTACCACCAGATGGGTTTTGCGGTTCAGCTTCATCTGATGGCTGAAGACCATCGCCATCAGCGCCAGCGCAATAACCCCCACACAGAACACCAGGGCAATCGCCATCACCGCGCTTTCCGGCTGGGTGTGAGATTTAGACTGGAAACCGTAGAAACTGAGGATGCTACCCATCACAAAGACAATCACCGAGCGCATCAGCTTACCGGAGAAGGTCATGGCTCCGGCGTAGATCCCTTCGCGGCGACGGCCGGTAAACGCTTCATCGATATCCGCCAGGAAGGTGTAAACCGTCCACGGGATGTAGTACACGCCGCCCGTACCAATTCCGAACACCACGGTAATAGTCAGCATGGCCGCCGTTGCGTACTGCTGCGGCAGATGGAGGAAGTGCAGCAGGCTGTAACACACCACGGAGAACACAACGATGCAGAGCGCCAGAATGTAGGGTTTGCTGAAGCCGTGCTTCACACAGATGCCGATGAAGATAGCGGTGGAGAAGAGTTGCAGCAGCGAGTTAAGGCTACTCAGCCCCGCTACCATCGCCGGGTCATATTGCAGCACGAAGATGATAAAGTAGGTAAATACCGAGGCAAACAGCCACTCCGCGCCAAATCCGCACAGATACATGCCCAGATGTTTGCGGAACACACGCAGATGGAAGGTCGACTTCATATCGCGTATCAGCGTCAGCATGGTTTTCGCCAGCGTCATTTTCCTCTCTTCAACCGGCGTGGTTTCTTCTACCGGACGCTCCCAGGAAGAGAGCCAGAGCATGCCCATCGCCACACACAGAATCACACCGTAGGTAACGGCGGTGTAGAAGAAAGGTTGTGCAGAGTCTTTACCGTAGATCAGAATGAACTGGCCCGGAATAAACGCGGCGAGGAAGTTCGCAACCTTACCGAAAATCGCTTTGTAACCCGTCAGCTTGGAGCGCGCCGAGAAGTCAGTGGTCATTTCGGTGGCGAGGGTTTCATAAGGCACCATCACCGAGGTATAGATCAGCTCAAACAGCACATAAGTAGAGAGGTAATACCAGAACCCGAAGCCTTCCATCCACAGCAGCGGATAGACCATCATCAGCGGGATCCCGAGCAGGATAAAGAAGCGACGGCGGCCAAAACGCTTGCCGAGGCGGGTTTTACCGAAGTTATCGGAGAGATAGCCCATCAGCGGGTTACTGATGGCGTCAATAATGCTGGCAACAGAGAAGATCGCCGAAGCCTGCAACAGCGTCAGCCCGCAAAACGTTGTATAGAAGTAGAGTAACCAGATACCGGCAATTGCCAGCGCCCCGCTACCGAGTAAGTTACCACCGCCGTATGCCAGCTGATGTCTGAATAAAATTGGTTTTTCTGCGTTCATGTGAGCCCCGCCCAGAGAGATTTTATAAAAATGAACCGTTGTTTTATTTTTATAGATACGGTGTTTTATATAGATAAGGCGGATGAATAGATGTGAATTAACTCACAGTTAAAACACCAGGTGATGATTTCTCGCACAGATTTGCGATACGAGTAACATTCTTATCAAGAATTTGACTAAGCCAGCGCCTTCCACCCCATCTCTTCGTCGGGAGCTGTGACCGCTTTCTCCATATTTTTAACTACAATACAGTCACTTAAATATAACAACAGCCACCAGGGAACGTTGAAAACCCTTTAATCAGAGAGAGCGACACGTCACCCCTGCCAGGCTGTCGATGCGGTTTTCAGACAGAAAAAAGGGCTATTTTGTGATCGGCTTTGCATTTCTGACAGCGATTAACGATGTTTTATTCGTCGCAGTGGTAATGTGTTTTCATATTTATGAAACGGCATTTCAATTTAATGAAGACGCCAGAAGCAAGGCGAAACTCATTGCCACCGATGGAGTGAATCATGGCAAAAGGTTCTCAGATTCAATTCAACTTCCACACCGTTGAAGATGCACAGACCGGCGCGCGGGTAACGCGCTTAACCCCGCCTGACGTACTGTGCCACCGTAACTACTTCTACCAAAAGTGCTTTACCCGCGACGGCAGCAAGCTGCTGTTTGCCGGTGAATTCGACGGTAATCGCAACTATTACCTGCTGGATCTGCAAAAGCAGCAGGCGGTACAGCTCACCGAAGGCAAAGGCGATAACACTTTTGGCGGATTTCTTTCGCCTGATGATGGCTACCTCTATTACGTGAAAAATGAACGCCTGCTGCAACGCGTGGCGCTGGATGACTTCAGCGAGGAAACGGTATATCAGGTGCCGGAGGCCTGGGTGGGTTACGGTACATGGGTCGCCAACAGTGAATGCACCAGCCTGGTGGGTATTGAGATCAGCCGCGAGGACTGGACGCCGCTGTCAGACTGGAAAATTTTCCAGTCCTTCTATCACAGTAATCCGCACTGCCGCCTGCTACGTATTGATCTTCTCAGCGGTCAGTCTCACGTTATCCATGAGAAAAATGAGTGGCTGGGTCACCCGATCTATCGCCCGTTTGACGACAGTACCGTTGCCTTCTGCCATGAAGGCCCGCACGACCTGGTCGATGCGCGTATGTGGCTGGTGAACGAAAACGGCAGCGACGTACGTAAAGTGAAAGAGCATGCGCCGGGGGAAAGCTGTACCCATGAATTCTGGGTGCCGGACGGTTCGGCGCTGGTGTATGTCTCCTACCTGAAAGGCCAGCACGACCGCCATATTCGCCGTTTTGATCCGCAAACCGGTGAAGATATCAGCCTGATGACCATGCCAGCCTGTTCGCATTTGATGAGCAATGAGAACGGTACGCTGCTGGTTGGCGATGGTTCCGGCACCCCGGTAGATGTCAAAGATACCGCCAGCCACACCATTGAAAATGACCCGTGGCTCTATATTTTCGATGCACAGACCCGTCAGTATGCGCCGCTGGCCGCACATAACAGTTCGTGGCGGGTGCTCGACGGTGACCGTCAGGTTACGCATCCGCATCCCTCTTTTTCACCGGACGACCGCCATGTGCTGTTCACCACCGATCATGAAGGACTGCCTGCGCTCTATCTGGCCGAGATCCCGGATAGCCTGCTCCACTCGTTAAGGAAGGATTAAGCCGTGTTTATTTTTAAGCAAGACAGACCATTACAGGATTTGGGCGATGGCGTAAGCCGTCGCGTTCTCGCGCATGGTGGCAGCATGATGGCGGTGGAGGTCAGCTTTGAGACTGGCGCCATTGGCCCGATGCATCACCATGTACATGAACAGCTGACCTATGTGCTCTCCGGCCGCTTCCGCTTTACTATCGGCGACGAGACGCACGAGGTAGCGGCAGGCGATACGCTGTATAAAAAGCCGGATATTGTGCACGGCTGTGTTTGCCTGGAAAAAGGCGTGCTGTTGGATACTTTCACGCCGCAGCGGCAGGACTTTTTATAATTTATCTGCTCAATAAAAAACCGGTGCCATCTGCACCGGTTTTTTTATATCTGCGAAAAATGAAAATCAATTACGCGAGGATTTCACGCACAAAGCTTTCAATCTCTTTGTTCTGACTATTTTCGAAGAAGCATTTCTGGAAGCGCTCGCCTGATACCGCAGTTTTCACCAGCTCTTTATCAATGGCGCGCAGCGTATCCAGGTAGTTCTCTTTAACAATGGCGGCTTTCACCTGATTCAGGATGCCCGCATTGCGTACCTGAGGCTCTTTACGATCGGCGGGATATCCCTGACCTTTCTCTCCTGCAAAAGCTTTTTCGAAGATAAAGCGTACGTTCAGCTCGGCACCCCAGCCAAAACCTTTAGCGAACGGCAGCGATAGCGCATTACCGTTATTGATTTGAGCGAACAGGAAAGCATCTGCCGGATCGATACAGTAACCGCAGATCACGCCCGGATGCAGGTTCAGCGACATCAATGCACCCTGCCCGGTACCGCAGCCTGCCACCACAAAATCCACCGCCTTCGAGTTCAGCAAAATACTGGCCATAATGCCAAGGTGGATATAAGTCAGATGGTGATCCTGCTCGTCGGACATGCCAACGTTATAGACCGGATACTCTTTTTCCCCGGCGACCGCGTTCAGCTCTTTCAGGATAATCGCGTTTTTTGCCGCCTGGCTGTTTTCCATCATCAGTGCAATTTTCATTGATACGTCCTCTTAGGGGCAGCAGGCTGACCTGCTGCACATCAGTTAATTTGGGATGAGTTAACGTGCCAGCCAGCCGCCGTCAACGGCGATGGTGTAGCCATTAATGTAGTCAGAAGCCTGGGATGAGAGAAATACCACCGGCCCCATCAGATCGGCTGGCAGCCCCCAGCGCCCGGCCGGGATACGGCCCAGGATCTCTTCGCTACGCGCTTCATCAGCACGCAGCTGCTGGGTGTTGTTAGTCGCCATATAGCCCGGTGCAATGGCGTTGACGTTGATTTGGTGCTGCGCCCATTCGTTCGCCAGCAGACGGGTAACACCCATTACAGCACTTTTTGATGCAGTATAAGACGGTACGCGAATACCGCCCTGATAGGAGAGCATCGAAGCGATATTGATGATTTTCCCGCCTGTTCCCTGCACGATAAACTGTTTTGCCACCGCCTGTGACATAAAGAACACTGATTTGATATTCAGGTTCATCACGTCGTCCCAGTTCTTTTCGCTGAAGTCGATGGCATCTTCACGACGGATGATCCCCGCGTTATTGACCAGGATATCCAGATGCCCCATCTCCGCAACCGCTCGTTCCAGCAGTGCCGGGATCACGTTGATGTCGCTGAGGTCAGCGGTCAGGCTGAGAAAGCGCCGCCCGGTTGCCGCGATGCGTTCTATGGTCTCAAGAGGTTCAACAATATTGATGCCGACAATATCACAGCCCGCTTCCGCCAGACCAAGTGCCATCCCCTGCCCTAAACCGGTATCACATCCGGTCACCACCGCCACTTTTCCCGCCAGGGAGAAATTATCCAGAATCATGTTGTTTCCTTCGTTAAATCAAACATGTTCAGGCGCTTTCCGTGACTCGTAAGTGAGCGGACAGTGCCCGATGCCGAAACTGATAAGGTCAGCTTAACGGCAAAACGCGGCGAACTCAACAAAATGAAACGATGTTTCATTTTATATAAACCTGAGTATCTTTTTTTGCTGCAGAGATCACATCCTGAGAAGAGAGGCCTGTGAAGTGATGCGCGGATATTTTTACGCTAAACGCCCGGTCAAAGGTTTAATGCACGACTGAGCACGCGGAAGATGGTGATTTTTTAGCGTATCTTCTAATCTTATTAAGACACACCCACAGGAGATCAGATCATGTTGAAGCACAGTAATTTAACTGTGGCGCTGGCCGCCATTATCTCCTGCTCATTGCTGGCTGCGCCTGCTCTGGCTAATCCGGGAAACGGGAATGGAAATGGCGGTGGGAAGGGGAATAACGGCCATAGTCAGAAAGAAAAACATAGCCAAAAAAATGGAGCCTCATCAGGACATGGTAAAAATTACGGCAAACCCGACAGGGTCGATTCCGATATCAGCTTTGATGAAGCGCGACATCTTGCTCTGAACTTTGGACTGACGGGCTATCGCTCCTTGCCGCCCGGCATTGCAAAAAACCTGGCTCGCGGCAAACCTCTGCCGCCGGGGATCGCCAAAAAATCCGTCCCTGCCTCAATGCTGGGACAGCTTCCTTATTACCCGGGCTATGAGTGGAAAATCGTCGGCGATAACCTGGTGCTGATTGCACTCAGTACCGCAGTGGTGACAGCAATTATTAATGGGGTGTTTGATTAATGCTGATGCAAACCAATACCCCAATGATTTATCAGCGCATTATGGGATTATTTTGTATTCACTTTCCCACTATATTGCTGCGCAGACTGCTGTGTTAAACGAGCCCACTCTGAACCTGGATATAGCGGACTAAAGCCGCAACGAAGATGCCACCCGCAATCGCAGGCAATGGTTTTTTTAGTAGCAACATCATCGCTGCGGTTGTCGCTAACGCCAGGCGGGCAGCGTTATCGCCCGCTATGGCCATGGGTGCAATAATAGCGATCAGCACCGAACCCGACATGGCCTGGATAAATCTCTTAACCCGGTTATTAATGGGTACAAATGACATGATCCACACGCCACCCCAGCGCGTTGCCAGTGTTACCAGCGCCATGGCAAAAACAACGATCAGCGCGCCTGCCCCTGAGATTTCAATGTTCATTTGCACTCTCCGGCCATATTGTCCCGATAACTCCCCCGGACAGAGCACCAACCACGACGTGACTGTTTTCGGGTAAATACCAGTAAGCCAGTATGGATGACAGCCCTGCGGTGCCCCAGATGGCCATCATGCGCAGGTTCTTTTCCCCCTCCACCACCATGGCTAACAGAAAACACCCCATTACCATATCCAGCCCAAGACTTTTGGGATCGCTTAACGTGGCCCCCAAATAAACCCCAAGCCAGGTGCCGAAAACCCAGAATGACCATAGCGCCAGTCCGCCGCCGACCAGCAGCCCTAACCCCGGCAGACCGCGGCTGAATGCCTGTATCGACATTGCCCAGTTGGCATCAGACGCAACCAGCATCACGCCATATTTTTTTGAGGGTGACAGATGCCGTAACCAGGGGTAGAGCGTGGCACCCATCAGCAGATGACGGGCATTGATGGCAAATACAGTAATCATCATCGTGAACAGCGGAACCTGCACGCCCCACAGCTCAAGGGCTGCAAACTGGGCCGCCCCGGCAAAAACGAAGGTGCTCATGATAACAATGGTTGATTCACTTAACCCCGCCTGAGTGGCGGCCAGGCCAAAAGCGGCCCCAAATACGATCACAAAGAGAGAAATTGGAGTAAGTTTTTTGAATCCGCACCAGACCAGAGTGCGGTTTAGTTGATATATTTCGGTATTTCCCGTTGCCACTTTTTCATCCTTTTTAATATTACGTCCTCAGGTATTATGCATTGGGGAAAGGTTTAATAAAATCGCATAAATCACTTTATAATCACCCGATAATTTAATAAGTGTGTGAAATCAGGTGGCTGAAGGTTTATTTTCGTTGTTTACCGGCATCATCAACGACTTTTTCACCGTCTTCTTTGGTGAAAGCACCTTTCTGCGCATCGGGAAGAATATTCAGTACCACTTCTGAAGGGCGGCACAGCCGGGTTCCCAGCGGGGTCACCACAATTGGACGGTTAATCAAAATAGGGTATGTCAGCATAAAATCAATTAACTGTTCGTCAGTAAAACACTCTTCTGCAAGGCCCTCTTTTTCATACGGCTCAACGTTTTTACGCAGCAGCGCTCGCGGCGTGATGCCCATATCAGCCATGAGTTTGACCAGTTCATTACGTGAGGGCGGAGTTTCAAGATAATAAATAATGGTCGGTTCCGTACCGCTGTTACGGATCATCTCCAGCGTGTTACGCGACGTGCCGCAGGCCGGATTATGATAGATGATAATATTGCTCATTTTAGTCTCTCATTAAATAGTGAAGGACAGGCGCAGGGCCAGCGCAGCCAGCGTGACAAACAGCACGGGCAGAGTCATGATAATTCCGGTGCGGAAGTAGTATCCCCAGGCGATGGTCATATTCCTCTGTGAAAGTACATGCAGCCAGAGCAGTGTCGCAAGGCTGCCAATAGGGGTAATTTTAGGCCCCAGATCGCAGCCTATAACGTTGGCATAAATCATCGCTTCTTTAATAACGCCTGACGCGGTGCTGCCATCAATGGACAGTGCGCCGACCAGAACCGTTGGCATATTATTCATTACGGATGACAGAAACGCGGTGAGAATTCCTGTGCCGAAAGTTGCGGCCCAAAGCCCCTTACCCGCCAGCAGATCCAGTACGCCGGAAAGATGCCCCGTTAACCCCGCGTTGCGCAGGCCATAAACCACCAGATACATCCCCAGCGAGAAAATCACAATCTGCCACGGCGCACCGCGCAGCACTTTCCCGGTATGAATAGCGTGACCACTTTTAGCCACGACCAGGAGGATAACAGCCCCCACCGCCGCGATCGCGCTCACCGGAATACCGAGCGGTTCAAGGACAAAAAAGCCAACCAGCAACAAGAGTAATACCACCCAGCCGGTGCGAAAGGTTGCGGGGTCTTTGATGGCTTTTGCTGGCTCTTTCAACCGTGCCAGATCATAGGCGGGTGGGATATCAGCACGGAAAAACAGATGCAACATCCCCAGCGTAGCGATAATGGCCGCAATATCTACAGGTACCATTACCGAAGCATATTCCGTGAATCCAAGATGGAAGAAGTCAGCCGAGACAATATTCACCAGGTTGGAGACTATCAGTGGCAGGCTGGCTGTATCAGCAATAAAACCTGCTGCCATTACAAATGCCAGCGTGGCCCTTTTGCTGAATCCTAACGCTAATAGCATGGCGATCACGATCGGCGTCAAAATTAACGCTGCGCCATCGTTAGCAAACAGTGCCGCTACTGCCGCGCCAAGTAACACGATATAGGTAAATAACAGGCGTCCGCGACCATTTCCCCAGCGGGCAACATGCAGCGCAGCCCATTCGAAAAATCCTGACTCATCCAGCAGCAGACTGATGATAATCACGGCAATAAAAGTGGCGGTCGCATTCCAGACGATATTCCATACCACCGGGATATCCGCAATATGTACCACGCCCGATAGCAGAGCCAGTATCGCGCCGAACATGGCGCTCCAGCCAATCCCCAAGCCCTTCGGCTGCCAGATAACCAACACAAGAGTCAGAATAAAGATTGCCCCTGCCAGTAACATAAAACCCCCTCAAACAGTTATATATGTAAAATCATATATGTTTAGATAAATTTTAGATACAGACAGCTTTACCGCTGCCAGAGCAGTTGGCTGATGTCAGCTTACGGGCGATAGCCTGCACCTCATCCTGCTGGCTTAACCAGGCTTGCTCAATGACCTCAGCGGCCCATGCAGGAATATGCGGAGATAAGCGATAGTGAACCCACTTCCCCTGCTTACGATCCAGTAAAACCCCATTCTCCCGCAGCATTGCCAGATGGCGAGAAATTTTGGGCTGGGACTGATTCAACGCCGTACAGAGATCGCACACGCACAGCTCCCCCATCTCCCTGAGCAGCAGAACAATCCCCAGGCGGGTTTCATCGGAGAGGATTTTAAAAAGTTGCAGAGATTTCATTGAAATAAACACCTCATATTGACCCACTGATTATTAATGAGGGGTAAAAAACTGTCAATATTATATATGTTTATTCGCATATATTGAGAGTGAGTGTATACAGATACATTTCTGACTGAACGCTCCATTGGAGCAGTGTGGCGAACTATCCTGAATTTCCGAATAGTTAAGTTTTGACCAGGCTCTCCGCCCACTGACAGCGGGCTTCTGCGTTCATCAGTGTCAGCAGATCTTACGGTAACGACAGCTTAACGGTAGATTTGATTACAACACTGGCGGACTTTGCGCATTTTCTCTAAAGCACCGCGCTTTTCGGGGTGACGAAGAATCGCAAGGCAGTCCATCTGCTTAATCTTAACGATAGGGAGTCTTCCCGTGAGAGGTAAGATATCTTTTTGGCGGAAGATCACAGGAGTCGAACCTGCCCGGGACCGCTGGCGGCCCCAACTGGATTTGAAGTCCAGCCGCCTCACCGGAGACGACGATCTTCCTTCATTGCAGAGGCGCAGAGTATATCATCGCCAATGACCACAAATAAACTCCGGTTTTTCCTTCTGTTTTTGTGATGTCCGCCACCGGCAGCAAGCTGTCCGTTTTTGGCCTTCTTTCCTTGCCATATCCCGTCCATCATAGCGTTAATCCCATTCAGCAGGAGTCCAGAAATGACCGATACCGTACTGTTAGTGATTGACGCGCAGCAATCCTTCTATCACCGTGGCTACAATGAGGCGGCGGAAACTCCGGCGTTTGAAAAAGCATTAAGCACACTGGTGGCGGGCTGCCAGGCTAAAGGCATTCCTGTGGTGGATATACTTCATGTGGAGAGTGAAGGGGCGTTTGCGCCGGAGTCTGGTCTGGTGGTACGCCTGCCATTTCTGACACATCAGCCGGTAGCCAGCTTCCAAAAAAGAGTGCATAACGCTCTGACGGAATCCGGCCTGCAACAGTGGCTGGAGCAGAACGAAGTGAAGCATGTGATTATCACCGGCCTGCGCTCTGAGCAGTGCTGTGAAACCACTGCGCGCGTAGCGTCAGACTTCGGCTATCGTGTGACCTATGTGACCGAAGCAACGCTGACCTTCCCAATCACCCATGATGGGATTACCCTGAGCATTGCCGATTTACGCCACCGTACCGAAAGCGTGCTGATTAATCGTTTTGCTGAGATCCGTACCGTTGAGGGCTGCCTTAAGGAACTTGCATAACATGACGACCCCGGTGTGGTTTTTAACCCTGCCCGGTGTGATGACGCTGGATCTGACCGGTCCGGCGGAAACACTGAAGCTGGCGGCGGGCGCATTTTCCCTGCGCTATATCGGCCCGGATGAGAGCGTTCTCAGCTCTACCGAGATGTATATCAGCCGTATCGAGCCGCTGCCGGAGGCATTACCTGCCGGAAGCCTGCTGGTGATCCCCGGGGTTCATGACTCGAAAGTGTGGTTCGACACTCCACAGGCGATGGCAGCACGTAACTGGCTGATGCGCATCCAGCCCGCCATACATGCCCGCGAGGTAACGTTAGTCTGCGTCTGTTCCGGATCGCTGCTGGCAGCAAAAGCCGGACTGATGAACGGCGTTCAGTGCACCACGCATCATGAAGTGATAGAGCGGCTTAAAGCGGCAGAACCGGGAGCGATCGTCAAAGAAAACCGCATTTTTGTCGAAGATCGCGGTATCTGGACCAGTGCCGGGATTACTGCCGGTATCGATCTGTCGCTGCATCTGATTAACCGTCTGTGCGGTGCCCAGACGGCGATGGATGTGGCGCGCGAAATGGTGGTCTATTTCCGGCGGTCAGGGGAAGACCCGCAGCTGTCGCCCTGGCTGCGCTACCGCAATCATATCCATCCGGCGATCCATCGGGCGCAGGATCTGCTCTCTCTGCAACCGGAACAGGAGTGGCCACTGGAGGAGATTGCCGCCAAAGTGCATGTCAGCGCACGTCATCTGACGCGTCTGTTCCGCCAGCATCTGGGAATTAGCGTACGCGATTATCATGAGCAGCTGCGGCTGACCATTGCCCGGCAGCGTTTACAGCAGGGGGAAGGCAACGAACGTGCCGCACTCTCAGCCGGATTCTCCTCTTCGCGCCAGCTGCGCAGGGCGTTACAGCGCTGGCAAGCGTAAAACGGTAGTAGCAATAATATCCTTTTTGAGGTCGCCGGCACTGGCCAGGCGATCCTGTTCACACAGGTTTTTCACTTCGCCACCGATCCCACCTGGTTTCAATTTGTTGAATTCCTGTGCTAGTGTTACTAGTAACATTCGCTTTTTTTTGATAAAAAGCTAAACCGCTTTAGCAAAAATGAGTTTGGGGCTTAACACAGATACGAGGGCTTTTATGAAGAACCTGTTAGTTGTTGCCGCCACTGTGGCACTGGCACTGTTATCGATAATCTTTCTGTCACCGTGGCCGGTCTGGCTGGGAACGCTGGCGGCCTGGGTGACCACTGGATCGTTCTGTCTCCAGGTGATGCATATCGTGAAAAACAAGGATACCAGCGGCCTGTCGCTGGGGATGTGGGCCGCGCTGTTCTTTGGCGTGTCGTGCTGGACGTGGTACGGCCACCGCATGGGGGATGTGCCGGTGATGGCGGCCAACGGAATTACGGCGCTGCTGGCGCTGACGGTGATCATGCTCAAACTGTGGCACGAGCGGCCGGTGCCTAACCCTAATCGCCGCAGGCTGGTGCGTATGCCTGGGGTGATCCTTAACCCCCGCATCCGACGACTGCGCCCGCTAAAAGCCTCCCGTTCATCGCGCCGTGATTAAAAAGTCAGCTAACCAGACGACGCCTGTCAAGCTTCTGTAAGCCCAGCGCCAGCAGCAGGCTGCCTGCCAGGGTAATACCAAAAATCAGCGGTATATCGAGCAGCGGATGGTTGGTGTTATCCAGGTCATGGGTACGCATAAAGTGAATAAACAGAGCGTGAAACCCATAGATCGGCAGCGAACAGCGAGAGATCAGCGCAAAGAACGGGTTGACGCGATCGTTAAAGATATTTTTAAACAGTATCAGCAGGCTGACGGCAGCAATAAATACGGCCGGGCCGCAGTAGAGATACCAGGTGTCGGCAAAAGCACCGTTAATAGCAAACTGGCGCTTAGTGCCAAAGGCGATCATCAGCACACAGGCGAAAAATACGCCCCCCGCCAGCCAGGATACACCGCGTTTTTCTGTCTCCATCATGCCAATCGCCCGGCCAAACAGCGCGTAAAGCAGGTAATAGATGGTGTCGCCGCTGATATAGAGATTGATCGGCAGCCAGTGAAAGCGGGCGATGGAGCTGTCTACGGTATTAGGATTCGCCAGCAGCGCCAGCACCAGCGTCACCACCGCCAGATAACGCGCACGCACCGGTTTAACCTGAATCAGCGGTGAAAGCAGGTAAATAACGATAATCGCAAAGAAGAACCACAGGTGATAGAACACCGGTTTTTGCAGCAGATTTTTCACCGACAGCGCTTCGTTGATCGGCGTCAGCAGCGTGATATAAATCAGCGCCACGCTGCTGTAGAACAGCAGGCAGAGTACGATACGCAGAAAATGCCGCCCCTGAGCGCTGCGTTCACCAAAGAACAGGTAACCGGAAATCATAAAGAAAATCGGCACGCAGACCCGCGAAGCCGAGTTAAGCAGGTTGGAGAGATCCCAACTGTGTTCTCCCACCGACATCCCGGTGGTGACATACCAGGTTGTGGTATGAATCATAATCACCATCAGGCAGGCAACCGCGCGTAAATTCTCTATCCAACCAATCTTTTGCGACATTTCGTCCTCATTTCACGGTCACTTCTACTGTAATGCGAGATTGAGGGTAGCCGGGCAGCCACGCTTCAACAACCTGAGAGAGGAAAAATAGGACGAGGATGAAGGGATTATGTGGCGCAGGCGACAAAAAATTCAGCGAGGAATGATCACGGCATTTTGGTAATAGGTACGGTCAAAGGGTATACTGACGCCCACTTTTATAACTACTCGTATCGCGTGCGAAATCAACATGCCAAAGTTTGATACCAAGACTTTTCAGGGGCTGATCCTGACCTTACAGGATTACTGGGCACGTCAGGGCTGCACCATCATCCAACCGCTGGATATGGAAGTGGGCGCTGGTACCTCTCATCCAATGACCTGCCTGCGAGCGCTGGGTCCGGAACCAACCGCCGTTGCCTATGTGCAGCCGTCGCGCCGTCCAACCGATGGTCGCTACGGTGAAAACCCGAACCGCCTTCAGCACTATTACCAGTTCCAGGTGATCATCAAGCCATCTCCGGACAATATTCAGGAGTTGTACCTTGGTTCTCTGAAAGAGCTGGGTATGGATCCGACCATCCACGATATCCGCTTTGTGGAAGATAACTGGGAAAACCCAACGCTGGGTGCCTGGGGTCTGGGCTGGGAAGTGTGGCTGAACGGCATGGAAGTGACGCAGTTCACTTACTTCCAGCAGGTGGGTGGTCTGGAGTGCAAACCCGTTACCGGTGAGATCACTTACGGCCTTGAGCGCCTGGCGATGTATATCCAGGGCGTGGACAGCGTTTACGATCTGGTCTGGAGCGACGGCCCGCTGGGTAAAACCACCTACGGCGACGTGTTCCACCAGAATGAAGTGGAGCAGTCCACTTACAACTTCGAATACGCCGACGTCGACTTCCTGTTTACCTGCTTCGAGCAGTACGAGAAAGAGGCGCAAAGCCTGCTGGCGCTGGAAAAACCACTGCCGCTGCCTGCCTACGAACGTATTCTGAAAGCCGCGCACAGCTTTAACCTGCTGGATGCGCGTAAAGCGATCTCCGTCACTGAGCGTCAGCGCTATATTCTGCGCATCCGCACCCTGACGAAAGCCGTGGCTGAAGCTTACTATGCCTCCCGCGAGGCACTGGGCTTCCCGATGTGCAATAACAAGAAATAAGAGGCAGCCATGACTGAAAAAACCTTCCTGGTGGAGATCGGCACCGAAGAGCTGCCACCAAAAGCACTGCGCAGCCTGGCTGAATCCTTTGCGGCCAACTTCACCGCTGAACTGGATGCCGCAGGCCTCGCCCACGGCGAAGTAAGCTGGTTTGCTGCTCCACGTCGCCTGGCGTTAAAAGTGGCAAACCTCGCCGCTGCTCAACCAGATCGCGAAGTAGAGAAACGTGGCCCGGCCATTCAGGCCGCGTTTGATGCCAACGGCGTCGCGAGCAAAGCGGCTGAAGGCTGGGCTCGCGGCTGCGGTATTACCGTTGATCAGGCCGAGCGCCTGAGCACCGACAAAGGCGAGTGGCTGCTGTATCGTGCTCAGGTGACGGGTGAAAGCGCCCAGGCCCTGCTGCCAGCGATGATCGCCACCTCACTGACTAAGCTGCCCATCCCGAAACTGATGCGTTGGGGTGCCTCTGAGGTACAGTTCGTGCGCCCGGTGCATACCGTGACGCTGCTGCTGGGCGATGAGCTGATCCCGGCGAAAATTCTGGGTATCGAATCAGCACGTACTATTCGTGGCCATCGCTTTATGGGCGAACCTGAATTCACCATCGATAGCGCCGATCAGTATCCGCAGATCCTGCTGGAGCGCGGCAAGGTGCAGGCTGATTACGCCGTGCGTAAAGCCACCATCAAAGCCGATGCCGAAGCCGCTGCTGCCAAAATTGGCGGTATCGCCGATCTGAGCGACAGCCTGCTGGAAGAAGTCACTTCCCTGGTGGAGTGGCCGGTGGTGCTGACGGCGAAGTTTGAAGAGAAGTTCCTCGCGGTGCCGGCCGAAGCGCTGGTTTACACCATGAAGGGCGACCAGAAATACTTCCCGGTGTACGACAAGGCGGGCAAACTGCTGCCGAACTTTATCTTCGTCACTAATATTGAGTCGAAAGATCCGCAGCAAATTATCTCCGGTAACGAGAAAGTGGTGCGCCCGCGTCTTGCTGATGCCGAGTTTTTCTTCAACAGCGACCGTAAGCGTCGTCTGGAAGATAACCTGCCGCGTCTGGAAACCGTGCTGTTCCAGAAAGAGCTGGGTACGCTGCGTGACAAGACTGACCGCATTCAGGCGCTGGCGGGCTGGGTTGCCGCGCAGACAGGTGCTGACGTCAATCACGCTACCCGCGCAGGCCTGCTGTCGAAGTGTGACCTGATGACCAATATGGTCTTTGAGTTCACCGACACTCAGGGCGTCATGGGCATGCACTATGCACGTCACGACGGCGAAGCCGAAGATGTAGCAATCGCGCTGAACGAGCAGTATCAGCCTCGCTTTGCCGGTGACGATCTGCCGTCCAATCCGGTGGCCTGTGCGCTGGCTATCGCTGACAAGATGGATACCCTTGCGGGAATCTTCGGTATTGGTCAGCATCCGAAAGGCGATAAAGATCCGTTTGCTCTGCGCCGTGCTGCGCTGGGCGTGCTGCGTATTATCGTCGAGAAGAATCTGCCGCTCGATCTGCAAACCCTGACGGAAGAAGCCGTGCGCCTGTATGGCAGCAAGCTCTCTAACGCTAAAGTGGTTGATGAAGTGATCGACTTTATGCTCGGCCGTTTCCGTACCTGGTACCAGGAAGAGGGCCACAGTGTCGATACCATTCAGGCGGTGCTGGCTCGTCGTCCAACGCGTCCGGCAGATTTCGATGCACGTATGAAGGCAGTCTCTCACTTCCGCACCCTGGAGCAGGCAGCAAGCCTGGCTGGCGCTAACAAGCGCGTCTCCAACATTCTCGCCAAAGCGACCGAGCCGCTGAACGACAGCGTCCAGGCGTCTCTGCTGAAAGAGAATGAAGAGATCAAACTGGCGACCTATGTTTCCGCCCTGAGCAGCAAATTGCAGCCGTTCTTTGCAGAAGGTCGCTACCAGGATGCGCTGATTGAGCTGGCACAGCTGCGTGAAGCGGTAGATAACTTCTTCGATAAAGTGATGGTTAACGCCGAAGAGAAAGAAGTGCGTATCAACCGTCTGACGCTGCTGGCGAAACTGCGCGAGCTGTTCCTCCAGGTTGCCGATATCTCTCTGCTACAGTAATCCAGCGCGGGTCGGGTCTGTCCGATCCCTGCTTACGGGGTAACCCTTTCTGGTTACCCCGCTTTACAATTCCGCCTTGCCCTCAGAGCGCCCTTTCCCTACCCTGTGCGGTTTTCGCCAACCAGGTTGAGTCATCATGCAATCCTATGGATTCGCTGCTAAAGCAGCAAACACCCCGCTGGAACCCTTCGAATTTACCCGTCGTGAGCTACAGGCTGACGATGTACATATCGATATTCACTACTGTGGCGTCTGCCATTCCGACCTGCATATGGCGCGCAACGAATGGGGTGTCAGCCAGTTTCCACTGGTGCCGGGCCATGAAATCGTTGGCCGCGTAATCAGCACCGGTAGCGCAGTCAGCGCCTTTAAAGCCGGGGATCTGGTCGGCGTCGGCGTCATGGTCGACTCCTGCGGCCACTGCGCCCAGTGTCACGACGGCGAAGAGCAATATTGTGAAGAGGGCTTCACCGCGACCTATAACAGCGATGAAAAGGTCATCGGAGGGAAAACCTTTGGTGGTTATTCCGACAGCATTGTGGTCGATAGTAAATTTGTGGTTACCGTGCCGGAAACCCTGGAACTCAGCGCCGTAGCACCGCTGCTGTGCGCGGGCGTGACTACCTGGTCACCGCTGAAGCACTGGAATATCCAGCCGGGCCAGCGTGTGGGCGTGATCGGCCTCGGCGGCCTCGGCCATATGGCGGTAAAGCTGGCGGCAGCGCTGGGTGCCGAAGTGGTGCTGTTCACCACCTCCCCAGCGAAAGGGGCTGATGCCCTGCGCCTGGGTGCCAGCCAGGTGGTTGTCTCGAAAGACGCAGAACAGATGGCCGGAGTGAGAAACAGCCTGGATATGATCCTCGACTGCGTAGCCGCCCCGCACGACCTTGACCCGTACCTCAGCGCGCTGAAAACGAATGGTCATCTGGTGCTGGTGGGGATCCCTGACTCACCGCATAAGTCACCGGATGTCACACCAATCGTGTTCAGGCGTCTGAGCATTTCCGGTACTTCTATCGGGAGTATCAAAGAGACGCAGGAGATGCTCGATTTTTGTGGCCAGCACAATATCGTGTCCGACGTGGAAGTGATCCGTCTGGATGAGGTGGAGCAGGCGTTTGAAAGAATGCTGAAAGGGGATGTTAAGTACCGCTTTGTCATTGATATGAAAGCCGGGAAGTAAACTGCCCCCCTGAAAAACATTAACCCGCCTGATGGCGGGTTTTTTCTGTCAGCCCAGCAGCTGTCTGCTGAGACAAGGATTCGATTGAATCAACTGCATTAACTTCTGTGCACTTCCAGACGGTTTGGTTCTTTTTGCTTCCCAGCTTTTCACTGACGAAACACTGACTCCTAATGCCTGAGCAAACTCATCAATCTGCATGCCGGTAATTTCCCGAACTCTTTTTGGCTCGGGTGGCGCCACATCATCTTTCAGGGCCGGAATAGCGTGCATGATGTTACGGGTAAGGACAATCTGCTCCAGACTGGAAAGCAGTTCAGACATTGGATCTATAGTCTCCATAAGCACTCCTCGAAAACTCACAAAACGTGAACAACCAGAGGGAAAGAACCTTAAGTCCAGGTTCTCAATGCTGGCATACATCAGCCACTGGGGCGCTTTTTGGGGCAGCACAGGGTAACGCCAGGATCATAAGTATTAGATCATTTTGTGAGATCCGGATCATATTTTTTGTTTATTTTTTCATCCTGCGTTGGTATCAGCCAAAAAACGAGGCGCAAAAATAAGTTACATAGACTCTGCTATCCATCAAAAGTGATTTCGACTATTCTTTACGCAAGATTAGTTGTTTGAATTAAACCGATAAGTATCTGTTAACAGGAGTTAATTTCTTATGATGACAGGATCATCACGCATCTTGACGCGTCTGCTGGTGCCGGTTATGGCGCTGTTTTTGGTATTACAGCTTACTGGCTGTGGCGATAACGAAGCCGATCAGCGCAAAGCGTTTATCGATTTCCTGCAAAACACCGTGATGCGCAGCGGTGAACACCTTCCCAGTCTGAGTGAAGACCAAAAGCAGAAATTTGGCCCCTACGTCAGCGACTACGCCATTCTTTATGGTTTCTCACAGCAGGTTAACCGCGCAGTAGATTCCGGCCTGAAGCCGGTAGTGGATGAGCTTTCCGCTATTCGCACCCCACAGGATTATCTGACGCATCGTGATGCCCTGCGCCAGGCGAGCGGTTCTCTTGGCGTTCTTGCCCAGCAGATTCAGACAGCGAAAACTCAGGCCGACAGCAGCAAAGCCGCTCTGAAACAGCCTGAAGCGCTGAAGACCGTCTATGACAATGTGTACACCAAAGTGGTGACTCAACCTGCTGCAACGCTGATGCCGCTGCTGCCAGCATTACAGACTCTGAGCCAGGATGCGGTGCAGACCGGTGACTTCCTGCAACAGCAGGGGGCTAACGTCAGCTTTAATGGATCGGCGATTCAGTTCCCGACCCAGGCACAGGCCAGCCAGTACAATACGCTGATGAGTAATCTGAGTGCCAACGCTCAGGCGCTGTCTCAGGCGCAAACTGCGCTGAAGGGCAGTTTCCAGTAAGCAATCAATCAGAGCTGGCATTCGTCAGCTCTTTTTTCTCCTCTCCCCTCATATCGTGTAATTTTCTTACATAAGACTATTCTTAAGATTTCGGCGACGAAAGAAGTGTGATCGGACGCATTCTGGTCGAAAATAATTTGTGATGCAGATCACAAATAACACACAAAACAACAACATTAAAATGTGATATTCATCACACCAATCCGCCTTTTTCGTTTAAAAAAACGCCTTAGTCGTTTTTCTACACGTCACAAATGTGATCGCCGTCACTAAAACCCCCCTCTACCCCCACCTGGCATGGTGATCTAAATCACACTTCTTGCGACAGCTACGCAGCATAAAATCCGCGTGATAGAGTCCGCCTGCATACAGTGATACTGACGGTTACCGCTGCCGGGTCTAAAACAAAAATTCAACGCGCTCTCTTATTCGTCGGCGCGTACCAATAAGGGGTGTTTTTTATGTCCTCATCAGATATCAAGATCAAGGTACAAAACTTTGGTCGCTTTCTGAGCAATATGGTAATGCCAAATATCGGGGCATTTATTGCCTGGGGTATTATCACCGCGCTGTTTATTCCAACCGGATGGCTGCCAAACGAAACGATGGCGAAGCTGGTTGGCCCAATGATTACCTATCTGCTGCCGCTGCTGATCGGCTTTACCGGTGGTCGTCTGGTCGGTGGTGATCGCGGCGGTGTGGTTGGTGCTATCACCACCATGGGCGTTATCGTCGGTGCCGATATGCCAATGTTCCTTGGCTCAATGATTGCCGGCCCGCTGGGTGGATGGGCGATTAAAACCTTCGACCGCCAGGTTGACGGTAAAATCAAAAGCGGCTTTGAGATGCTGGTTAACAACTTCTCTGCCGGTATCATCGGCATGCTGTTGGCTATCCTTGCTTTCATGGCAATCGGCCCACTGGTGGAAGGCTTGTCGCACATTCTCGCCGCCGGCGTGAATCTGATGGTGCAGAACAACCTGCTGCCATTGACCTCCATCTTCGTCGAACCGGCGAAAATCCTGTTCCTGAATAACGCCATTAACCACGGTATCTTCTCGCCGCTGGGTATCCAGCAGGCTAGCGAAGCCGGTAAATCGATCTTCTTCCTGATCGAAGCCAACCCAGGTCCGGGTATGGGCGTGCTGATGGCTTATATGTTCTTCGGCCGTGGTAACGCTAAACAGTCTGCCGGTGGCGCTGCGATTATCCACTTCCTTGGTGGTATTCACGAAATCTACTTCCCGTATGTGCTGATGAACCCGCGCCTCATTCTGGCGGTAATCCTCGGCGGAATGACCGGCGTATTCACCCTGACTCTGCTGAACGGCGGTCTGGTTTCTCCGGCTTCTCCAGGTTCCATCCTTGCGGTACTGGCAATGACGCCAAAAGGGGCTTACTTCGCTAACATCGCTGCGATCGTCGCTGCTTTTGCCGTCTCCTTCGTGGTTTCTGCCATTCTGCTGAAAACCAGCAAAGTGAAAGAAGATGACGATATCGAAGCCGCATCCCGCCGTGTGCAGGAGATGAAAGCGCAGTCTAAAGGCCAGTCCGCTACACCTGCTGGCGCTGCTGATGGCCTGCACAGCGACCTGAGCCATGTACGCAAAATCATCGTGGCCTGCGATGCCGGTATGGGTTCCAGCGCCATGGGTGCAGGCGTACTGCGCAAGAAGGTAAACGATGCCGGACTGAGCAGTATTTCCGTGACCAATACCGCCATTAACAGCCTGCCGGGCGATGTCGACCTGGTCATTACCCACCGCGACCTGACCGAACGTGCAATGCGCCAGGCACCACATGCGCAACATATCTCACTGACCAACTTCCTCGACAGCGGCCTGTATACCGACCTGACAGCCCGTCTGGTCGAAGCCGGGCGCAGCGCCGGTCACCGCGAAAAAGTCAGCAGTACGCTGAGTGATAGCTTTGATGAGGGCCAGGAACACCTGTTCAAACTGAGTGCTGCCAACGTGTTCCTCGGCAACCATGCGACGAACAAAGAGCAGGCGATTCGCTTTGCCGGTGAGCAGCTGGTGAAGGGGGGTTACGTTGAGCCGGAATACGTTGCCGCCATGCTGGAGCGCGAAAAACTGACGCCCACCTACCTGGGCGAGTCTATCGCCGTACCGCATGGCACCGTGGAAGCCAAAGACCGCGTGCTGAAAACCGGCGTGGTGTTCTGCCAGTACCCGGACGGCGTTCACTTCGGTGAAGAGCCGGATGATATCGCCCGCCTGGTCATCGGTATTGCTGCCCGTAATAACGAACATATTCAGGTAATTACCAGCCTGACCAATGCCCTGGACGATGACAGCGTGATTGCCCGACTGGCCACCACCACCAGTGTGCAGGAAGTGCTCGACATTCTGTCAGGAAAAACCAGCGCGTAAGCGGACTATCCATCACACCTCTTTGAAGGGCTGGGCATGCCCGGCCCTTTCCTGGTTTGGGCATGTCCGACTCTTGGATCATTGATACGGGAATAATTATGAAAGCATTACATTTTGGCGCCGGTAATATCGGCCGTGGTTTTATCGGCAAATTGCTGGCCGATGCGGGTATTCAACTCACCTTCGCAGATGTAAATCAGGTGGTGCTGGACGCGCTGAACGCACGCGGGGAGTATCCGGTCCATGTGGTCGGTGAGCAGGCGCAGGTTGAGATCGTCAAAGGGGTTAACGCCGTTAACAGCACCAGCGACGATATTATCGCGCTGGTAGCAGAGGTTGATATCGTTACCACTGCGGTTGGCCCGCAGATCCTCGAACGCATTGCCGGTAGCATTGCCAAAGGGCTGGCCAAACGCAGTGATAGCGCTAATACCCGTCCGCTGAACATTATCGCCTGCGAGAATATGGTACGCGGTACCACGCAGTTAAAGGGTCATGTACTGAAAGCTTTGCCGGAACAGTATCATGCCTGGGTCGAGGAGCATGTTGGCTTTGTTGACTCCGCAGTTGACCGCATCGTACCGCCATCAGAAGCCGGCAGCAGCGATCCGCTGGAAGTCACAGTAGAAACCTTTAGCGAATGGATCGTCGATAAAACACAGTTTAAAGGTAACCTGCCGGCCATTCCCGGCATGGAGCTGACTGATAATCTGATGGCGTTTGTAGAGCGTAAGCTGTTTACCCTCAATACCGGCCACGCCATTACTGCCTATCTGGGTCAGCTCGCGGGCCATCAAACTATCCGTGAAGCGATTCTTGATGAAAAAGTGCGTGCAGTGGTACAGGGCGCAATGGAAGAGAGCGGCGCGGTGCTGATTAAGCGTTACGGTTTTGACGCGGCGAAACACGCAGCCTATATCCAGAAAATCCTCAGCCGTTTCGAAAACCCGTATCTGAAAGATGACGTTGAGCGCGTAGGCCGTCAGCCGCTGCGTAAATTAAGCGCTGGCGATCGTCTGATCAAACCAACGCTGGGCACGCTGGAATATCAGTTACCGCACGACAACCTCGTCATCGGGATTGCCGCCGCTCTGCATTACCGTAGCGACCAGGATCCGCAGGCGCAGGAACTGGCTGCACTGCTGGCCAGCCAGGACGTCGCTACCACTCTGGCGCAAATCTCCGGTCTGGATATCAACAGCGATGTGGTTAAGGCAGTAGTGAAGGCCTGGAACGCTATGGCATAATGTCGGCGCAAGCGCTCCTCACGGACGAACAAGAAGGGCACAGCACTGCTGTGCCCGCGCAGGCGTTATTACGCCATACGAACGATATGCAGGCTCTCATGGAACAACCTCAGGCTTTTGAAAATCGGGTGCTCGAACGCCTGAATGCCGGACGATCGGTAAGAAGCTTTCTTATCGCCACGGTTGAGCTGCTGACAGAAGCAGTAAACATTCTGGTGGTACAGGTATTTCGCAAGGATGACTATGCCGTGAAATATGCGGTGGAGCCACTGTTGCTCGGCGATGGCCCACTGGGTGAACTCTCGGTGCGCCTGAAGCTGATTTATGGTCTCGGCGTGATTAATCGCAGTGAATATGAAGATTGCGAACTGCTGATGGCCCTGCGTGAAGAGCTGAACCACGACGGCAGCGAATATCGTTTTACGGACGACGAAATTCTCGGGCCTTTTGGCGAACTGCACTGCGTCAGCGCCCTGCCGCCCTGCCCCGACTTCGCCCACGACGATGCGGAGCTGCGCGCCATGCAGCAGCAGCGTTATCAGCAGGTAGTGCGCTCCACCATGGTGCTGTCGTTGACTACGCTGATCTCACAAATCAGTCTGAAGCAGGCTTTCAAAAAGTAACCCGCCCTTTTCCCTCTTTGCCCCGCTTTCGTGTATCCTTTGCAGTAATGAATCAATTTAATGGTCAATCGTTATGAAAGAACAAGTAAAGTCAGAAATCAAAGATCTCAGCGACAAGCTGGATGCGCTTAATCATAAAGAGCCGGTTCTGCTGGCCTCCGGTGACAGCGAGAAGCTCGGTGAGCTGCTGAAAGAAAAAGACAAATTAGAGGCAGAAATCGAACGTCTGCGCGGCGTTCGCGCCGAGAATCTGAGCAAAGAAGCTCAGGAGCTGCAAAAGTTGCCATTCAGCCGCGCTATTACCAAAAAAGAGCAGGCGAATATGGGTGCGCTGAAAAAAAGCGTGCGCGGTATCGTGGTGGTTCATCCAACCACGGCGCTTGGCCGCGAAATGGGCTTAAAAGAGATGACCGGTTTCGCCAAAACTGCATTTTAAATAACCGCTTACACAAAAAAGACAGGATCGGTGATCCTGTCTTTTTTATGCATAAATAATTTACAATTATTGATATTACCCCCCTCAGATAAATACATTACGTCGATATTAAGTATCGAAAAAAAACGTATTAATTAATTCCCGCGATTTATAGAGTCGAATTAAATTCGATGACAGAATTATATATCGCAATAAGGAAATATAAGTAACTTTGATACCGATAATGTTTGTTATCCAATATAATGTGTCATAGGTATGCTGTTCAGGAGTCACGGAGAGACGCTTGCAGGACGTTGATATTGCGTCTCCGGTTAAGGATAATTTCAGGTATTAAATCATGAGAAACAACTACATCACGATCGTAATACACGACCCGAATCTTTTTTATATGAGAGGGTTAACGGATTGTCTGTCTGAAGATTTTTCTCGCCGTGGAATTCATGCTGACTTCACTGATTGCGCCTTCAATAGCAGGGCGAAGATGATTTTCCTGGCAGAAGAGTCGCTGTCAGTTGCTAATATACATTATTTGAATCGCCGTATGTCAATGCGCCCGATGTGTATATTTATCATCAAGAATGGCTCCTCTGAAACTGAGGAAAACGACGCCACAGCGCCACATATCAGCCACTATACCCCGCTCTACCGCAATCAGTCAGTGGAGAGCATGCTGTCAGTTATTAATGAGCAAATGGAACAGCTCAACAATATGCGTAATATTATGATTCAACCCTGTTCAACGATGACTCGTTCCACCAATAATCTGACCAGACGTGAAACTGAGATCCTCCGCTATCTGGCGCGTGGCATCAGCAATGGCGGCGTCGCTCGTTTCCTTCAGATTAGCGAGAAAACCGTTAGTGCGCATAAACGTAATATTATGTCAAAGCTCAATATGATCCGCCCTGCTGAACTTAACTACTGGTTAATTCAGGAAGGATGGTGTGAATCAATACGTACTGTCGATCAGTTCCATTAGCATTGGCAAGATGCAACTTCTAACACCGTAACGTGATTAAACATCATTAGAAACGTTATTTATTCAGAGTTATCTTTATTATGGCAATTAGTAAATTCTCATTACCTTGCACTATTAATATGATCGCCGTGTTGTTTGTTTTTGTACTCGCTGGCTGTCAGGGGAAACCAAAAACAACACCCGTCCCTGCTCCTGCCCAATCCGCAGAAGAGCCGCAGGTTGTCCAGAGCGAAAAATATATTAAAGACAGTAATAAGTTGAAACTGTGTCAGGCGCAGCTTGAAGCGCTAAAAGTCGTTAATTCGTCGGAGCACCGCTCAATGCAAACGACATTTGACGCGCTGATGAGCAATGCAGCTCAGTATACCGGGGTGCGAAAAAACGTTGGGGAGAATACTCAGGATACGGTTGACTCCCTTTATCACTACCGCGCGAATCAGCTTTGTGCACGGATTGCACAAGCACTGATGGATAGCCTAACCAAGAAGGGTGAAGCACGGCCATGATTGGTAAATACCCTGCTCCTTTTGCTTTGTCTGCCGCCGCGTTGGTGGTTATGACTTGCCTGGGCGCAATGCACAGTAAAGTGTATGCAGCGGAGCTGGAAGCTCCTGCCGTTTTACAATTTGCCACTTCTTATCAGGAGCAACAGCATAAGACTCCGCAGGCACCTCTGGCTCCGCCTGTTCAGGAGAGGCTTACTCCTCCTCGTGTTACTAGTGAAGCAGTCAACACCGTCACGCCACCACGGCGGCGGGTTCAGGCTGCGCCTGCGCCTGCCCCACGCGTTGATCGCACACAGCTAAAAGCGTTGCGGCGAGACATCGCTGATAAAGACCGAGAAATCTCACAAAAGGCTAAGACAATCCGCTCCCTTGAAGAGCAGATCGCCGTTCTACAGCAGTCACCACCTGTGGCACCCGTGGTTGAAGAAACGTCTCAGTTAAGCCAGGCGGATAAACAGGCAATGCTGGATATGGCACAGAACTTACGCCAGATTTTCAGCCTACATCCAACCCACAACACACTTGTCGAGAAATTGACTCAGGCGAAAGACCAGCTTAAAGAGGTTCAGCTAGCTGAAACTGCCCTGCGCGGCCAGCTCAAGGCCCTTAATGAGGGGAAAGAGCACGTTCTCAGCGCGCACGAGGCAGCTTTAAACCAGCAGATCGAAGAGTACAATAAAAAAATCGCTGAGTTGGAAACAAACCTGTCAACCAGTCGTGATGATATTCAGAAAATCACAGCAGAACGGGATGAAATAAAATCCAAAGAGCAAAAATTAGCCGCTGATAGTGCCCAGGAAAAAGAGAAGCTGACTAAAGAGAAACAGCAGCTGCTGGAACAGATTGCCCAAAGCCAGGAGGGTGCCAGTGGTCAGGATGAAGCCAGTAAACAGCAGCAGCTCGCGCTTGAAAAGAAGCTCTCTGAAGCAGAGCAAACAAAAAATAAGCTGCAAACTGAAGCTGAACAGCTAAAAACTGAGCTTGCTGCACGCCCAACCGCTGAACAGCTTGCTGAAAGTGAGCTGATTGCGAAATCACTGATGGCTAAAGTAGATCTGTTGCAACTAAGCCAAAAAGCTCCCGTGGATACCGCTGCCACAGCAACTGATAAACCGGGAACACCGCCAGCAGAAAATGACAAAGAACTTCAGGCGAAGCTTGATGCGGCACTGGTCGAGCTGGCAGAGGCCAAAAAACAGAAAGCAGACGTCAAAGCCAGTCCTGAACTGCCGCACGTTACACCAGAACAGCTGAATAAAAAGAGCGCTCGTGAAGGCTATGCAATTGGGATGTCCCTCGGGGATGAAATTTTGCAAATGCAGGCGGAAAATAATAGCTGGGGCAAAGATGCAGAAAAAAATATTGTACTGGCCGGAATCGTAGATGCATTCCAGGGGAAACCCAAACTCTCAGTGGATGCGTTAGAGAAAACATTAACGGAAGTCAGTCATCGAGAAACACAAGAGCAAAAGAAATTAATCTCAAATCTAGATCAGGCGACAAAGCAGTATCTGCAAAAATTTACCAAAATGAAAAACACGAAAAAGTCTCCTTCCGGATTTTGGTATAATATTACCTATGAAGGTGATACGCCAATAGCAGAAAATGCTACTTACAATGTCGTAGTTAAAGAGAGTCTTACCAACGGTGAAGTGATCACTGATATGGATGCCAGAGGTACAATGTTAACGCAGCCGCTATCTGGTTTCCCTCCGGTGTTCCGTGAAGCATTAAAGAAATTAAAAAATCATGGTTCAATTACTATCGTGGTACCGCGCCAGAGCTGGCATATAAGGATATCGGTTCACCGCCGAAAATCCCGCCGAATGCCACGATAATTTTCAACCTGAGAATTGCAGATGCGTACCTTTAACCGGTAGCGTAAAATCTATCTTATTGCTCTGTATGTATTTGCAACCTGTAGTAACAAATGGATAAGTGGCGTATCTGCTTAGATGATACGCCACTTATATGATGAAGCCACCGCTTACATCTTGAATGACTCAGTCTTATTCCAATACAGGCTCTTACTGTTTTCTTTCCTGATCGAGGTGATAACACCCTCTTTCTCCAGTTTTATTAAGATATGTCGTGCATTATAAATGCTTAATTCAGATCGGTTAGCCACATCTCTGGTACTGGCCAGCACTGATGATGAATCTGAACTGGCAGCACCTTTCTCTTTGAAGAAATCATTCAGTGCTGTAATCACCTTATCGACAGATGTTTTACGCTGAATATTTTTAGCAATAGATTCACTCATGGCATTGCTCCTTATGGTATGTACGGCTCCTGCCGATTGAATATATAAAAGATATAAACTACGTAAATCACAGAGACTCCATGATAGTACGCAAGCACATTAAGCGAAACTTAATATCAATTATTAAGTAATATCAATATAAAGAACCATAAAGTTAAATAATAACAGGATAAAAAACTAATTTTAAGTAAAGTACTGAATAGCCTTAAATCATTAACCTGTAACAAATAATCTTAACTTGAAATTAATAATAAAAAGTAAGCACGTTTTATCAAAAAAACCACAATCAGGTGCGGTGGGGTAATCATTGACATGGCTGTTTAGTATTAAGATAATCGGGCGGTAGATAATGGGAAATAATTGAAAAATAAAAATGGACTATTTTATTAATCAGACCATCCATTTTGACTCCATAAATGGATTACTAAACCTTATCGGTAATGATAACTCTGTCGTACAACTTTCCAGGCCAGGCTCAAGACTATTAACTGAACTGATAACTCATTCCGGTAATACCTTAACGCGGGAAGAGTTACTCCGAACCGTATGGGAGGAGCATGGGCTCAGACCTTCGGGAAGTAATTTGAGTAACCACATTAGCCTGCTGAGAAAAGTTTTCTCACAGCTCGGTGTGAATCAGAACATCATTATTACTGTACCAAAACAGGGATTCCGCTTTGATGCAGAAGTAACGCTCATCAGACCCTCATCTGGTTCAAGTAAAGCGACCGATCGCAATAGTAAAAATGAAAAGAATAACCTCCCCGCAATTCAACTAAAATCCTCTCACGGCAGAGATACATTCAAAAAAAATCTCATTATCTGCCTGACTATCGTCATAACCTTACTGGTAATTTATTTTAGCTTAACGACTTACGTATCCCATTCAAAAACCCCTGGCACTATTAACATAAACTCATGTCATATAATTGATCTTGATAGTGACAGCGATAGAAATAGAGAGGTAAAACTTAAGCTATTAGCCTCCCTGATTAAAGAAAAACACATTAACTGTAAAAGTAATAACAGCACTGTTTACTTCAGGTTTTCTAACCTGTTCCCAATAAAGGATTACGATCAGAGCAGTGTTTTTCTTGCTACATGCAGAAAAAATAAAAAAAACAGACTCACCCACTGTGAGAGTTTCCTTTCAACCACTATAAAAAAACCATGAGACATATCCTTTTAACCAGTGGAGCCATCATTTTATTGACCGCTATATGTGTCATTATTCTGCCTCGTGATAAAACGGATGTAGACAGATCCAGTTTCTCTCTGGCATGCAAAGGGGATGTACACTTTTATATTCAGCAGCCGGATGCAGCTGCAACGATGGATGGGAATTTGAGCCTGACCACGCTTGGCAATAAACGGCTGGCGCTGGGATTCTCAGGTAAGCTGCACACGGATAAAGGCAGCTTTACTCTGAGCAGGACGCTGATGATGGACTACATCTATCACGCGGAAAATAATATTCTGGAGCTCAATTATGCAGCCAGTCATGCCACGAACGTGGATACTGCTCCTGAGGACGTGTTCTTTCATGCGCTTCTTAAAGGTCGTCTGTTTATCCTGAAGCTGTCCCGCTTGAGCGATAACACGCTGCTCATCTCAGATGCCACCACCCCGCTCTACGCCTGTGTTAACCAGTAAACCCAGATAAAAAAATGGCTTAACCACCTGTGCAGTTAAGCCATTATTATTCAGCCGTAAAGAGGATTACTGTTTAGCGTATTTCGCTTCCAGAGTAGCGAACCACGGTGCGACGAAGTCATTTGATGTACCCCAGCCAGGGATAATTTTGTTCAGATTTGCCACGTTGACAGCGCCAGTCTGCGCAGCCAGCTGCTGCTGAGAAATGGCTGAGGCGGTAAACTGATAGGTTGCCGGGGTGGTTTCACCGCCGATCTTGTTCGCCACCAGGCGCATGTTTGTTGCGCCAATCAGCTTGCTGTCAACAGCCACGGTCTGCTTCCATGGGCTGTTCTTCTGGTGCATCAGCTGCAAATCCTGGTTAGACACGTCGATACTGTAAAGCTTGATCTCGGTGCGGCCGTTTTCCTGCAAGGCTTTATAGGCACCCTGGGCAAAAGCATCCCATGAGCCCCAGATGGCATCAATCTTACCTTTTGGATACTTCGCCAGAATGGCGCCAATTTTATTGGCCGTATCACCCTGCACATCTGAGGAAACGGCGCCAATTGACTCCAGCTGGTGAATGCCCGGGTTCGCTTTCAGGACTTTTTCATACACCACCTGACGACGTTCCATTGCCGGGAAGCCCGCAACCCACAGCTTGACGATATTTGCATGACCGTTGGTATCTTTCACCAGCTGGTCGAGTGAGAGCTGTGCCAGAGAAGCATCGTCCTGCGCGGTGACGGTAACGCCGTCGACAGGCTGGTTAACCGGGGTATCAAATACGGAAACTTTGATACCCGCATCTGTAATGCGTTTTACCAGTGCGGTGGAGTAAGGGTCTTTCCCGTGTGACAGGATAATCCCGTCATATTTCTGGCTGATGGCCTGATTAACGAAATCCTGGAAGCGCGCATCATCGCCGTTACTGAGGAAGGTGCTGACTTTAAAGCCCAGCTTACGCCCCTCCTGAATGGCTCCGGCTACAAACTGGGTGGTGTTATCGTCAGAACCGAGGTTACGGATCACCGCAATACGCACCGGCCCCTCATGGTTGGCGATAGCAGCAGGAACGGCGGTATCAGCCGCGAAAGCAGGTAATGCAGTCAGCAGGCTCAGAGCCAGCAGCGATGTCGTGATTTTTTTCATTATTATTTACCCTGTCTGAAAATTTTACGCCTGACGGCGCTGTACGTATGTAATGGCCAGTGCAACGGCCAGCACCAGGCCTTTAATAATGTCCATCGCGTAATACGGTACGGAGAGCATTACCAGGCCATTTTGTAAGACACCGAGGATCACTGCGCCCAGCAGCGTACCCAGTGCATTAGGTTTTCCTGCACCCGCCAGCGACAGCCCAATCCAGGCCGCTGCCACCGCATCCATCAGATAGCCGCCGCCCGCATTAACCTGTGAGGAACCAATACGCGAAGCCAGCAGAATACCGCCCATGCCTGCCAGTAACGACGAGATCACATAGGCCAGCACGCGGTAGCGCGTGGTGCGGATCCCGGACAAGCGTGCCGCCTCAGGGTTACCGCCAATGGCATACATGCGGCGACCATGCTTAGTCAGCGACAGCAGCAGCTGCGCCACCACCGTCACCGCCAGCATCACAATCACGATAATCGGCACCTGGCCCAGCAGTGAAAACACCGCAGGAATAGTGCCTTCCGCCATATCACCGCTTGGCAGCACCATATTCTCGGTAATTGAACCGCCAAAGCTGTAAGTCATCGCCACACCCTGCACCACAAACAGACTGGCAAGCGTTGCCAGCATGTCCGGTATTTTCAGCACGACAATCATAAAGGCGTTAAACAGACCGACCAGAGTACACAGCAGCAGCGTCAGGGCGATAGCCTGCGTCGGGCCGAGGCCGTACCAGACAAACATCGAGATCACCAGCGAGTTAGCCAGCGACGCGGTCGATCCGACCGACAGGTCAAAACCACCGATAGTCAGCGAGATCGATACGCCAATCGCGATCACCGTGACGATGGCAATCGAACGTAAGATATTGATGATATTGGTCGGCTCAAGGAAGCTGTCCGATGCCAGGCCAAAGCCAGCGATCAGCGCCACTACCGTCAGCAACATCCCCCATTTATAGAGAAAATCAAACAGCTGGTGTCGGACGGACGGTGCCGCCTTCAGGGAAATTTCTTTGCTGCTCACGCAGGCGTTCCTCCGGTGGAATAAAGTAAAAGTGTCTCTTCATCAACGTCATTAGCAGCCATTTCGGCAACAATGCGCCCGTCCCACAGTACGCAGATGCGGTCGCACAGGCCGACCAGCTCAGAAAATTCGCCAGAGGCATAAATCACCCCTTTTCCCTGGCGAGCCAGCCCGTCGATAAGTTCGAACAGGTCTGTTTTAGCCTTGATATCCACGCCTTTGGTCGGTTCATCAAAAATCAGTACATCGGCGTCATTACGCAGCCATTTGCCAATTGCTACCTTCTGCTGATTGCCTCCGGATAAACGACGCAGTGTCTGTCGCGGCCCGGTGGTTCTAATCCCCAGCTTTGCAATCACCTCTTCCGCCCAGCGCCACGCCTGACGATGGCCAAATAAGCTCCAGCGGGAGAAGCTGTTATCTGCCGTTACGCTGAGATTCATCACCACAGACTCCTCAATAAAGATGCCCTCTTTGCGGCGTTCTTCCGGGATCAGCGCCATCCGATTGTCGACGGCGGCGTGAGGAGATGAAGGTTTCCACGGTTTTCCGTGAAGTTCACCATGCTGCACCCGGCTTTTACTGGCACCGAACAGCGCTTTACACAGCTCGGTTTTCCCCGCGCCTGCCAGCCCCGCAATGCCCAGGATCTCGCCTTTATTTAGCGTCAGGGTGATATCTTTTAACAGATGCTCGTCATGCAGCCCGGCAATATGCAGCAGCGTCTCGTTACTGAACGGCGGGCGCTGCGGCGGGTAGATATCGTCAAGCTGATGACCGAGCATCTTCTCAACAATCTGCTCACCGCTTAATCCCTGCATCGGGCCACTTTCAATCAGCTCACCGTCGCGCAGCACCGTCAGACGATCGCAGATAGCCTTCAGCTCATGAATACGATGCGAGATAAACACCACGCCGATTCCGCTACTTTGCAAACGGCGTACTACGGCAAACAGACGTTCACTTTCATGCTGATCAAGCGGAGCGGTGGGTTCATCAAGCACCAGAAAACGGCAGTGGTGCGACAGCGCACGCGCCAGCAGTATCTGCTGTTTTTCTGCCAGCGTGCACTGCTCCACCTGGCGCTTCACATCAATCTGTACATCTAACTGCGCCAGCAGCGCCCGTGCCTGACGGCGCATCTCGCCCCAGCGATAAAGCTGACCACCTTCAGCCAGGCGATCCAGCATAATATTCTCTGCCACGCTCAGTCCCGCCACCAGCGCCACATCCACTTCCTGCTGTACCAGATGAATACCCAATTGTTTTGCATCGCGCGGGGAGCGAATGGTCACAGGCTGACCATCCAGCAAGATCTCACCGCTGTAGTGATCGTATGCGCCCGAGAGCACCGCCATCAGCGTTGATTTTCCGGCACCGTTGGCCCCGGTCAGCGCATGGATAGAGTGCCCTTCCAGAGTAAGGTCGACGGATTTAAGCGCCGCAAAACCGCCAAAAGCGATGGAGATCTGGCGCATTTCAAGGCGATTTATCGCGGTCATGGGCGTGTTTTCTCAAGCTCAATAAATAAAGGGGTGCGCCGCATTTTTTAACGGATTGTCACGGCAGGCAACGAACGAAAGGACATAAGCTAACACAAAATGTTATTAGCCATCCAGATGTCCAGATACTACAGGGGGAAGCGCTGGTATGCTGCTTATAACCAGTTAATAAAAGGGGAATAACTGTCAGATACTGCGTAGTTATGCTGCACAGAAAAACACATTGCCGGGGGAGAGACATAAAAAAACCGGCGAACAGGTCGCCGGTTGAGGTCATCGCTAACTGTGATTATTTAGCTGCTTTGAAATTCTCAGCAGCCACGTCCCAGTTAACCACGTTCCAGAACGCCTTGATGTAGTCAGGGCGTTTGTTCTGATACTTCAGATAGTAGGCGTGTTCCCACACATCCAGGCCGATGATCGGGGTGCCGGATGCGCCAGAAATCGCTTCGCCCATCAGAGGGCTGTCCTGGTTAGCCGTTGATACAACCGCCAGTTTGTCGCCTTTCTTGACCAGCCACGCCCAGCCAGAACCGAAACGGGTCGCTGCCGCTTTTTCGAATTCAGCTTTGAACGCGTCAACGCTGCCGAAATCTTTCTCGATGGCTGCTTTCAGGTCGCCGCCCAGAGAGGTTCCGATTTTCAGACCTTTCCAGAAGAAGCTGTGGTTAGCATGACCGCCCGCGTTGTTACGCAGTGGGCCTTTTTTGTCAGCCGGAAGCTGATCCAGTTTAGCGATCAGCTCTTCAACCGGCAGGTTGGCAAACTCGGTTCCTTCCAGCGCTGCGTTCGCGTTGTTCACATAAGCCTGATGGTGCTTAGTGTGGTGGATCTCCATGGTCTGCTTGTCAAAATGCGGTTCCAGTGCGTCATACGCATAAGGCAGGGATGGCAGTGAATAACTCATGTTCATCGTCTCCATTCAGATTATGGGCGGCGCTCGCTGTTCAGCACCGCGTAAGCAGTCGGATCATTATAGTTAAATAAATGATCGGGAAAAGGGATATCAATGCCCCGGTGTTAGTAAGGGTATCTTTACCAGCGGGCGTCAGAGGGGAGTTATATCATTAACCTGTTGCGTTACAACCAAATGATCTAAGCGATTGTTTCATCAGCCAGGGCGAGGCATGCCTCGCCCCTACGGGAACATATTGGGATCTGGATCTGCGTTCATCACAGTTGCCCCCGTAGGGGTCGGGCATGCCCGACCCGTTCCATCCCCAACCCGGGGTCAGCGTCCCAGCGCCGCCAGTGATTTATCCAGCGCCCCCACCAGCCAGTCAATATCACTCTCCTGGAATGCCAGCGGCGGACGCAGCTTCAACACATTACCGTATGGGCCAGCCACTGAAGTCAGTACATGATTTTCCCGCAGCATTTCGGTGACATCCAGCGCCAGCTGCTTATCCGGCGTTTTACTGGCTTTATCTTTTACCAGTTCAAAACCAATAAACAGACCTGCGCCGCGCACATCGCCTACACACTCATACTTATCTTTCAGCGAGGAGAGCTCTGAAAGCAATTTCGCCCCAACCACCCGGCTGTGTTCCTGTAATCCTTCCTCTTTAATCACTTTCAGTACCGCCTGCGCTGCTGCCATCGCTACCGGATTGCCGCCGAAGGTATTGAAATAGGGGATTTCATCGCTGAACGCGGCCAGCACGTCGCTTTTCGCCAGCAGGCCAGACACCGGGATCCCGTTACCCATCGGCTTACCGGTGGTAATCACATCCGGCACCACATCGTGGCGGGCAAAGCCCCAGAATGCTTCTCCGGTACGGGCAAATCCTGGCTGTACTTCATCGGCAATAAAGATGCCGCCGTTTTTGTGCACCACGTCGATAGCCTGCTTGAGAAAGCCTTTTGGCCCCGGCAGCACACCATCGGAGGAGAAGATCGAATCCGCAAGGAAACCGGCAAATTTAATACCGTGTGCCGCCATATCATCGATCTGTTTCTGGATTTCATTGGCAAACCAGGCACCAAGATCGGGAGCATCAACGCGGTAGCGATCCGGCGGCAGCACCAGACGGGTAGTTGCAGCCAGCGGCTGACCGCTGCCCAGCGCCGGAGAAACGCCGGATGTCAGGTCGCTGGTGCCGTGGTAGGACTCCTGGGTAACAATAATCCCGGTGCCGCCGCTGTAAGCACGCGCCACGCGGATCGCCAGGTCATTGGCTTCTGAGCCGGTGCACATATACATCGCGCGGTCGATCTCCGCCGGGGCGGTAGCTAACAGCTGTTCGGAGTAGTCGAGAATGGCTTCGTGCAGATAACGGGTGTGGGTATTCAGCTGATTCATCTGCTGATAAACCGCCTCAATCACCGCCGGATGGCAATGCCCGATGCTGGCCACGTTGTTATACACATCGAGGTATTTCTCCCCGGCGGCATCCCACAGATACTGGCCTTTACCGCGTACCAGATGTACCGGCTTACGGTAGAACAGGCGGTAAGACTCACCCAACACCTTACTGCGTTTATCGGTCAGCTTACGCACATCAGCGTCCAGGCCGTCGGCATGTTCGGCGCGGAAACTGTTGGTATCCATGATGGTTGAACGTGTGGCCATAATCACTCCCGTTGCTAAATTGAGGTTTACCCGGAGACAGGCAGTCAGCAATGTCTGACCTTCATCATGGCAACTTTTTTGTGAAATGCAACCAAATACACAAACGCAATAAAATACACATGCACGGCGCGTTAATGTCGGTTAGGCTATGTCGGTGAATCATCTACAGGAAAGCAGAATGATGTTGCAGGAAACACGTTTACATCGCATCCGGGCGCTGCTCAGTACCCTCAACCAGGTGAGCACCGAACGAATCATCAAAGAGCTGGGTATTTCACGTGAAACGGCCCGCCGCGACATGATTGAGCTGGAAGCTGAAGGGCTGGCAAAACGCGTTCACGGTGGCCTGGTGGCGCTGAATGCCACACCGGAACCACCGCTGACGGTGCGCAGTTCGGTAATGGCCAAAGAGAAGCGGGCGATTGCACGCGCGGCGGTACAGCTGTTACAGCCGGGGCAGACGGTATTTATGGATGCGGGCAGCACTACCACCATGCTGGCGGAAGAGCTGCGTTCTATGTCGGGTCTGACCATCGTCACCAACAGCCTCAACGCGGCATTAAAACTCTGTGCGGCTGAAGAGCATGAGACACTGAATAATCAGGTGATTCTGCTGGGCGGTAATATGCAGGCTGGCGCACAGGAGACACGCGGAGAGCTGACCATCGATGAGATCTACCGCTTCCGCGCTGACGTTGCGCTGCTTTCTCCGGTCGGACTGGACGCCAAACACGGTGCCAGCAGTTTCCAGCCGCACGAAGCGGCCATCGCGCGCGCCATGACGCGCCAGGCCGGGCGGCTGATATTGCTGGCCGATCACAGCAAGCTCGGTGTTAACAGCCGGATGAATTATGCCAGCATTGAGCAGGTCAGCACGCTGGTTACCGACAGCAGCGCCGCCACTCTGCCCGCCTGCATCGCTCTACAGCAGGTGCTCACCCAGGTGGTGCTGGCTTAAAGCAACCTCTGCGGATGCGTATACACCGTGGCGCGTCCCGGCTTGCTGAAACCTACCAGCGTCAGATTGCAGCGCTGCGCCACCTCTACCGCCAGCTGTGTAGCGGCGGAGACGGCAAACAGAATCTCAACACCGCACATGGCAGACTTCTGCACCATCTCATAGCTGGCGCGGCTGGAGACCAGCACCGCGCCCGCCGCCGCTGGCTCTTTGCTGCGCATTCCCAGCAGCTTATCCAGCGCCACATGCCGGCCCACATCTTCACAGCCGAGGCTTAACTCTCCGGCAGGGGTAACCCATGCGGCGGCATGAGTACAGCCGGTTAGCTGGCCTACGGGCTGGAATGACTTCAGCTGATTCAGCGCATGGTCAAGATGCTCTAAGGCAAATGAGTGGGTAAATGGCAGCGGCTCGACTGGCTTACCAATTTCCGCCAGCTGCTCCACGCCACACACCCCGCAGCCGGTGCGGCCGGCCATAGCACGGCGCTGCTCCTTTAACGCCATAAAACGGCGGCTGGAAAGCTCCACCTGCACCTCAATTCCCTGGCAAACCGTGACTACGTCGATACCGAAAATATCCGCCGGCGAGGCAATAATACCCTCCGATAACGAAAAGCCGATGGCAAATGCCTCCAGATCTTTCGGCGTCGCCATCATCACCACATGAGAAATACCGTTGTACACCAGCGCCACCGGAACTTCCTCTGCCAGCCAGTCCGGCTGCGGCTGTTGCAAGGCATCGCGCTGCCATACCGCAATCTGACGTGCGCCAGATACCGGTGACAGAATTCCCTCTTTTTTGTGCTGTTTTTCACTCACTGAATTTAGCCTGCCCCATCAACCCTATTTTTTTTGTGGTATTATTTAAACTCGTGCGCGTTTAAAAAGGCGCCTGTGCTCATTGTGAACCTCTCACCTTTGCTGCGCAAAAAAATTGACCCGTGTCGAATCAGGAATGACGTTATGAAAGTCAGCAGAAGACGATTTTTTAAAATCTGTGCGGCAGGAATGGCGGGAACCACCGCTGCCGCTCTGGGCTTTGTGCCTACCGCTGCGCTGGCAGAAAGCCGCCAGTACAAACTGTTGCGCGCCCGTGAAACACGCAACACCTGCACCTACTGCTCGGTGGGCTGCGGCCTGCTGATGTACAGCCTCGGCGACGGTGCAAAAAATGTTAAAGAGCAGATATTCCACATTGAAGGCGACCCCGATCACCCGGTGAGCCGCGGTGCCCTGTGCCCGAAAGGGGCTGGACTGCTCGACTTTATTCAAAGTGAAAACCGCCTGAAATATCCAGAATACCGCGCTGCCGGTTCTGATAAATGGCAGCGTATCAGCTGGGATGATGCTTTTACCCGCATTGCCAGGCTGATGAAAGACGATCGTGACGCCAATTTTATCGCGCAGAATAAAGATGGTGTCACCGTCAACCGCTGGCTCAGTACCGGAATGCTGTGTGCCTCCGCTGCCAGCAATGAAACCGGCTATCTCACCCAGAAGATGACCCGTTCCCTCGGCATGCTTGCCGTCGACAACCAGGCGCGCGTTTGACACGGACCTACGGTAGCAAGTCTTGCTCCAACGTTCGGTCGCGGTGCGATGACCAACCACTGGGTCGACATCCGCAATGCCAATCTGATTATTGTGATGGGTGGCAACGCCGCTGAAGCGCATCCGGTAGGATTCCGCTGGGCGATGGAAGCCAAAATCCATAACAATGCGAAACTGATCGTTATCGATCCGCGCTTTACGCGTACGGCATCGGTGGCTGATTTCTACACGCCTATTCGATCCGGCACCGACATTACATTCCTGTCGGGCGTGCTGCGCTATCTGATCGAAAATGACACCATCCAGCATGAGTATGTGGCGGCTTATACTAACGCCAGCCTCATTGTGCGCGATGACTTTAGCTTCGATGACGGCCTGTTTAGCGGCTACGATGCGGCAACCCGAAGCTATGACAAAACCAGCTGGCACTATGCGCTGGATGAGCAGGGTTTTGCACAGCGTGACACCACGCTGACGCATCCACGCTGTGTGTGGAACCTGCTGAAAACCCATGTCAGTCGCTACACGCCTGAAATAGTTGAACGTATCTGCGGCACGCCGCGGGCGGACTTCCTGCACGTTTGTGAACTGCTGGCGGCCACCAGCGCTCCGGATCGCACGGCTTCGTTCCTCTATGCACTTGGCTGGACGCAGCACTCGATCGGCGCACAGAACATCCGCACCATGGCGATGATCCAGCTGCTGCTGGGCAATATGGGTATGGCGGGTGGCGGTATCAATGCGCTGCGCGGCCACTCCAATATCCAGGGGCTGACCGATCTCGGTCTGCTTTCGCAAAGCCTGCCGGGCTATATGACGCTGCCCTCAGAGCATCAGACCGATCTCAACAGCTACCTGAGCGCAAACACGCCGAAAGCACTGCTGCCAGGTCAGGTGAACTACTGGAGTAACTATCCAAAGTTCTTTATCAGCCTGATGAAAGCCTTCTACGGCGAGCATGCACAGGCGGAAAACAGCTGGGGATTCGACTGGCTGCCGAAGTGGGATAAAGGCTACGACGTGTTGCAGTATTTCGACATGATGCATCGCGGCGAGGTCAACGGCTATCTCTGCCAGGGCTTTAATCCGCTGGCTTCATTCCCGCACAAGCAGAAGGTGGCAGAGTCGCTGGCGAAGCTGAAATTCCTGGTGGTTATCGATCCGCTCACCACCGAAACCGCCAGCTTCTGGGAAAATCATGGCGAATTTAATCGCACCGAACCATCTCAGATCGCAACGGAAGTGTTCCGCCTGCCGTCCACCTGCTTTGCCGAGGAAAACGGGTCAATCGTCAACTCCGCCCGCTGGCTACAGTGGCACTGGAAAGGGGCAGATGGCCCGGGTGAATCGCGCAATGATGGCGAAATCCTCGCCGGGATTTATCGCCGCCTGCGCCAGCTGTATGCGCAGGAAGGCGGAGCGCTGCCGGAAGCCGTTCTGAATATGAGCTGGGACTACCAGACTCCTGACTCTCCAACCTCCGAAGAGGTGGCCAGAGAGAGTAACGGCCGGGCGCTGAAGGATCTGCTGGATGACAGCGGCCATGTGGTGGTGAAAAAAGGGGAGCAGTTCAGCAGCTTCGCCCAGCTGCGCAGCGACGGCAGCACTGCCAGCGGCTGCTGGATCTTCGCCGGAAGCTGGACGCAGGAAGGCAACCAGATGGCGAAGCGCGATAACAGCGATCCCGCCGGGTTAGGCAATACCCCAGGCTGGAGCTGGGCATGGCCGCTTAACCGCCGCATCCTCTATAACCGCGCTTCTGCCGATCCGCAGGGTAAACCGTGGGATCCAAAACGCCAGCTGCTGCACTGGGACGGTGCGAAATGGGCCGGACAGGATATTGCCGACTACAGTACTGCACCGCCGGGCAGCGATGCCGGGCCGTTTATCATGCAGCCGGAAGGCATGGGGCGGCTGTTTGCGCTCGACAAGCTGGCGGAAGGGCCGTTCCCGGAACACTATGAGCCGTTTGAAACCCCGCTTGGCACTAACCCGCTGCATCCTGCGGTGGTATCCAATCCGGCGGCGCGCGTGTTCCCCGGCGATCTCGCCTCCATGGGCAAGGCAGAGCAGTTCCCGTATGTCGGAACCACCTACCGCCTCACCGAGCATTTCCACTACTGGACCAAGCACGCACGGCTTAATGCTATCGCGCAGCCGGAGCAGTTTGTCGAAATAGGCGAAACGCTGGCGGGCAAACTCGGCATCAGCCACGGAGACACGGTCAAAGTCAGTTCACAGCGCGGCTACATCAAAGCCAAAGCGGTGGTGACTAAACGACTGCGGACTCTGGCAGTGGATGGCAAAGAGGTCGATACCATCGGCATTCCGATTCACTGGGGCTTTTTGGGCGCGGCGAAGAAAGGCTTCCTCGCCAACACCCTGACGCCGTTTGTTGGCGATGCCAACACGCAAACGCCGGAGTTTAAGGCGTTCCTGGTTAACGTGGAGAAGGTATAACCGATGGCTTATCAATCACAGGACATCATTCGCCGCTCGGCCACCAGCGGCCTGACGCCTCCACCACAGGCCCGTGACCATCAGCTGGAGGTGGCAAAGCTGATTGATGTCACCACCTGCATTGGCTGCAAAGCCTGTCAGGTAGCCTGCTCGGAGTGGAACGACCTGCGTGACGAAGTGGGAAGTAATGTCGGGGTGTATGACAACCCCGCCGATCTGAGCGCCAAATCCTGGACGGTAATGCGCTTTTCTGAAGTGGAGGAGAACGGCAGGCTGGAGTGGCTGATCCGCAAGGACGGCTGTATGCACTGTGCCGACCCTGGCTGCCTGAAATCCTGCCCGTCAGAGGGTGCGATTATTCAGTATGCCAACGGCATCGTCGACTTCCAGTCCGAGCAGTGCATTGGCTGCGGCTACTGTATCGCGGGCTGCCCGTTCAACGTGCCGCGCATTAACGCCCAGGATAACCGGGCGTATAAGTGCACGCTGTGCGTTGACCGCGTGAACGTTGGCCAGGAGCCGGCCTGCGTGAAAACCTGCCCCACCGGCGCAATTCATTTCGGCAGCAAAGAAGAGATGAAAACGCTGGCGGCAGAACGCGTCAGCGAGCTGAATACGCGGGGCTTCGCCAATGCCGGTCTGTACGATCCGGCAGGTGTTGGCGGTACCCACGTTATGTATGTGCTGCATCATGCTGACCGGCCAGCGCTCTATCACGGGCTACCGCAGGATCCGGCCATCAGCCCGGCGGTAACGTTCTGGAAAGGGATCTGGAAACCCCTGGCAGCGCTGGGCTTTGCTGCCAGCTTTGCTTCAATGGCATTTCACTATATCGGGGTGGGGCCGAACCGGGCCGATGAAGATGAGCAGGATGAGGAGGAAAACCGATGAAACCACGTCAGCGTATTCAGCGTTACAGCGCACCTGAGCGCATCAACCACTGGCTGGTGGCATTCTGTTTTATCTTTGCCTCCGTCAGCGGGCTGGGTTTTTTCTTCCCGTCGTTTAACTGGCTGATGAATATCTTCGGCACGCCGCAGCTGGCACGTATTCTGCACCCCTTTATCGGGGTAGTGATGTTTATTGCCTTCCTGCGGATGTTTTTACGCTACTGGCGGCACAATCTGTTCGACAGAGAAGACCTGATTTGGGCAAAAAACATTCATAAAGTTGTGCAAAACGAAGAAGTCGGCGATACCGGGCGCTATAATTTCGGACAGAAGTGTGTATTTTGGGCTGCTATCGCCAGCTTAATTCTGCTGCTTGCCAGCGGCATTGTTATCTGGCGGCCTTATTTTGCTCCCGCCTTCAGCATCCCGCTGATCCGTGCAGCGCTGGTGGTGCACTCTGTCGCTGCGGTGCTACTGATTGCGATAATTATGATGCATGTGTATGCCGCGCTGTGGGTAAAAGGCACGATAACGGCCATGGTTGAAGGCTGGGTTACCGCAGCCTGGGCCAGAAAGCACCATCCGCGCTGGTATCGTAGCGAGCAAGAGCAGCAACACCGGCAAAAACAACAGGAAAAAGGCCCCTGATGACCATTCGCATTATCCCGCAGGAGCGGCTGGAGAAAAGCGATCTTATGGCGGCGGAGACCATTCCGCCGTTACTTTTCCCCAGATTGAAACAGCTCTACACGCGCCGCGCCGCTCGTTTGCGGCAGCTGGCGGAGAAAAATCCGTTAGGTGACTATCTGCGCTTTGCCGCGGTGATCGCCACCGCTCAGGAGATCGTTCTTTACGACCACCCGCTAGAGATGGATTTGCGCAAGCGCCTGGAAGAGAGCGCGCAGCAGGGTAAGCCGCCGCTGGATATCAACACGCTGCCGCGTGACGCACACTGGCAGCGCCTGCTGCATTCACTGATCGCCGAACTGAAGCCCGAGATGACCGGCCAGGCGCTGTCGGTGCTGGAAAATCTGGAGAAAGCCTCCTCAGCGGAACTTGAAGGCATGGCCAGCGCGCTGTTTGCTAATGAGTTTTCCCGCGTCAGCAGCGACAGAGCGCCGTTTATCTGGGCGGCACTCTCCCTTTACTGGGCGCAGATGGCCGCGCTGATCCCAGGAAAAGCCCGTGCCGAAGCGGGTGAGCAGCGTCAGTTTTGCCCGGTCTGCGCCAGCGTTCCGGTCACCAGCATCATCCACATGGGCGGCGGTCGGGAAGGGTTACGTTACCTTCACTGCAATCTGTGTGAAAGTGAGTGGCATGTGGTGCGCGCCAAATGCAGCAATTGTGAACAGACGCACGACCTCCATTACTGGTCGCTCGACAGCGAGAACCCGGCGATCAAAGCCGAAAGCTGCGGCGACTGTGGCACCTATCTGAAGATGCTTTACCAGGATAAAGACCCGGCGGTCGAGCCGGTGGCAGACGATCTGGCATCGCTGATCCTCGATGCACGTATGGAGCAAGAAGGCTTTGCCCGCAGCAGTCTCAATCCATTTTTATTTCCCGGGGAGTAGTCCATGAAGCTGATCGGCAATTACACCAGTCCGTATGTGCGTAAAATTTCAGTGATGCTGCTGGAAAAGGGAGTGACCTTCGAATTCGTCAATGAATCCCCCTGGCACGAAGGCAGCCATGTCAAAGACTATACCCCGCTGGGGAAAGTCCCGGCGCTGATTGGTGACGATGAGACGGTTTGGTACAACTCGTCGATCATCGCCGCATACCTGGAACTGCTGCACCTCGACCCGGCGTTTCTGCCTGTCGATCCACGCGCGCAGCTTGAGGTACGTCAGCTGGAAACCCTGGCCGACGGGGTCTGTGATGCCGCCCTGCTGATCGTTCGTGAACAACAGAAAGATCCGGATCAGCAGTCTGCCAGTGAAATGCTGCGTCAGCGCGATAAAATTCAGCGCGGACTGGATGCGCTGGAAGCGGCGGCAGCGCAAGGGAAATGGCTGAACGGCAAACAGATGACGCTGGCAGACATCGCCACCGCCTGTACCCTGGGCTACCTGAATTTCCGCCGCGTGGCGCCGGGCTGGAACGTTCAGCGGCCTGCTCTGGTGCAGTTGGCAACAACCCTGTTCCAGCGCGACAGCTTTGCCCGCACAGAGCCGCCCGCAGCCTGAGTTAACCAATGAAAACACTGTTTAGCCAACTTCCCGCCATTGACAGTCTGTTGCGCCAGGCAGATTTTCAGTCACTGAGTGACCGCTGGGGCCATCGCCAGCTGGTCACCCTGCTGCGCCTGCTGCAACAGCAGGCGCGCCAGTATATCCAGCAACATCAACAGCTCCCCGAATGGAGTCATAACTGGGCGGAACACGCCAGCAGCCTGCTGGAACAAACCCGCGTCAGCGGCCTGCAATCCGTGCTGAACCTCAGCGGTACCGTGCTGCATACCAATCTGGGCCGGGCGCTCCTGGCCGAGCCTGCCGTCAGTGCGGTGAGCCGCGTGATGCGCTCACCCGTCACGCTGGAGTATGCGCTGGATGATGCCGGACGTGGTCACCGTGACCGGGCGCTGGCTGACCTGCTGTGCCAGCTGACTGGCGCGGAAGATGCCTGCATTGTTAATAATAACGCAGCGGCCGTGCTGCTAATGCTGGCGGCGCTGGCACCGGATAAATCGGTAGTGGTATCACGGGGTGAGCTGGTAGAGATCGGCGGATCGTTCCGCATTCCCGATGTGATGACCCAGGCAGGCTGTACGCTGCACGAGGTTGGCACCACTAACCGCACCCACCTGAAAGATTATCGCCAGGCAGTCACGGCAGAGACCGCGCTGCTGATGAAGGTACATACCAGCAACTACCAGGTACAGGGCTTTACCAAAGCGGTCAGCGAGGAAGAGCTGGTGGCGTTGGGGAACGAGCTGAATCTGCCGGTGATAAGCGATCTCGGTAGCGGATCGCTGATTGACCTTTCCCTGTACGGCCTGCCTCCTGAACCCATGCCGCAGGCGCTGATTGCCGCAGGCGTCAGCCTTGTCAGCTTCTCCGGTGACAAGCTGCTCGGTGGGCCACAGGCGGGGATAATCATCGGTAAAAAAGCGCTGATTGAGCGCCTGCAACAGCATCCGCTGAAGCGAGCATTACGCGTCGATAAAATGACGCTGGCGGCGCTGGAAGCCACATTACAGCTCTATCTGCATCCAGAAAAACTGGCGCAGCAGCTCCCCACTCTGCGGCTGCTGACGCGTACTCTGCCCGATATCGCCCGCCAGGCAGAGCGGCTGGCACCGCTGCTGCAAACCGCTCTTGAGGGGCAGTTTTCCGTGGAGTGCGCCGACTGCCTGTCGCAAATTGGCAGCGGCTCACTACCGGTAGAACAGCTGCCCTCCGTGGCGCTCACGCTGACTCCATGCGACGGCAGCGGCAGTACGCTGCTGGCGCTGGCAGCACGGCTGCGTACGGGTGAGGTTCCGGTTATCGGGCGTATTCACCATGGCAGCCTGTGGCTCGATCTGCGAACACTGGAAGATGAAGCACTACTTATCAGGATGATTACGGGATGATTATTGCCACAGCCGGCCATGTTGATCATGGCAAAACCTCTCTGATTCAGGCGATAACCGGCATGAATGCCGACCGCCTGCCGGAAGAAAAATCACGCGGGATGAGTATCGATCTCGGTTATGCCTGGTGGCCGCAGGCCGATGGTCAGATAACCGGCTTTATCGATGTCCCCGGCCATGAAAAATTCCTGAATAATATGCTGTGCGGCATCGGCGGTATCGATCACGCCCTGCTGGTTGTCGCCGCCGATGACGGCGTGATGCCGCAAACCCAGGAACATCTGGCGATCCTGCAACTGAGCGGGCAGCCCGCGCTGACCGTCGCAGTTACTAAATGTGACGGCGTGGAACCCGCCCGACAGGACGCGGTAGCGCAACAGATTCGCCAGCTTGCCCGGCAGCTCGGCTGGGAAAACATCGCGCTGTTTACCACCAGCACCCTCACCGGAACCGGCATTGCTGAACTGAGCGATCATCTGCGTCAGCTCTCCGCACGCCAGCATCAGCAGGAGCAGCTGTTCCGCCTGGCGATTGATCGGGTGTTTAGCGTTAAAGGCGCCGGGGTCGTCGTCACCGGCACCGCACTGTCCGGTGAGGTGCGCATCGGAGACTCGCTGTGGCTGACCGGCATGAACAAACCGGTGCGGGTGCGCAACCTTCATGCGCAGAACCAGCCGACGGAATTTGCCCGCGCCGGGCAGCGCATTGCACTGAATCTTAGCGGTGGTGTTGAAAAAGAAGGGGTCAGCCGCGGCGACTGGCTGCTGACTGCCGCCCCGGAACAGCCCTATGAGCGGGTTATTGTCAGTCTGCAATCACACCAGCCGCTGCATCAGGGCCAGCCGCTGCATATTCATCACGGTGCCAGACATATCACCGGGCGTATTTCTCTGCTGGACGACCGTCTGGCCGAGCTGCTGCTCGACAGCCCGCTGTGGCTGGCGGGTAATGACCGGCTGATTCTGCGGGATATCAGCGCCCGTCAGACGCTGGCCGGGGCCAAAGTGCTGCTGCTGACATCACCTAAAAGGGGCAAACGCCAGCCCGCCTTCCTTAACTGGCTGCACCAGCTGGAAGCGGCCACAAATTCGGCTGACAGGCTGGAGCTACTGTTGCAGCGGCATCCCTGGCACATGGAGGAGCTTAACTGGTTTTTCCAGCGCAGCGGCAGCGCCCTGATCGCCACGCTGAATGATGCAAAGTTTATTCAGGCCGCAGGCTACCTGCTGCTGCCGCAAACAGCCCTCGACTGGCAGTCAGCATTACTCAGCACGCTGGAAAATTATCACCAGCAGCATAGCGATCGTCCAGGGATTGGCCGCGATCGTCTGCGCCGCATGGCATTCCCCACTCAGCCGGCAGAACTGGTGCTGGCCATTATCGATCGGTTAATCGAGCAGCAGAAGCTGATTAACAACCACGGCTGGCTGCATCTGCCCGATTTTAAGATCAGTTTTGATGATCGGGAGGCTGCCATCTGGCAGCAGGCAGCGCCGCTCTTTGCCGCTGAAGCCTGGTGGGTGCGCGACCTGGCAAATAAAGTAGGTTGCAGCGAAGAGCTGATGCGCCAGACGCTGCGTAAAGCGTCGCAGAGCGGTGCCATCACCGCGATTGTAAACGACCGCTACTACAGCCATGAGCAGCTTGCCCGCTTTGCCGCAATCATCTGCGATCGGGCGGGCGACGGAGAGGGAACCAGTGCCGGAGATTTCCGCGACCGGTTGGGCGTTGGCCGTAAGCTGGCTGTGCAGATCCTCGAATTTTTCGACAACTGCGGTTTTACCCGCCGTAAAGGTAACGAACATCTGTTGCGCGACGGTCAGATGTTCCGTTAATATGCTGGATAAATAACCAGTAAAGGGAAGAGTGCAATGCAACGTTGTGGCTGGGTTTCCGCAGATCCGTTATATATCGCCTATCACGACAGTGAATGGGGCGTTCCCCACACTGACACCCAGGCACTCTTTGAAATGATCTGCCTTGAAGGTCAGGTAGCGGGATTATCCTGGCTGACCGTGCTGAAAAAGCGCGAAAATTACCGCCGTCTGTTTCATCATTTTGATGTCCGGGCGGTAGCAGCGATGGATGAGGCCGATATTGAGCGTCTGATGCAGGAGAGTGGCATTATCCGCCACCGAGGCAAAATTAGCGCCATAATCGCCAATGCTCGTGCGCTGCTGGCGATGGAAGCAGCCGGAGAAGCATTTAATAGCTTTATCTGGAACTTTGTGGAGAATCAGACACAGGTCAGCCGTTTTACTGACTATCGTACTGCTCCTGCGACCAGCCCTGTCTCCGACGCCATGTCAAAAGCGCTGAAAAAACGCGGTTTCAAATTTGTTGGTTCAACCACCTGTTACTCATTTATGCAGGCCTGCGGGCTGATCAGCGAACATACCACCACCTGTTTTTGCCACCCTGATAACCAGAAGTAGCTTTCGCTTACAAATTTGGGAATAAGCCTGGGTATTTCCTCCACATTTCAGCGGCATAATGGCCGCGTTTACGGGCAACTTTGTCCAATTGCAGCGAAAGAGAGGGATCCCCCCATGAAGAAAAGCGTCATCACACTCGCCCTGGTGCTGTGCGGCACCCTGACCGTGGCTGGCTGTACTACTAACCCTTACACCGGCGAACGCGAAGCGGGTAAATCTGGCATTGGTGCAGGCATCGGTGCTGCATTGGGTGCCGGTGTTGGCATGCTCTCCTCCTCCAAGAAAGATCGGGGTAAAGGGGCATTGATCGGCGCTGCGGCCGGTGCTGCACTGGGCGGCGGTGCGGGTTATTACATGGATGTGCAGGAAGCTAAACTGCGCGATAAAATGAGAGGCACGGGCGTTAGCGTCACTCGTAACGGCGATAATATTGTGCTGAATATGCCTAATAACGTCACCTTTGACACCAATAGCAGCACGCTGAAACCAGCGGGTGCCAATACCCTGACCGGCGTGGCAATGGTGCTGAAAGAGTATCCAAAAACTGCGGTTAACGTTATTGGTTATACCGACAGCAGCGGCAGCCGCCAGCTGAATATGTCCCTCTCCCAGCAGCGTGCTGATGGTGTGGGCAGCGCACTGATCACCCAGGGCGTTGCGGCAAGCCGCGTGCGTACTCAGGGTATGGGCCCGGATAATCCTATCGCCTCAAACAGCACCGCAGAAGGCAAAGCGCAAAACCGTCGCGTTGAGATCACTCTCAGCCCGCTGTAACTGTTCCGCCATCCCGGTAGTTCAGCGCCGGGATGGTTATTCCAGTATTTTGGAATAAAACTCCCGTATCATAGTGAGACTGCGCAATATGTGCTACCCTGCGCAGAAATTGATCACTACACGCACACATGTCACTCAAAGCTATTGCCAGCGCACTCGGTCTCTCTGTGACCACCGTCAGTCGGGCCCTGAATGGCTATGATGATGTGGCAGAAGAGACTCGTCAGCGGATCCAACAGGAAGCCAGGCGGCGGGGATATCGTCCCAATGCTGTTGCGCGACGTCTGAAAACCGGGCGCACCAACGCTGTCGGTCTGCTGTTTCCCGTCACTCCCCTTCCGTTTAACGATATCAGCTTCGTCGAAATGATGGGCGCTATCGCGCAATCGCTTGCGCGCGCGGATGTGGATTTACTGATCATCGCTGACGATACCCATGACGACCATCGCGGTATGCAGCGTATGCTGCGCACCAAGTGCGTGGATGCGCTGATCGTTGCCCATACTGCCCGTCACGATAGCCGCCTGATCAAGCTGCAACAGCTGGCATTTCCATTTCTGGCTTTAGGCCGCAGCGAGCTGGACAGCCCTTATGCCTGGTTCGATTTCGATAACTATAACGGGCCTGCACTCGCGGTAACGCATTATGCCGATCGCGGGCTGCAACGCTTTGCCTGGCTCGGCAGCCATCACGATCAGACGTTTGTTGATCAACGCCGTCAGGGATTTCTTGATACGCTGGCACAGCGCGGCCTGGCACAGGATGCATGCTGGCAGGTCGATCCTACACGCCGGGAAGGATACCGTCTGACCCGGCAGCTGCTGGCGCAGGCCCGGCGACCGCAGGTGGTGATGGCCGACTGTAATATGCTGGGTGACGGCGCGGCAATTGCCCTGCGGGAAGCAGGTTTTATCACCGGATCACAGCGCATTGAGCTGGTAGTGTACGACGGACTGCCTGCGGATTCAGTGATCAGCGACCCGGTGACCAGCATTGTCCAGGCCACGCGCCCTGATGTCGGCCAGCAGGTGGCAGAAATGGTACTGAGGCTGATTCAGGGGGAGGACGTCAACAGCTTGCAGGTGTTATGGCAACCGGAGCTGAAACTGCCGTAATGCTGCCCTGGCGCGGCAGTTGTGGTAGTCTCGCGCAATCATCACCATCAGGGAACCTCATGAACCGTAAGGCCGCCAAAGCCACCATCAGCGATGTCGCCAAAGCTGCGAACACCGGAAAAACCAGCGTTTCGCGCTATCTTAACGGTGAACTGAACGCACTCTCCGTCGACCTCAAAACACGTATTGAACAGGCTATCGCCGCGCTCAATTATCGCCCCAGCCAGATGGCCCGGGGTCTGAAGCGCGGGCGAACCAGGCTTATCGGCCTGATCATCGCCGATATCACTAACCCCTATTCGGTGAATGTATTAAGCGGCATCGAAGCAGCCTGCCGCGCCAGCGGTTTCACCCTGTTGATGTGTAACACCAATAACGAAATCGACCTTGAAAGGCACTATCTCAACCTGCTTAACAGCTATCAGGTGGAAGGGATCGTGGTCAATGCGGTGGGTATGCGCGAAGAGGCGCTGAATCAGCTCCAGCAATCGCTGCTGCCCATGGTGCTGATTGACCGTAAAATTCCGGACTTTGACTGCGATGTGGTGGGGCTGGATAACCGCGCTGCGGCGCTGATGGCCACTGAACATCTGCTGGAGCAGGGCTATCGCGCTCTGTTATTTATCAGCGAACCGCTTGGGCTGGTGAATACGCGGCTCGAGCGCATCCACAGCTTCCGGCAGCGTATGGCGCAGCAGCCTGAGCTGGTGGCGGAGCAGGCTGAAGTTGCCTTAGGCAATAGCGAACAGCTGGAAGCGGTACTGCATGACTTTTACCAGCGCCATCACGCTGCACCCTGTGCAGTTATGGTGGTCAACGGTGCGTTAACACTTCAGGTGGCACGTGCGCTGCGTCGCCTCGATCTCAACTGGGGTGAGCAGCTTGGACTGCTGGGATTTGATGAACTGGAGTGGGCCGAACTGGCCGGGGTGGGCATCACTACCCTGAAACAACCCACCTGGCAAATAGGCTACAGCGCCCTTGAACAGGTACTTAAACGTATCGACGGCGAGGATCATCCGCGCTACGAACGGGTGTTCAGCGGAGAACTGATTGTACGTGGATCAACTCAGGTACTGAGTCAGACCTGATATCTCCACTCTGCTTAAAGCCTCCAGGAATGCGAGGCTTGACCTCGCATCAATTCAGCCTTCAGTGCGCCAGCGGCGGTGGCAGTTCCAGTTTCAGGACTAATTTACTCCCGTCAGCAATCGTCATTTGTACCGTGCTACATTGGCAGGCGCGCAGGAGAGAGTAGTTAAATCGCATGATGACTGCCATCTTCTCCTCGGTAATCAACGGGCTGTAAAATAATGTCTCTTCAATCTGCTGATGAAGCAGCTCCATCTTCTGATGCAGAGATCTCAGCTTTTTATCCTTTTCCTTCATAATGTTACCTTCCATGTTAATTGGTAAAAAAGAGCTAATATCATAGCGCTGACCTGATTCTTTTTTGGTGTTTAATTGCGTTTCTGCCCGTGCAATTTACGCCGCGCACCCTCCTCTTTTAAGACTTTTCTCCGCCTAAAAAAGTGCACATCGTGAGCACGATCATAAATTCCTGTCCTGCTGCTTTCTTTTGGAACCGGTTCCATCTAGGTTTTGATCAGACAGCCAGAACATGCCAGGAGATTCCATGAAAAGAGAAGTCATCGTCGTCACCGCCGCCTATGGCCAAAAGCAGGTTGCAGCCATGGGCGGTCAGCAGGCATTGCTGCCGATTATTGCCGCCGCCGGTGCCGACGGTGTGGAACTGCGCCGTGAACTGTTTAGCGAACAGCAGCTGACAGCATTACCCGCGCTGGCACAGGCCATTCGCGACGCCAGGCTGGTGGCCTTCTATTCGGTTCCCGAAGCACTGTTTATGGAAGATGGCTCATTAAATCCACGGCTCGATCAGCACTTTGCCGAAGCAGAGCAGCTTAACGCCCAGCTACTAAAATATTCACTGGGCCACTACCAGCCTGCTTTCGAATGCGACGAACTGCGTAAAAAACTCGCCGGGAAGAAAGTGCATCTGGTGGTGGAAAACGATCAGACAGACTGCGGGAAACTCTCAGCTCTTGACCGCTTCTTTCACGCGTGTGGAGAGAGCCGCACCTGTAACGGCATGACGTTTGATATGGGGAACTGGCTTTGGGTCGGCGATCGACCGCTGGAAGCCGCCCGGCACTTGAGCAATTACGTCAGCTATATCCATGTCAAAGCCGCCGTCCCTCATGGTGATGGCTGGCGCGCCGTAGCGCTGGATGAGGCCGATAACCTGTGGCGCGAAACGCTTGCCCTGCTGCCGTCAGACGTACCACGCGCCATTGAATTTCCGCTGGAAGGGCCGGATCTGGTGGCCGTCACCCGCCACTATGTTGACCTGCTGCGTGAGGAAAAATTATGAGTATTGATGCTAAAAGCCCGCTGGATGTCGTCACCATTGGCGAAGCAATGGCGATGTTTGTTGCCAACGAGTGTGGCGATCTCGCCAGTGCCAGCCATTTCAGCAAGCGTATTGCCGGAGCTGAACTCAATGTGGCGATCGGTCTGACACGTCTGGGAATGAAAGTGGGTTGGGTCAGCCGTATTGGTGATGATGCCTTTGGGCGCTTTACCTGTCAGCAGCTGGATCTGGAGGGCGTCGATCGTCGTCTGGTGACCACCGATTCGCGTTATCCCACCGGTTTCCAACTGAAATCTAAAGTCGACGATGGATCAGATCCGCTGGTGGAGTACTTCCGCAAAGGCTCTGCCGCCAGCCATCTCTCCGCCGCCGATTTTGATGTTGATTACTTTACCTCCGCGCGTCACCTGCATCTCAGCGGCGTGGCAGCAGCCCTCTCCGACAGCTCGCTGGCGCTGTTACAGCAGGCAGCGCAAGAGATGAAAGCGCAGGGTAAAACCATCTCCTTCGATCCCAATCTGCGCCCGGTGCTGTGGTCAAGTAAAGAGCAGATGGTGAAACAGCTCAACGGCCTGGCGCAGTTTGCTGACTGGGTGCTGCCGGGCATTAAAGAGGGACAGATTCTGACTGGCTTCACTCAGCCAGAGGCCATTGCTGATTTTTACCTGGCGATGGGCGTCAAAGCGGTGGTGATTAAAACCGGCAGCGACGGTGCCTGGTATAAAACCGCCGACGGTGACAGCGGCCAGGTTGCCGCAGTCAAAACCGACAATGTTGTGGATACCGTGGGTGCCGGAGATGGCTTTGCCGTTGGCCTGATCAGCGCCTTACTGGAAGGAAAATCGTTACCTGCGGCGATACTGCGCGGGAACAAAATTGGTTCGCTGGCCATTCAGGCCATCGGTGACAGCGAAGGATTACCGACGCGCGCCGCGCTGGGTGATTTCTAACGCCATCACGACCCGGAAAAACAAACCGCATCGACCCCTACTACAGAATGCGGCCACCGAGGAAGACTCATGAAAAATCAGACAATCGCGCCGAAACGCTGGTGGTATATCATGCCCATCGTGTTTATCACCTACAGCCTGGCGTACCTGGATCGTGCAAACTTTAGCTTTGCCTCTGCGGCGGGCATCAATGAAGACCTGGGCATTACCAAAGGCGTCTCTTCGCTGCTGGGTGCGCTGTTCTTTCTCGGCTACTTCTTCTTCCAGATCCCGGGAGCGATTTATGCTGAACGACGCAGCGTTAAAAAACTGGTGTTCTGGTGCCTGATTTTATGGGGCGTCTGTGCCACGCTGACCGGGCTGGTGAGTAATATCCCGATGCTGGCGGCGATCCGCTTTATGCTGGGCGTGGTGGAAGCGGCTGTAATGCCCGCGATGCTGATCTACATCAGCAACTGGTTTACCAAATCAGAACGCTCGCGCGCCAATACTTTTCTGATCCTCGGTAATCCGGTTACCGTGCTGTGGATGTCCGTAGTTTCCGGCTATCTGATTAACGCTTTCGGCTGGCGTGAAATGTTTATCATCGAAGGTTTCCCGGCGGTGATCTGGGCTGTGGCCTGGTGGTTCCTGGTGCAGGATAAACCGGCGCAGGCCAAATGGCTGAGTGATGCCGAAAAAGCCGCACTTCAGGCGCAGTTACAAAAAGAGCAGGAGAACCTGAAAGCGGTTCGTAACTATGCTGAAGCGTTTAAATCACGCAATGTCATTATCCTCTGTGCCCAGTATTTTGCCTGGAGCATTGGCGTTTACGGTTTTGTACTGTGGCTGCCGTCCATTCTGCGTAACGGTACGCAGATGGGAATGGTGGAGGCGGGCTGGCTGTCGGCGGTGCCATACCTGGCGGCAACTATCGCCATGATTGTGGTCTCCTGGGCATCGGATAAGTTACAAAACCGTAAATTGTTTGTCTGGCCGTTACTGCTGATTGGTGCGCTGGCCTTTTTAGGCTCATATTTGGTAGGGCCGGGTAATTTCTGGCTCTCCTATGCCCTGCTGGTGATCGCCGGGGCTGCGATGTATGCCCCTTACGGGCCATTCTTTGCCATTATCCCGGAAATGCTGCCGCGCAACGTTTCCGGCGGGGCCATGGCGCTGATCAATGCGATGGGTGCGCTGGGTTCCTTCCTCGGTTCCTGGGTGGTGGGCTACCTCAACGGTGCCACCGGCAACCCGTCAGCCTCTTATATCTTTATGGGCAGCGCATTACTGGTTGCCGTCTGGCTGACGCTGATTGTGAAACCGGCCCAGAATAAACAGACGCCGCTGCCCGATGGCGCGAAACACGCTTAATCCATCGACGACCTGAACAGAACAGACAGAGAGAATCGAATGAAACCGAATGTAGTGCTGTATAAATCGTTACCTGAGGATCTGCGCGCACGGCTGGACGAACATTGTCGTGTTACTGAAGTGAACGACTTAAGCCCGGAGACTATCTCAGCTCACGCCGCTGCATTCAGCGAGGCCGAAGGTATTCTGGGTTCAGGTGGCAAAGTGGATGCTGCATTTTTGCAGCATATGCCAAAGCTGCGCGTCGCCTCGACAGTTTCCGTTGGTTACGACAACTTTGACGTGGCCGCGCTGAATGACCGTGGCGTTCTGCTGATGCATACGCCAACGGTACTGACAGAAACCGTGGCGGATACCATGATGGCTCTGGTACTCAGCTCGGCACGCCGGGTGGTTGAGATGGCGGAACGCGTTAAAGCTGGCGAGTGGCAAAAAAGCATCGGCCCCGACTGGTTCGGCATAGATGTTCACCATAAGAAGCTGGGTATCCTCGGCATGGGGCGCATCGGCCTGGCGCTGGCGCAGCGTGCTCATCTCGGCTTCGGTATGCCCATCCTTTACAACGCCCGTAAACAGCATGCGGAAGCTGAACAGCGTTTCGATGCGCAGTATTGCGATCTCGATACGCTGCTGGCTGAGTCCGATTTCCTCTGCATCAGCCTGCCGCTGACGGAGCAGACTCATCATCTGATCGGTCGCGAACAGCTGGCGAAGATGAAGAAAAGCGCGGTGCTGATTAATGCCGGACGTGGCCCGGTTATTGATGAGCAGGCACTGATTGCCGCGTTGAAAGACGGAACTATTCATGCCGCTGGTCTGGATGTGTTTGAGCAGGAACCCCTGCCGGTAAGCTCGGAGCTATTACAGCTGCGTAATGTGGTGGCGCTGCCGCATATCGGCTCGGCCACTCATGAGACGCGCTACGGTATGGCGCAGGATGCGGTGGAGAATCTGATTGCCGCGTTAAGCGGAAAAGTAGAGAAAAACTGCGTTAATCCGCGTTAGAAAGCCCTGCCTGGCCCCAGCAAAATGTGAGGGGCCAGGCACGCCGGATCTGCCTGAGGTTACTCTTTCGCGATAGGGGTTTCGTCGATGGCGACGGTTTCATCACCCTGAATCTGTTTCACACGCTGTTCCACTTTCTGCACTGCGCTGGCATCTTTCAGCAGCGTATAGGTCAGGGTAAATTCAGTGCTCTGGCCCGGTTGCAGCTGTTTAACACGCCCCTGCTCTTTCTCGATAGTGACCGGATAAGCATAGTTCGTACCTGGCTCAATCCCGGTAACGTAGCCCTGTTTCAGGGTGTCGGTATTTTTCCACATGGTCAGCAGCGGAAGCTGGTGAGTATCAAACTCAATCGACGCCCCTTTATCTCCTTTGCTGTTAATTACCGCAGCTACCGTTTTGCCATTACTGTCTGCTTTCGGCGTCAGGTTAAACACCATCTCATCAAAATCTTTGGTCGGTGCACCGTAGACATTCCAGCCATCCAACCCTTTTTTCGCGTAATCATTAAATGGTGATACGGATTTCAACGGCGCGATAAAACGTGCGTCTTTTTCGAGGATCGGTGTGCCAAAGTTGCTGTGATAAATAATCTGGTAGTCGTGCGGGTAGTCCGCCTGGTTGGTCAGCACATCATGCACGGTAAAAGCATCTGAACCGGGTACATAGCGCAGCTCCGTCCAGGTTTCGAGTTTCGCTTTTTTGAAGGTGGTCTCTTTCAGCAGCCCACGGATACGGATCTCGTGGGGAGCTTTATCATCAACGATCACTTCGACTTTTGATGCCGGTGTATTGCCCGCTTTACCGTGCAGCGTATAGATCATGCCGTCTTTAGTTACCGGGTGTCCGGTCCACTCAAAGCCGCAGCGCACCATCATCTCATTAAAACCATCCAGCCAGCCCAGGCCGTTACGGCTTTCAAGGTTCATATAAGCCGGGTTAACCACCTCCTGTACCGGAGAATCCCAGCCGAGGCGCACGCCATGGCCGGTGACTTTTAACAGATCCATGCCGCGGGTCGGACTAAGGCTGATGGTGAGACCATTTTTACTGGTGATTGTCAGGACTTTGGAACCTTCCTGCTTGCCGCCGTGCAGGACTTTTTGCTCAATGCTGAAGCTTTCTCCCCCCAGCTTCAGCTGCTGGCTGTTCATTTGCCAGTTTCCCTTTTCCGTACTGCTTTCAGCATCCGTCAGCAGCCAGGTTTGTGCTGCTGCCTGGCCGCTGATCAGCGCCATTACTACCCCTGCCAGAAGTGTTTTTTTCATGGTTATCGTCCTTTAGCTGAATTGATTAAGCTTTGTGGGAGCTAAGACTACAAACCAGCGCGCAATAAAAACGTGACAGCCATCACCGACTGCTTTTTTCAGCGCTTTTACTTATTTAAACGTGCAGCAGGTCACTAAATTTTGCGTTATATGGCTAAGAATTATTATTTATCGTGATAGTCGTCAGTAATCTGCCAGCGGAAATTAAAACGATTCAGCTTTGATGCTACCGCGCTTGCAGCACAGGAAAAAAAAGAGAGAGGCCACCATGAACAAATGCGATCCCATCCGCTGAATATTGCAATGCCACGGGTGCAGGCGTTAAGGTGGTCTTCCGTGGTAAATAACAAGTGATTAACAGGGTATGAGCTTTTCGGCATTCGGTGACAAATTTACACGCCATTCAGGTATCGCACGTCTGATGGAGGATATGGGTGAAGGTTTGCGTACCCCTGGCGCCGTGATGCTGGGTGGAGGTAACCCCGCCCAGATCCCGGAGATGAACGACTATTTCCATCAGCTGCTGCAACAGATGCTGGATGAAGGCAAGCTGGCAGAGGCTTTGTGCAACTATGATGGCCCGCGTGGCAAAACCTCTCTGCTGGATTCGCTGTCCGCTCTGCTGCGCGAACAGCTGGGCTGGGAGATCGCACCGGAAAATATCGCGCTGACCAACGGCAGTCAAAGCGCCTTCTTCTATCTGTTTAACCTTTACGCTGGCTATCGGACAGACGGCAGCAAAAAACGTGTCCTCTTCCCGCTGGCTCCTGAGTATCTCGGCTATGCCGATGCCGGTCTGGATGAAGACCTGTTTGTATCTACGCGGCCAAATATCGAAATGCTGCCGGAAGGGCAGTTCAAATATCATGTTGACTTTGAACACCTGCATATCGGAGAAGATACAGGCCTGATCTGCGTGTCGCGCCCGACCAATCCTACCGGTAACGTGATCACCGATGAAGAATTACTCAAGCTGGATGCGCTGGCACAGCAGCATGACATTCCGCTGCTGATCGATAATGCCTACGGTGTACCGTTCCCGGGGATTATATTCAGCGAAGCGCGTCCGCTGTGGAACCCGAATATTATTCTGTGTATGAGCCTGTCGAAACTCGGCCTGCCAGGGGTGCGCTGCGGCATTATTATTGCGGATGAAAAGGTCATTACTGCCGTCAGCAATATGAACGGCATTATCAGTCTGGCCCCCGGTAGCGTAGGGCCGGCAATCGCCAATGAGATGATCCAGCGCGGTGACCTGCTGCGTCTGTCAGAAGAGGTGATTAAACCGTTCTACCAGCAGCGCGTTACCGAGACAATCGCGGTTATTCGTCGCCATTTGTCACCCGAACGCTGCCTGATCCATAAACCCGAAGGGGCTATTTTCCTCTGGCTATGGTTTAAAGATCTGCCGATTACCACCGAAGTGCTTTACCAGCGTCTGAAAAAACGCGGCGTACTGATGGTGCCAGGGCACTTCTTCTTCCCGGGGCTGGAACAGGCATGGCCGCATACGCATCAGTGCATGCGCATGAACTATGTGCCGGAGAGCGATAAAATAGAGCAGGGAATTACGATTCTGGCAGAAGAGGTTGAGCGGGCGCACCGCGAAGGGTAACGTGCTGAAGAGAAACAGATAAAACACGGGCCGCCCGCAGGCGACCCGGTAGCAACACCCTGTTACTTCAGGATTTCGATACGGCGAGGTTTATGCGACTCTGGTACTACACGCTCCAGGTCGATATACAGCAGGCCGTTTTCCAGTTTTGCGTGGCGCACATGTACGTGCTCTGCCAGCTGGAATTTGCGCTCAAAGTTGCGTTCAGCAATGCCCTGATAGAGGTAAGTACGCTCCTGCTGGTCGTCCGGATGCGATCCACGTACGCTGAGAAGATTATCATGGGAAGTAATCTCCAGTTCATTCTCAGCAAAACCAGCAACAGCAATTGTAATTCGGTAGTTGTTTTCGCCCACCAGCTCGACGTTGTACGGTGGGTAGCCGCCATTGTTATTGCCCTGGCTCTGGCTGGATTCCAGCAGGTCGATCAGACGGTCAAAGCCAATGGATGAACGATAAAGTGGGGCAAGATCAAAGTTACGCATATTATAGCTCCTGATAATCAGCGAGTTTTCTACCCGTCCTGTTTCAAGTGGTAGCGGCATTGGTTTCACTCGCCTCCGGTCACATAATTATCTATGTTTCCCGGGGCTTGCAGCCTGATTGCCTGTCTACCACCCAAAATAGTTTGGGTAACTGTTAGTGTTATCGGCCCTCCACAATGGACGGGTCGCCGGATCAGAAAACACTGCCCTGTCGGCACAGGTTTTGCTGTCCTTAAAAATAAAATGGTGATGAATCCAATACTTTCAAGGGTCAAAATTGCGATTTTTTTAACCTGAATGCAGCGGATGTCATACACTCAGGGATGAGTTCACCGGGTCATCGTGTCAGCCGCCGCAGAGTGGCCAGAGTTAATCTACACGCCGGTAAAGAATCTCAGCCAGGCTTGCCATGACTGAAGGGATGATAGAGATGAAAGCATTGAAGAAGTGTCATATTGCCGGAATGGTTGCCTGTATTTCGCTGGTCAGTAGCAGCGGTTGCTCAAGCGTAATGATGCACAGCGGCCCCAGCGACGGCTATTATCCCGGAACACGTGCCAGCGCCAGAGTGCTGACCGAAAAAGATAGCGGCTGGGTGATGAAGCCGCTGGCCGCTATCGATCTGCCTTTCTCAGCCGTGCTGGATACCCTGTTACTGCCGCTGGATTATTTCCGTGCGGGCAATAATGATAACGACAGCGACTCACCGCGTGAACGTGTTCGCCGCAGCGAGCAGGCGAATCATACCGACGAAGTGATGTCGCAGACCATGGCACCTTACGCCGCTAATTCACCTGCGCCGTAAATATCTGGCGATAGTCGCTGCCGTCGCGCAGATAGGCCACCGAGCGTCCGTCGGGGGAGAACACCACCGCATCGGCTACCGGCGCAACCTCACTGCGTGCGGTGATGCGCCGCAGTGCTCCGCTGGCGACATCGCACAGGGTGATGCTGTTATCACAGACAAATGCTAACTGGTGCCCGTCAGGATGCCAGCTAAAAGCCGACTGAATATCATGCTCACTATGGGTTATCTGGCGTGGCTCACCGCCCAGCGGGGATACCGTCCACAGCTGCACCACTCCTGTATCATCCTGCATCAGAAACGCTATAGCGCTACCGTCCGGTGAGCTGCGCAGCCAGTGGCGTGGCTGGCTAGCCAGACCCGGGAAGCGGCGATGACTGGTAAAGGTCAGACGACGCTGCTGTACGCCCTTCGGGGGAGCGGGCAGACGCGTTGGTGTCCCTTCCAGCGGCTCATCACCCGCAATGGCGAACGCAGCGTTATTTTCCGGCAGATCAACAATAAACACCTCCGGGACTTTTTCGCCGCCGGGTGACCGCGTATCGCCAATAAAAGCCAGTGCCCAGCGCTGGCGGCTGCCGTCACTGCGCAGATAGCCCTGATTGCCAATCCAGCCCTCTTCATAAGCACGATTGATCTCATCGCTGCCCGGCTGCGGCTGCGCGGTGGTTCGGCTGACCAGCACACAGTAATGGCTGCCGTCATATTCGCGCGGATGATCTTTTGGCGGGCAGACCGCATGCAGCGGCACCGCCACCCCTACGTTACGCAGATCCTGCGTCGCATCCCACTCGTGTATCACATGGTCGTTGTAGGTAAAACTCAGACGCGAGCCGTCCGGGCTGAACACATGCACATGAGAACCGCCGCGTAAGGCACCCGCAGTAAACGGCGGGGTGATATCACAGGCATCAAGATTTTCCGCCACACCCTGCTGAATAATCACACCGCGACGGTGGTGAAAATCATATTTCCACCGGGCGTCCGGGTGTTCAGGCCCATGGATGCAGACATAGCGTGCAGGCAGGTCGGGACTGGCCGTAACCACGCCCACATGAGCACCGTCGCGCGCCTGATACAGCACTTCCGTCACTCCAGTCCGGGCATTCACCCGCTCGATAGTCAGGCCGGTAAAGGAGGCACCGCTCGGGCGCACATCGTAAACCAGCCACTGGCTGTCAGCTGTCCAGACGTTAATATTGGTCAGCTGATGATGACGCGGAGCAAAGGTAAGCTGTTTTTCTTTCATGGCAGGAAGCCCTTAACACGGTTTTGTTCAGGGTAATGCATTCGGCGGATTTAGGGTATCCGCCGTCTGTCGGGCAGGGGAAAATTACAGGACAAATTTCTCAATGGCGACAGCAACGCCATCTTCACGGTTGGATTTAGTGACAAACTGCGCAATGGCTTTCACGGAGTCGATACCGTTGCCCATTGCCACGCCGGTACCGGCAAATTCCAGCATCGCGAGGTCATTTTCCTGGTCGCCCAGCGCCATGACCTCCTCTGGCTGCAAACCAAGCAGATCGGTCAGCGCTTTTACCCCGGCCCCTTTATTCACCTGTTTATTCAAAATCTCCAGGAAATAAGGCGAGCTTTTCAGCAGGGTATTGCGCGAACGCGCCTCCTCAGGGATCCGGGCAATCGCAGCATCCAGCAGTTCCGGCTCATCAATCATCATTATCTTCGGGAAGGTCATGGACGCATCCATCTCTTCCACCGGGCGATAACGCAGCGGGATGCCGGTCAGACTGGCTTCATGAATGGTGTAGCGGCTGATATCTTTATTGGCGGTATACAGATGAGTCTGCGTCAGCGCCTGAAAATGTACCCCGAGATCGCGCGCCATCTGCTCGTAATAAAGATAGTCGTCAAAGCTGACCGCCACTTCCGCCACGCACTCACCGGTATCGGCTTTTTGTACCAGCGCACCATTATTGCTGATGCAATACTGGCCTTCCTGTCGCAGACCCAGCTCTTCCAGGTAGCGCTGGATACCGATAAAAGGCCGGCCTGTTGCCAGCACCACCGCCACGCCTTTGTCGCGTGCCGCCTGAATGGCCTGTTTAACTCGCGGCGTAATCTCGTGCTGCGGGTTCAGCAGCGTGCCGTCCATATCAATCGCAATCAGTTTAATCGCCATACCACCCTCGTTAGCTAACAGTTTGTTACCATGCTAGCGCGATTCAGTTCACGAAGACCAGCCTGATAACCGAATGAACGGTACCGCGCTTATCAGTGACGCGTCGCCAGCGGTTTATTCACAAAGAAGCCGTAGCTGATAGCACCCAGCATCAGTAACCCGGCCCCCAGCAGGAACACATTGGTAAATTTACCGGTCATATCCAGAATCACCCCGGTGACAATCGGTGCCATTGCCGCACCGAGGAAGCCGCCGAAGTTCTGAATCGCCCCCAGCGAAGCAACCTGATCTTTCGGTGCAATATCGGTTGCCAGCGTCCAGATAGCGCCCTGCGGCATCTGTGAACAGAAATAGCCCAGCGAAAGCAGAGTAATTGCCAGCGGCGTGCTGTCCACGAAGGGAATTGGCGCCACAAAGCAGGCTGCCAGCGCTGCACCGGCAACAATCGGTATCTTACGTGCATGAATTGCTTTCATCCCGCTGCGTACCAGTTTGTCGGAGAGCATTCCCCCCACCAGCACGCCGAGAATCCCGGCAAAGAAAGGAATCGAGGCGATCCAGCCGGTCTGCTTCAGGCTGAAACCGAGTGATTTCTCCAGATAGCTTGGCAGCCAGGTAAGATAGACCCAAATGGTGAACATTATTGAGAAGTTGCCGATCACCATAAACCAGGTAGTGCGATGCTTAAACAGGGCGCCCCAGCTGGTTTTTACCTGTTTTTCCCCCGCAGCGGTCACGCTACGGTGACCGGCATGAATCAGCGCATCTTCGCGAGCGTCCGGGTCGCGGTAGAATTTCCACCATGCCAGCATCAGCGGCAGGCCCATCAGCCCAATTGCCATAAACATGCCGCGCCAGCCGAAACTCAGCAGCAGCACGGTCAGGATTGGCGGTGCTACGGCGTTAGCAATCTGCGAGCCGGTATTGATGATCGACGTCGGCAGGCCGCGCTCTTTATCGCCAAACCAGCGATGGGTGATCTTAATGCCCGAGGTAAAGAACGGCGATTCGGAGATCCCCAGCAGCATGCGCAGGCCATAAAACACCGAGTAGCTGTTTACAAAGGCAGCAAGGAAGGTGAAGCCCGACCACAGCCCCAGCGCCCAGGAGAACATCCGTTTGGGGCCGAATTTATCCACCAGCCAGCCCGCAGGCAGATTTGCCAGCGCATAGGGCCAGAGGAAGGCGGAGAGCAGCAGCCCCATCTCCGTCTGCGAGAAACCGAATTCAGCGGCGATGGTGGTATTGGCGATACTGAGGTTGGCGCGGTCAAGGTAGTTCACCACCGCAGCCAGCAGCAGGATCAGAATAATGCCCCAGCGCAGGCGCGAGATCTGCGGCGGGTTAGCGGTCAGCGGCTGTGCGCCGGTGGCAGTAACAGAGGTGTCTTTCATGATGATTTCTCGTCAGTAAACAGGCTCAGGTGGATTTTTATAACCGCTTTGCGGATGCGGGAAACACCGTGGGTCTGGCAACAGGGGCGATGAACATCATGGGGAAACAGCACCACAAAAGTGTCAGCTTCCAGCGCAATCATCGATTCATTATGGGTGTGCTGATAGAAAACAATATCGTGCTGCGCTGCGCGATCGTCGACCACTACATGATCGGGATGCGCACGCGCCACGCCGATGGTCTCTTCACCGGAGAGCAGATACTGAATATCAGCATACTGAAAATGCGATTCGGCGCGCATCTCGCTGGCCGGAACGGTTTCCATTGTCTGATAGAGGCAGAACATTTTGTTATCGGGCAGAATCTCGAACTTACCGGGTTCAAGCGTTGAAAAATCCGTTTTGATAATCCATTCCACAGCCTGGTTAATCACCGGATGCAGGGTATGACTCTCCCTCGCCCAGTCGTTGCGATCGCAAAAAATCATAATGGTAATTCCCGTATTGTTATTTAATTAGCGGGTTGTGAGGTACAGCGGGCAGCCCTGGTAGCGCTGCCCGGCGCGAAGGTTAGCCCGCGATTTTCTTTTGCCACAGCGCAGTACCCTGCCGGATTTGATCCAGCAGTACGCTAAGGCCCCAGAATTTTTCCAGCACATTATCTTTGTTGACGCGGCAGAACTCGCTGCTGAAGGTTCCGAGCTGCTGGTGATAAACTTTGGCGTTTTTCGGGTAGCCGAGGGTTTCGGTTACCGCAGACAGCGACAGGAACAGCGACAGCTCCTGGGCTTTCTCAGGCTGCTCTGCGCCGTGATGGTAGAGCCAGTGATACAGCTCAGGATGGAAGTTGGTAAATACCCCGCTGAACCCTTTTGAGCCGGACTGAATGGCTGGCCAGGCAATGGCGGCGTTGGCATTAATAATATTGAACGGCGTGCCTTCGGCCAGTTTCACGCGGCGCTGCACGGTTGGCAGGTCGCAGCTCACGTCCTTCAGCACCACAAAGCGCCCGCTGTTGGCACAGAAGCTGAACTCTTCATCGGTCAGCAGACGACGATATGGCGCAGGGCACTCATACAGACCCAGCGGCATACTGACCGGCAGCGCCTCCAGCAACGCATTCAGCGTGGAGAAGAAGACCTCGCTGCCCTCATTTTTCGGATCCAGATGGTTGGTCACCAGCACCAGGGCATCGATGCCGGTATACGCCATTGCGCTCAGTTCTTCAATCTGCGCATCCAGCGCATCGCTGATATGACCGGAAGCGATAACCGGCACACGCCCCTGCACTTTTTCCACCACAAACTTCGCCAGATCCACGCGCTCGCTCAGAGTCAGGAACTGCATCTCACTTGACTGGCAAACGGCAAACAGTGCATCCACGCCCTGCGTCAGATACCAGTTAATCAGCCGCTCAAGGCCCGGGTAGTCAATCTGGTTGTCAGGGGTAAACGGCGTTAGCATGACCGGAACAATGCCTTCAATCTTCTTCATTTGGATCTCCTGAAGCAGCAATGCTGCATAAAAGTCAGTCGGCTTTAGCGCTGCGCCAGTCGCGCAACCACCTGAGGGTGATCGGGCATATTTGATGCCCCTTCGCGTTCTACCGCCAGTGAAGCAAACGCCGCGGCATAGGTGGCCGCCTGCGCAATAGTTTGTCCGTTCGCCAGGGCCGCAGCGAAAGCACCGTTAAAGGCATCGCCGGCACCGGTGGTATCTACGCTGAGTGCCGGAAACGCGGCAATATGCTGAAACTGCCCGTTCTCAAGGATCAGCGCGCCGCGTGAACTCATGGTGATAATTACCCGCTTTGCGCCCTGCCGCACTATCGCCAGGGCCGCTTCTTTCGCACTGTCGAGGTCATTAACCTCCACCCCTGAGAGCAGCGAGGCCTCGGTTTCATTTGGCGTAAGTACATCCACATATTGCAGGCACGCCAGCGCATCTGCTGAGAAGGGTGCCGGATTCATAATCACGCGCACGCCGAGGGTGGTGGCCAGTTTCATGGCATTCAGCGTTGCGGAAAAATTGTTTTCCAGCTGCACCAGCAGCACATCAGATGCGGCCAGTTCGTGGGTCATCTCCGCCACTTCCCCATCCGTCAGGGTTTTGTTCGCGCCGGAATAGATAGCGATCATGTTTTCGCCATCCTGCTGCGACACATAGATAATCGCGTTACCCGTTGGCTCCACTTCACTTTGATACAGCCTGAAAGAGTGAATATCAGACGCCGACAGATGGTCGAAAGCGAACTGGCTGAACTGATCGGTGCCCACTTTAGAGACAAAGTGCACGCGCGCCCCGGCGCGGCTGGCTGCCATTGCCTGGTTTGCCCCTTTTCCTCCCGGCCCCAGGGTGCTCCCCAGTGCCAGCAGCGACTCCCCTCCTTTCGGAAAGCGCGCCACTTTCGCCACGATATCGACGTTAAATGAACCGAGAATACATACCCGGCCCTTAGTCCGGGTGCTATCACGCGGTGCCGACCGCTGACGCTGGCCCTCCAGCCGCTGCAACAGCACCTCAAAGTTGCCGCCGGTTTCCGAAATCAGTTTTGCCTGCAGGTTGCGACGTATTACCATCGCTCCACCATGACAGCGCTGGATCATCCCCTGCGTTGCCAGTGCCGCCAGATCGCTCCGGATAGTCTCTTTAGAGACGCTAAACGCGGTGGCAAGCCAGGCAACGCTCAGGCTGTCATGCTGGTCGAGATAATCAAGAATGCTGTTACGCCGTTGTTCCAGATACATAGTGACCTCTTGCTAAGGAGTAGCCTAAGGGAGCACGGATAGTTTAAAAGTGATAGCGGTCATAGCGCACGGGTAAAAACGGAAGCAAACGGAAGAGAAACCAAAAGGTTATCCACAGACAGCGCCAATTACAGGTGAGACAGACGGCAGACTATGCAAAAAAAACTTCAGCAGGCTTAATTTTCTACCTCTTTGGGTCGCTTTTCCTGGTTAACCTTAACGTTTAAATCCCGGGATAGTTATGAACCATGAATTTTATCTTCGCATAAGCAACATCTCTAAAAAGACCGTTAAAAAGAAAATCGTGCTTTTTTTTGGGCGAGAGACTTTTAGTGACAACACGAAATACTTATATCTGAAGGCTCTGGAAGAACAATCTGACTTTCAATGCATATGGTGTAGCTGTGAGGAAACTTTAATAGCAACGTTAAAAGAAAAAAACCTCCCCTGCCACCTCATTAGTAATGATACATTCCAGGAAACAATCAATTTATTTTTATCTGCCGCTGTGGCACTGTTTTCTGTTAATCCATCACAGAGTTTATATGGTAGTGAAGAGATATTTTCAGCCCTTCAGGGAGCGAAACACTTTCAGCTATGGCATGGCGTTTCAGTTAAACATCTCTTATTAACTTTAACGCCACATCTGAATTTAATGGATTATGACTTCCGCAGGTCAGTTGACTTTGCATCACAAGCAGACTGCATATTAAGTACTTCATCACACCTTGATCGCCACTTTAACGCCTTTTTTGGCTGTAAACGCATTGTCAGAGCGGGCTACCCACGCAATGAAGTGATCAAAAGGCCAGCCACTGAGCATGAGTTAATAGGCAGTGAGCTGCCACCTTCGGTGTTGAAAACACTGGAAAACAGCACGCTGAAAAAGGTTTTTTTCGCCCCGACCTGGCAGCGTGAAGAGTCGAATTTGATTACTTCAGATCCCGATTTTCTGAAGAAGGTGGCTATATTGTGTAAAAAAAACAATGCGGAACTATTTATTAAATCACACCCAATGATTATTAATGATGACAAGACAAGAAAACTCCCAGGAAATATAACATTCCTCAATGCTTCATTAGATATCTACCCTCATTTAAATAAATTTGATTTATTGATCACAGATTACTCATCTATTCTGTTCGATTTCCTTTTAACCGAAAAACCTATTCTTCGGCTAGAGATCAATAGCGGCGAACATAGAAGGTATGAGCCGGATTTCAGTCTGGTACCAGACATTGACTTCGCCTACCAGTTTAACAAAAAAAATATTGAACAGGTGTTTAAACAGGCTCTGGAAAACGATGTTAAACAGGCTGATCGCCAAAAGATGGCCGCCGCGCTGTATGAAACCGAGGTGCTGCAATCCAGTTCATCGCTGATACGATTCTTGCAGAGTGAAGTAAAAACGGCAGTTGATGCCAGCCAGCAGTTTACGGTTGAACAGTATTGATGCACTAAGCATAAGGGGGGTTATTAAGGATCGCGGACGAAAAAAAAGCAGACCCGAAGGTCTGCTTTCTCTGATGATACCGTCACTGACGATTAAATATCGATGTTCGCCGCGCGCAGGGCGTTCTCTTCGATAAAGGCACGGCGTGGTTCCACCGCATCGCCCATCAGGGTAGTGAACAGCTGGTCAGCAGCGACTGCATCACGAATGGTAACGCGCAGCATACGACGACTGTCCGGATCCATGGTGGTTTCCCACAGCTGATCCGGGTTCATTTCGCCCAGTCCTTTATAGCGCTGAACCGTCAGACCACGGCGTGACTCTTTCACCAGCCACTCCATTGCCTGCTCGAAGCTGTCAATCGGCTGGCGACGTTCGCCACGTTCGATAAACGCATCTTCTTCGATCAGACCACGCAGGCTTTCACCCAGGCCACAGATTTTACGGTATTCGCCGCCGAGCATAAAATCAGTATCCAGCGCGTAATCGGTATCCACACCGTGAGTACGGATGCGCAGCACTGGCTCAAAAATGTGCAGTTCGCGGTTTTCACGTACCAGACCGCTGTAGCTGCTGCCGTGCTGGTCGTTGTCGTTAAGATATTTCACCAGCCCGTCCATCCACTCCTGCACCGGCGCTTCAGCGGCCAGTTCAGTCAGCGTCGGATGGTAGATCAGCGCATTCAGCAGGGCGACCGGATAACGGCGCTCCATACGTTTGATCATCTTACGCGTGCTGTTGAACTCTGATACCAGGTCTTCCAGCGGCTTACCGCCCAGTGCCGGAGCGCTGGCGTTAGCGTGCAGCGTCGCACCATCAAGTGCGATGGAGATCTGGTACTGATCCATTGCGTCATCATCTTTGATGTACTGCTCCTGCTTACCTTTTTTCACCTTATACAGCGGCGGCTGTGCGATATACACATGGCCGCGTTCGATGATTTCTGGCATCTGACGATAGAAGAAGGTCAGCAGCAGCGTACGGATATGCGAACCATCGACGTCCGCATCGGTCATGATGATGATGCTGTGATAACGCAGTTTGTCCGGGTTGTATTCGTCACGGCCAATGCCGCAGCCCAGCGCGGTGATAAGCGTTGCCACTTCCTGCGAAGCAAGCATCTTGTCGAAGCGCGCTTTCTCCACGTTAAGGATTTTACCTTTCAGCGGCAGGATTGCCTGGTTTTTACGGTTACGCCCCTGCTTGGCAGAGCCGCCCGCAGAGTCCCCTTCCACCAGGTAGATTTCAGAGAGTGCCGGGTCGCGTTCCTGACAGTCAGCCAGTTTACCTGGCAGGCCAGCCAGATCCAGCGCACCTTTACGACGGGTCATTTCACGTGCGCGACGCGCCGCTTCACGGGCACGGGCTGCATCAATGATCTTACCCACAACGATTTTGGCATCGCCCGGATGTTCCAGCAGATACTCAGCCAGTCGTTCGTTCATCTGCTGCTCAACCGCCGTTTTCACCTCAGAAGAGACCAGTTTGTCTTTGGTCTGTGAGGAGAACTTCGGATCCGGAACTTTCACTGAGACAACAGCAATCAGGCCTTCGCGCGCATCGTCACCGGTGGCGCTGACTTTGGCTTTTTTGCTGTAGCCTTCTTTGTCCATATAAGCATTCAGGGTACGGGTCATCGCGGTACGGAAACCGACGAGGTGAGTACCACCATCACGCTGAGGAATGTTGTTGGTAAAGCAGTAGATGTTTTCCTGGAAACCATCGTTCCACTGAAGCGCCACTTCCACACCAATGCCGTCTTTCTCAGTGGAGAAATAGAACACATTCGGGTGGATCGGGGTTTTGTTCTTATTCAGATACTCAACAAACGCTTTGATACCACCTTCATAGTGGTAGTGGTCGCTTTTACCATCGCGCTTATCTTCCAGTCTGATGGAAACACCAGAGTTCAGGAATGACAGCTCACGCAGGCGCTTTGCCAGAATTTCGTACTCAAACTCTCTGACATTGGTAAAGGTCTGATGGCTTGGCCAGAAACGCACGCGTGTACCGGTCAGCTCGGTTTCACCGCTAACCGCCAGCGGGGCCTGAGGCACGCCGTGAACGTAGATCTGCTGATGTACTTTACCATCACGACGAATAGTCAGTTCCAGCTTTTCCGACAGGGCGTTAACCACGGAAACACCAACGCCGTGCAGGCCGCCGGAAACTTTATACGAGTTATCGTCGAATTTACCGCCCGCATGCAGCACGGTCATGATTACTTCAGCGGCAGAAATGCCTTCTTCTTCATGGATACCGGTTGGAATACCGCGTCCGTCATCCTGTACTGACACAGAGTTATCTGCATGAATAGTGACAACAATATCGGAGCAGTGACCGGCGAGTGCTTCGTCAATGGCGTTATCCACGACCTCAAATACCATGTGATGCAGACCGGTACCGTCATCCGTATCGCCGATATACATACCCGGGCGCTTGCGTACCGCATCCAGCCCCTTGAGAACTTTGATACTGGAAGAGTCATAAGAATTCGACATCAACTTTTCTCGCTCGTTTAATCTTCAGGTTGAACCACTATTTTACCTTGTTCTACAGTGAACATCTTGCCCTTTTCATCAGTCATATCGAAGACATGCTCGAATGCTATGGCACTGACAAAAACCTGGGCCTGAGTGGCTTTTAAACGCGCAGCCAGCAGGTGGCGACGCGTTTCGTCCAGCTCAGAGGCAAAATCATCTATCAGATACAGGCAACGTCGCCCGTTCTGTCGGGTGAGAAACTCACCCTGCGCCAGCCTCAGGGCGCACATCAGCAGCTTTAACTGGCCGCGTGATAGCAAATCTTCCACCGGCGTTCCCTCTGCGCGAATTCGAAAATCCGCTTTGTGAGGACCGCTGGCGGTATAGGTTAATGCGCGATCGCGCTCAAACTGACGTTCGAGCAGTTCGGCATAATCACTCTCTTTGTCCCAGCCGCGTTGATAAGAGAAACTCAGCTGGAACTCCGGCAAAAACTGCGCGCAGGTGGCATTAATATCCGCCGCTATCGCCTCGCTGTAGGCCGCACGCCACTGGCTTATTTGTTCGGCCAGCGGTGCCAGTTCCTGATCCCAGGCGCGGATCTGCTGATAGCGCGAGACCTGACGCAGAGCAGCATTACGCTGTTTCAACAGGCGCTTAAGGTTGCTCCAGGCGATGAAAAAACCCGGTTCATTGTGAAAGCAGCCCCAGTCTATATAGGCGCGCCGATATTTCGGCCCACCGTTCAGCAGGGTAAAACCTTCCGGCGTGATCAGCTGCATTGGCAGCATCTGCGCCAGTTCGGCCACTTTATGGCCGTCGCTGCCGTCTACCCGCACCCGGCTGTCACCGACGCGGTTTTTCGTCAGCCCCACTGACACTTCTCTTTCCGCCCCGGCAATGCGCCCATGCAGTACAAAGGCATCCTGCTCGTGACGAATGACTCTGCCCGCCTGCAAACTGCGGAAGGCGCGGCCATGGCCGAGGGTGTAAATCGCTTCCAGCACGCTGGTTTTACCGCTGCCGTTCGGCCCAACCAGAAAGTTAAATCCGGGGGCAAGTGCCAAATCCGCGTTTTCGATATTACGGAAGTTTTTGATAAGCAGGCGGGTTAAAGCCATAAAGAAGTTATTCCGCGAACAGTGAACCAGAGGATTTTTGCTTTTCGCTACCAGCCAGGGCGTCAACGGCGCAGGCAGTTTGCTAACGGCCAGTGCACAGCCACCGCAGCGTACTGAATTACGAGAGGATGGCGAGCACTGCCCGGGGGCAAAATGGCAAGCAAGTTAGCCCGATATATCAAAGCCTCATCGGCATGACGACGTAGGCAGCGCTTTGACTTGCCGCATCTTCAATCTGTACGCTGGAAACCGAATCGGTGAGCAGCAGCCGCACGTTCTCGCACTTCAGCGCGTTCAGAACATCCAGTACATAGCTTACGTTGAAGCCGATTTCAAGATCGGTGCCACCATAGGTCACATCGAGTATCTCTTCCGCTTCTTCCTGTTCCGGGTTATTTGCAGTGATTTTCAACTGATTTTCACTGATATAGAGGCGAACTCCACGGAACTTCTCATTCGAGAGGATCGCTGCCCGGGCAAATGCCTGCTTCAGCAAATCACAGCCTGCGTCGAGGGTTTTATCCGGATTCTTCGGCAATACACGGCGATAATCCGGGAAACGACCATCAACCAGCTTTGAGGTGAAAATAAAGTCACCCACATGTGCGCGGATATTGTTACTGCCTATCTGCACCTGCAATGGCGTATCACCACCGTCCAGCAGACGCACCAGCTCAATGACCCCTTTACGCGGAACGATCACCGAATGGCTTGGCAACTGCTGGCCCACCGGCATTGAACAAACCGCCAGGCGGTGACCATCGGTAGCCACCGTGCGCAGCTCTTCGCCTTCTGTCTCAAACAGCATACCGTTCAGATAATAACGCACGTCCTGATGCGCCATTGAGAACTGCGTGGCCTCTATCAGACGCTTCATTGTCGCCTGTGGCAGGGTAAATTCAACCTCGCTCTGCCAGTCATCCAGATTCGGGAAGTCGCTGGCAGGCAGCGTGGAGAGCGAGAAACGGCTGCGGCCTGAGCGCACCAGCATTCTTTCGCCATCCAGAATCACCGTGATCTCAGCGCCTTCCGGCAGACCACGGCAGATATCAAAGAATTTTCGCGCGGGTACGGTGGTGGCACCTGGCTCGTGGTCTTGCGTCAGCGCAACGCGGGCAACCATTTCCATTTCCAGATCGGTGCCTGTCAGCAGCAGCGTACCTTCATTAACCTGCAATAACAGGTTGCCGAGAATGGGCAGCGTCGGACGACCGCCTAATGGGCTGCTAACTTGCTGTAACGGCTTGAGTAAACGCTCACGTTCTACAATAAATTTCATAGTCAGGAAGATAATGTTCTGATTAGATTTGAGAAATCTTCTTTAATGTCATGACTCTCTTCACGCAACTGCTCGATTTTGCGGCAGGCATGTAGCACTGTAGTGTGGTCACGACCCCCGAAAGCATCACCGATTTCCGGCAGGCTGTGGTTGGTCAGCTCCTTGGCCATCGCCATCGCCATTTGACGCGGGCGGGCAACCGATCGGGAGCGTCGCTTCGACAGCAGATCGGCAACTTTAATTTTATAATACTCAGCAACGGTCTTCTGAATATTATCGATGGTTACCAGCTTCTCCTGCAATGCCAGCAGGTCGCGTAATGCTTCGCGCACAAAATCGATCGTGATAGCACGGCCGGTAAAGTTAGCGTTGGCGATTACACGGTTCAACGCACCTTCAAGCTCACGCACGTTAGAGCGCAGACGTTTGGCAATAAAGAACGCCACTTCACCCGGCAGGCGAATGTCGTTTTCATCTGCTTTTTTCATCAGGATCGCTACGCGGGTTTCCAGCTCAGGCGGCTCGATCGCCACCGTCAGGCCCCAGCCAAAGCGTGATTTCAGACGATCTTCCACTCCGTTGATCTCTTTCGGATAACGATCCGAGGTCAAAATGATCTGCTGATTACCTTCCAGCAGCGCATTAAAGGTGTGGAAAAACTCCTCCTGCGATCGCTCTTTATTGGCAAAGAACTGAATATCATCGATTAACAATGCGTCAACTGAGCGATAGTAACGTTTAAACTCTTCAATTGCGTTGTTCTGAAGCGCCTTTACCATATCCTGCACAAAGCGCTCGGAGTGCATATACACCACTTTCGCGTTTGGCTTGCGCGCCATGATCCCGTTACCTACCGCGTGCAGCAGGTGCGTTTTACCGAGACCCGTCCCGCCATAAAGGAATAAGGGGTTATAGGCTCCGCCCGGGTTATCAGCCACCTGACGTGCCGCCGCACGTGCCAACTGGTTTGATTTACCCTCAACGAAGTTGTCGAAATTGTGCTTGGTGTTCACATTTGAGCGGTAAGACAGCTCTGCGGGTGCCGGCATGTTATCCCAGCTTGGGCGCATTGGCGCCGGGCGGCTGATAATACCTGGCGAGCTGGCATGTGCCGTAGCCATCGCCGGCTGGCTGATGGTCTGCGCAACCGGTTTGCTGCCCACTTCAAAACGCAGTAAAGGCGCATTCGACCCGCAGAATTCATTTAGCAGGGCATTGATATTATTCAGGTATTTATCCCGAACCCAATCGAGTACAAAACGGTTTGGTGCATACAAGGCCAGCGTATTGTCATTCAATTCGGCCTGCAAGGGGCGCAGCCACATGCTGAATTCTGTGGCAGGTAGCTCATCCTGCAGGCGGGCAAGACACTGTTGCCAAAGCGTAAGTGACACGGCGGACTCCACTCGAAAAAATTCGATAAGAAATAAAAGCGCTGAAGCGATAATTTCATCATTGTTGACGCATGCCGATGAGACACATGCGAACCGCTATCCACGGTTACTCCGCCCGTCCCCGGCAAATCTAATGCTTTAGGGGTAGGATCGACCCGGAGGATCGTTAGCGGAAGGGCGGATCATAGCGTAAAGCGCAGCAGAGATCTTCACTTTCTACACAGTAATGATCCAATTTATCCACAGGCATGTACAGCGGGGATAAGTTTACGCCACCCTGAGCAAAAGGCATTCAGGATCGTCTGCATTCGTCGA